>PAQL01000014.1 GCA_002709295.1 Phycisphaerae bacterium | reverse complement strand
TGGTCGGCACTCTGGCGGGTCCGGGGATCGCGCTTGGCGGGGTCGCCGATGATTCCGAACGCCGGCTCGTAGGCGAGGATCCGGATCGTCTTGATGAGATCGGGGTTCTCGAGCAGCTCGGGGNTGGCGGACACCAGGTCGATCATCCCCTGGAGGGCGCCCGCGGACTGGTGCTCGTAGAGGCCGAGCTTGAAGTGCATGCCCATGACCGCGAAGTCGTCGCCGGAGTGGCTGAGCACCAGGTCGAACGGGGCGTCGCCGTCGGTGGGCTCGAACTGTCGCCAGATCGCCTCGGGGTTCCGGAAGATGTCGCGAGGGCCGAGGAAGCCCTTCATCGACCGCATCATCGCGAGCACCGCGACCTCGGTGGAGATCGCGGCCGAGGCGCCTTTGGAATCGGACAGCTGCTTGCCGGCCCGGATCGCCCGCCAGGGGATGAAGTGGGCGACGGTCATGCCGATCGCGGACTCGATCTGGTCGGCGGTCGCGCCCATCATGGCGCCGTAGACCGCGGCGGAGGCGATCGCCCCGTGGACGACGTGGTCGATCCGGTAGCTCTTNAGGCTGAAGACCTCGGCGAGGCGGCCGCGGATCTCGTCGTGGAGGATCATGCCTCGAAGCGCGGCGGCGCCNTCCTGGCCGGAGAGCTGGGCCGCGGCNACCGGCACCGCGTAGAAGTCGTTGTGGCCGAACTCGCCGGCGGTGTGACCCAGCGCGGGGTTNTAGCCGAAGTTGGTGCCGTTGGAATCCCATTCCCGCACCGCGGAGCAGTTCGCGGCGATCGCCTTCTCGGGGCAGACCGCGGTGGTCGAACCGAAGACGGTGACCCCGCCGTCCCTCGGGTACTCCGCCGCCTCCTCGCGCAGGACGAGGGGGGCGTTGGTGCCCAGTGCGATCGCGGAGACGCCGCACACCGCGGCGTCGGCGAAGAACTGCCGGGTCTTGTCCTTGACCGCCTCGGAGGGTTNGCCGAAGTCGNNGTTCATGAAGCCGATCGCGAACTCGGCGATTCCCAGGGCCTGGTTGGTGTCCCGGGCGAGCACGGTGGCGGTGNTGGAATCGGCGGTGACGGTCATCGATGAACTCCTGACGGCGGCTGGACGGGGGTGAGGGGCGAGTCGCGTGGCGGACGCTGGCGGCCGACGCGATCGAGTCGTCCATCGTAGCGAACTGCGGGGCAATGGTTTGCGATCCGGTCGAGTTCCGGTGCGGCGCTTTCCGGTGTGGAAACCCTGATTTCAGACGGGAATCANCNCCTCATTCGGTANGCTTGCGTCCTGGTCCGAGCTACCGGACCTGTCACGAAACGAGTTCGAGCGTCGGTCCGGGGGCTGACGGTCGAGGGTCTGCCTGAAGGCCCGACGAAGGACCGCCTGCGGGCGGACGAGACGAGATGATCCCCACCCCCGAGTTGACCACCAACCAGAAATCCGGAGTTCGATCGATGCTGCGATCCCCCCTCACCTCCNTGTGGGCCGCCGTCGCCGGCGGCACGATGCTGTGCGCCACCGGCGCGATGGCCGATGTCCTCACCGTCGCCCTCGATGGGAGTGGTGACCACACCTCCATCCAGGGCGCCATCGATGCATCCACCGATGGGGACATCATCCTCATCGGTCCCGGTTCCTACGACGAGTCGCTCAATACCGGCGGCANGAACATCACCCTGCGGGGGATCAACGGCTACCCCCAGACGATTGTCGACCCGGGTGGGGACTCCGCCACGCTGCTCACCATCAACGGCGGAGAAACCGGCCTGTTGATCGAGGGCATGACCTTCCGAAACGGTCAGAACACCCCGATGACCGTGATCAACAACGGCTCGGCTGCGGACTTCGTGTCCTGTCGCTGGCTGGGGGGAACGGCCTCCTCCGGTGCGGGACTCCAAATGTCCGGGGCGACGGTCAGTTTCACCGACTGCCAGTGGGTCAGCAACCAGACCACCAACACCGGTGGTGCGATCGATGCGTCGAACTGCACCCTGACCTTCACCGGCGGAAAGTTCATCACCAACNAGAACTCCGGTGAAAAGGGCGGGGCGATGTGGGTTGATGGCTGCACCCTCGACATGACGGGTACGGAGTTCACGTCCAACCAGTGCAATTCCGGTTCCATCTCCGGTGGTGGGGCGATCTACATGCGTGCCTCCAGCGGGACCTGGACCAATTGTGTCTTCGAGGGGAACTCCGCAAGTTCGAATGAAAATGCCTACGGGGGTGACGTGCAGTTGGAGGAGGCAAGTCCGGTGGTCACGGGCTGTACGTTTACTGGTGGTGAGGCCAGCGTGTATAGATATTCATCAGACAATTACACGTTGAATTCTGAAGGGGGGAGTTTCTATCTAGGGGGAAGTTCGAGCCCCGCTTACTCCAATACGACGTTCAATTCATGTATCGCCAAGTCAGAAACAATAAACCCCTATAACTGCAGTGGGGGGCAACGATATTCAAACGCAAGGTCACGTGGGGGGGCCATCTATTGCAGTTCAAGTTGTAATGCCTCGTTTTTGAACACGCAGTTTGTGCAGTGTGAATCTTTCGCAACAGGAGAGGGTTCCAATGGATGCNGTNNTAGCTATAGGGGGTTTGTCAGTACATCCGCCTACGGTGGCGCCATCTGGGCCAACAATGCATCTCCGATTCTGAACAACTGCACGTTCGACAACTGTTCATCCACCCGAAGCAGCAGTGGAAACACTCATGGCACCAACATCGCCTACGGCGGTTCGATCTACCTGGAAAACCTGGCCAGTCCGACGATCCTCGGCACGAGCTTCGCCGGTTCAAGCGGCCAGTANGGCGCAGTGATCTACGCCACCAGCCAGTCCTCGCCGTTCGTTTCCAACAGCACCTTTGTCGGAAACACCTCCAGTGACCGCGCCGGTGCGATCTACTCCAACGACGCCAGTCCGTCCTTCGCCACCTGCCTGTTCCAGAGCAACGCCGCAAACAGCGGCGGGGCGTTCTACATCGATGGCTCGGCGGGCTACTTCCCGCAGGTCGGCGGCACGACCTTCTGCGGCAACGCGCCCAACGACTTCTCCGGCCAGTACATCGACGATGAGGGCAACGTCTTCCTCACCGAATGCGGTGGCGACTGCAACGGCAACGGCATCGAGGATGCCTACGAGTTGGAATCCGGCGCCGAGACCGACTGCAACGAGAACGGGGCCCTCGACTCCTGCGAGATCGAGGCCAAGCCCGGCCTCGACTGCGATCAGGACGGCATTCTCGACGTCTGCCAGGCCGCGGGTGGCAACGACTGCGACGGCGATGGCGTGCTCGACGATTGCGAGGCCGACTGCGACGGCGACGGAACGCCCGATGACTGTCAGATCCTCAAGGGAGCCGGCACCGACTGCGACAACGACGGCACCCTCGACGCGTGTCAGATCGCCGACGATCCGTCGTTCGATTGCAACCAGAACGGCCTGCCTGATTCCTGCGATCCCGATTGCGACGGTGACGGAACTCCGGACGACTGCCAGATCGCAGGCGATCCCTCGATCGACTGCAACGGCGACGACATTCCGGACATCTGCCAGATCGCGTCNGGTGACGTCAACCAGGACGGCATCCTCGACGATTGTCAGGAGCTGGACTTCACCGGCGTCGAGATCGACATCGTCCCGATCACCGGGGTGATTCGAGGCGAAGGCTCGTTGATGCCACTTTCTGCCGTCTGCTATCGGATCTACGCGACCTTCGACAATCCCGGGGCCCATCTGATCGGCCTTTACGGTTCGCCGAAGACCGGATCAATGATCTTCACCACCACCGGGGGGCTCTACCAGGATCTCGACGGTGGGGACCTTGCGTCCGACCGCCCGTGCGACCCGACCGGGCTCTTCCCCGAACTGGCCTTCGACTCCCTGCTCACCGTCGGCGGCGACTGTGCCTCGGACTCCTTCGAGCAGAACGTGGGCATCGACTTCAGCAGCTTCAACACCACGGGTTCGATGGTCGAGACCGACGGTATCGTGCTGCTCAATCCTGACGACGCCCAGGGCACGCCCGACGGCGACGGACGGGTGCTGGTCGCCCAGCTCACCACCCTCGACGGCTCGCCCCCGGACGGTCGGTTCAACCTCATCGGCACCAACGCCGACGGCTCCGACTTCCAGGCGTTCCAGATGACGTGGGGCGAGCCCGCCCTCGTGGACTGCAACGGCAACGGGATCCAGGACGCCCAGGACATCGGTGGCGGATCGAGCCTGGACTGCAACCTCGACGGGATCCCCGACGAGTGTCAGACCAAGGATCCCTACCGCGACTGCAACGACAACGGGACGCCCGACTGGTGCGACATCTCGGACGGAACCAGTGCCGACATCAACGGCAACGGCATCCCCGACGAGTGCGAGTGCGAGGGCGATCTCAACGGCGACGGTCAGGTGAACGTCGACGACATCATCATCGTCATCCTCAACTGGGGCGAGATCGGGGAGAACCCCGGTGACGCCAACAACGACGGCCTCGTCGACGGCATGGACCTCGGCCTGGTCATCACGGCCTTCGGAGGCTGCTTCTGATGCAGCCCGGCGTCGGCGATCAGCCGGGCCGGGGGAAGTCGCCGATCCCGTGGTCGGCGCGGCTGTCGCTCTGCGCCCTCCTGACGGCGGGGTCGGCGATGGCCGGTGACGCACCGCTGGTGCCGGTGCCCCAGGCCCTGGAGCGCAGCGACGCCCGGGCCTACGACGGGTTCGCCACCGCGATCGCCCCCGCGGGCGACGGGGTGATGGTGGCGTGCCGGGGGGCCGACGGCGTGGTCGACAACAGTGGGGCGGTGCACTTCTTCCGGGACCTCGGCGAGGGCCTCGTCCAGGCACAGAAGATCGTGCCCGCCACCCCGGAGCTCCGGGCCGAATACGGCCATTCGATCGCGGCCTCGGGCTCGATCGCCGCGGTCGGGGTCCCGCTTGCGACCGGTGGCGGCGCGGTCAGCGTGCTGTCGCTCTCCGGCGGGTCCTGGGGTCAGTCCGCGGTGCTGGTCACGGACCGGATCGATTCGACCGAGGCGGATGCCTTCGGGGAATCGGTGGCGGTGCGCTCCGACGGTCTGATCGCGGTCGGGGTGCCCGGCGCGACGGTGAACGGGGAGATCGCGGCGGGGGTGGTGGAACTCTTCGCTCCGGTCGGTGGCGACTGGACCCGATTGACGACCCTCACCGCGGCCCAGCCGGTCGGGAACGACCGGTTCGGGGCGTCGCTCGCCTTCGTCGAGGATCGGCTCGTGGTCGGAGTCCCCTTCGACGACGCCTCCGGCCCCGACGCCGGTGCGATCGTGCTCTTCCAGGATCTTCGCAAGCAGGGATGGACCGCCGTCCAGGTCGTCGTCCCCCAGGCCCCGGAGATCCTCGGGTACTTCGGTCGACGGGTCGCCAGCGACGACGACCGGGTGGTGGTGGGGGCCCCGCGGCTCGACACCGCGGCGCCGGACGCCGGGGCCGCGATCGTCCTGCGGATGATCGACGGTCAACTGGTTCCGGAGACGACCATCCTGCCCGCCGTGCCGCGGGCGTACGACGACTTCGGCGATTCGGTGGCGATCCAGGGCGACCGGGTCGCGGTCGGGGCGCCGGCGGATCCCCGGGCCGGGGTGTACGCGGGTGCGGTCCGTCTCTACGACCTCGACGGCGGCGCGGCGTCTCCGGTGTTCTGCATGGTCACCCAGGGAAGCGGCTACGCCTTCATGGGGACCGCGGTGGGGATGGTCGGGCCGTGGCTGCTCGGCGGCGCCCCGCTGGCCTCCAGTGCGGGCGAGTATTCCGGAGGCCTCTACGTGGCGGACGCGGTGAGCGACTGCGACGGCAGCGGCGTGCTCGACATCGTCGAGATCTGGAACGAACCCGGCAGCGACACCGACGGCAACGGGATCCTGGACCGCTGCGAATGCCCGGCGGACCTGGTGCCCGACGGCGTGGTCAACGGCGTCGACCTCGGCCTCTACCTGGTCTACGCCGGCAGCCCGTGCGGCGGTGGGACCTCGAACCCCGACTGCGTCGGCGACTTCGACGGCGACGGCGAGGTCCGAGGCTCGGACCTCGGCCTGCTGCTCGCGGCCTGGGGCCCGTGTCAGTGATCCCCGGGGGAGCCTCGGCCTCCGCACGCCGCGCCGAACGATGACACAATGCCCGGGACCCCGGCGTGACGCCCGGCCGTGCTCTCGGCCGGGCGTGCCGTCCCCCGATCCCGGATCCGCCCCGTGAGCGACGCCCCCCAGTCCGACCTCGCCAGCCGCCGACGACGGGAACTCCTCCGGGAGTGGCCCCTGGTGCTCTCCTACGCCTCGCTGCTGATCACCCTGACCGTGGGGTCGAGCTGGTTCGCCGATCCGATCGCCCCGGGGGCGGTCTGGCCGCTCTTCGGCTGGCTCTTCACGGTCATCCTGCTCGCCGCCTTCGCGGTGGTGCACCACGCCGAGAGTCTGGCGGTCAAGCTCGGCGAACCCTTCGGCACGCTCATCCTGACCCTGTCGGTGATCGGTCTCGAGGTGCTCATGATCGCGACGATCATGGTCACCAAGGACGAGAACCCGGAGATGGCCCGCGACACCATGATGGGGGTGTTGATGATCGTGCTCAACGGCCTGCTCGGGATGGCGGTGATCGTGGGGGCGTTCCGGCACCGCCTGCAGACCTTCAACCTCAAGAGCAGCGAGACCTACATCGCGGGGATCATCGTGCTCAGCGGGCTGGGCCTGATCCTCTCCGGGTTCGTCCCCGAAGGGAAGCTCGTCCTCTTCGAGGGATTCCTGGTGGCGGTGTTCATCGCGGTCTACGCGGTGTTCCTCCGGATCCAGACCGTCGAGCACCGCGGCTTCTTCGAATACGAGCGGGCCGACGGCTCCGAGGAGGATCACGGACACGCGGACTCGCCCTTCGGCGTCGCCTACCACGTGGTGCTCCTGGTCCTGACCCTGCTGCCGCTGGTCATCCTGGCCAAGTCGCTCTCGGTGGTGCTCGACGTCGGGCTGCCCGCCCTCGGGCTTCCGGAGGCCGCGGTCGGCCTGGTGGTCGCGATCCTGATCCTGGCTCCCGAAGGACTCGCGGCGATCGTCGCGGCCCGCAACAACAACCTCCAGCGGGCGGTCAACATCTGCCTCGGCTCGGCTCTGGCCACGATCGGACTGACCATCCCGGTGGTGCTGCTGATCTCCTTCTACCTCGGGCAGAAGATCACCCTCGGCCTCGACTCCCCCGAGCTGGTGCTGCTGGTGATCACCCTGCTCCTGATGGTCGTCAACATGAGCCGCGGCGAGTCGAACGTCATGAAGGGCGTGCTGCACCTGGCCCTCTTCTCGGGCTACGTCATCTTCGTCTTCATCTGATCCGGGCCAGGCTCAGTCCAGCGGACATTTCACGTAGTAGGTCGCATCACCCGGGCCCTCGCCCTCGGGGACGTCGAAGCCCAGGCTGCGGTACAGGGCCAGGGCCGCGGTGTTGTCGGCATTCACCTCCAGGGTGAGCTTGCCGCAGCCCGTCGCCCGGGCCTGATCGGCGCAGGCGGTCATCATCCGGGTCCCCAGACCGTCCCCTCGGGCGTCCTCGACGAGGTAGAGATCGTGGATGTTGCAGGAGGGCACGCCGACGAAGCTGCCCATGGTGCGCTGGGCGATCAGCATGCCGACCACCGCGTCGTCGCGGACCGCGAGCAGCACGAACGCGGCCATCCCTCGAAGCTGATCGGCCAGCCCGAGTCGCTCCGGCCAGGTCAGTTCCGTGCCGTCGAGGGCCTTGAACTCCGCGGTCAGCTCGATGACCGCCTCGAGGTCTCGCGGGTCGTCGAGATCGGCGAGTCGGATCGTGGTCTCACTCATGGGGTCGTCTCCGTGGCCGGACTCGGGATCCTGCGGGAGGCCCCGCATTCCGGGCATCTCGTCGCGGTGATCCTGGTGCAGTCGTGACCGCATCTCGTGCAGATCGGCACGAGACCGCCGATGCTCGCGGCCTCGATCGCCATGCGGATCTGGCCGCGGATGCGGGTGATCGTCCACAGGTGCATCACCAGGGTCATGCCGGAGATCCCGATCAGCAGGATCCCGACCCCGATGGGTCCGGTGATCTGCCGGGCCCCGTTGCCCAGGTGGAGGATGAAGAAGAGCACCGCCGCGAGGCACATCCCGCGGGCGAGGTTCGAGGTCCAGAGTCGAAGGGCACTCGGAGCCTTGCAGGCGGCGAGGAGTTCCCGGCGCTGGTCGGAGGTCAGGGACTCGAGCTCGGGGAGGCCAGCGATGGTCAGCGGCATGCGCATCCTCGGACTCCGGCGGCTGAATCGGGGGTCAATCCAGGATCCGTTCCAGGAGTTCGACCACGCCCTTGCCCTCGGTCGCGACCGTCTCGTGGATGGGGCGGCCCTCCGCGATGTCCATGAGCTCGCGGACCAGCTGATGCTCGCCGGCATGGTCGGCCTTGTTGACCACGAAGAGGTCCGCGATCTCGAGGATGCCGGCCTTGTCCATCTGGACGGCGTCGCCCATGCCCGGCACCACCACCACCGCGGTTCGGTCGACGTGTTCCCGGATCGCCACGTCGTTCTGGCCCGCACCCACGGTCTCGATGAGCAGGGTGTCCCACCCGGCACCGCCCACCAGTTCGATGATGTCGGGCAGGGAGGCGTAGTCCTCTCCGACGATCGCGAGGCTGCGGTAGAAGACCTTGTCGTCGACGGCGTTGAAATCAACCCGAAGTCGGTCGCCAAGCAGGGCACCGCTGGTGATCGGGCTCATGGGATCGAACGCCACCACCGCGACCTTCTCGCCACGGCGGACCGCTTCGTTGGCCATCGCGGCGACCAGCGTGCTCTTGCCCGCACCCGGTGCTCCGGTGAGGCCGATCACCCGCTTCGGCCTCGCCCGAGGAGCGTCCGCGGGCGGTTGACCGGCGTGGGCCAGGCTCAGGATGCGTGCGAGGTTGGCACTGGGGTCGTCGAAGTCCGGGGCCCCGTACGGCGAGACCGAACGTCGAACGCTGGCCACGATCTCATCCATGCCGGTGCCGGTGTGGAAGATCTCCTTCACCCCGCCCTCGATGAGCGTCTCGATGTCCTCCTTGGGGATGATGCCGCCCACGTTGACGGTGATGTCGGGACGGCCGAGATCCCGGAGTTCGTCCAGCAGCTTCGGGACGAGCACGAGGTGGGAGTTGCTCATCATCGAGCAGGCGATGCAGTCGACGTCCTCGTCACGGGCCCCGATCGCGAGGCTGCGGGGGGTCTGCCAGAGGCCGGAGTAGATCACGTGGATGCCGCTGTCTCGAAGCAGGCGGGCGATCAGCTTGACGCCGCGGTCGTGGCCGTCGAGGCCCATCTTTCCGAGCAGGACCCGAGGGCGGTGGGGGAGGTCCCCGCAGCGGTCGGTCTTTTCAAGGGCAGTGGTGGGTTCGGTGGTCGCACGCATCTCGCCGGCTCCGGAGGTGGGTCGTCGAATCGACCATGATACAGGCACCGATCAGGGTCCTGCGGCCCCCTCGGCAGCGGTCATGGAGACGCTCGGGCGGGTGTTCAGCCGTCGGCTTCCCGGTCGACTTCGGAATCGGCTTCGGAGTCCGGTTCGGAGTCCGGGTCCTGGTCCTCGGAGTTCGCGGATCCGGCATCATCGTCCGTGCTCTTCACGAGCTTGGCTTCCTCGGTCCACTCGTCCGGGTAGAACTTGTGGGCGAGGGCGCCGACGATCAGGTAGGCGTCCTGGTTCTCGTAGTCGTCGAGCAGGACGGGGTCATCGACCCCCTCGATCTCCACTCGGGCGATCGACTTCCTCATCCAGAGGGCCATGTCGATGTCGATGACCCGGTCGCTCTCGTAGGTCCCGTCCGGCGTCACCAGCGAACCATCGTCCTCGAGAGTCCACGAGAGTCCCCGGCGGGAGACCAGCTTCCAGAGGAACCAAGGAGCCCCGAGGACTCCACACCCGATGAAGTAGACGTAGAAGTTCACCCACCCGTCGTAGGACGCGGGCGCCTGCGGAGGGGTGTTCTCGAAATCGACGGTGAGGATGTTGTTGATCGCCTCGTAGCGGGCGACGTCCTCGTCGGTCAGCGGCAGGGGATTGCCGCCCGAAGCGGATCTGATCTTCTCGAAGGTCGCCTTCTCCTGCTGGTCCGCGGTTCCCGCGCGAAGCTTCTTCTGGATCTCGAAGAACTCGGCCCGCCCGTCGAGCTCGCTCTGCTCCGCGGTGAGGGCGGTGTACTCCTTGACCGCCGCCTCCTGGGCGGGGATGGTCACCCAGTAGTCGTAGGCGCCCCAGGCTCCCAGCCCTCCGCAGAGGACCAGGTAGACGAGGTTCCAGTAGAGAAAGCTTCGCTTGATGGAGGTCTGGATCGCCATGTGGTTCCTTCCGGCCGAAGTGTATCCCCCCGCGGGGGCTCCCCGGCCCGTACCTCTCTATCGGTCGCTCGTGGCCCCACCAACATCGAAGATGCGGAAGCCGGCCGCCCGGGGTGCCCATTTCCGGACGAGCTCCAGATGGCTGGGGTGGTCCAGATACGCCTGAAGGGCTTCCGCGTCGGCGAGTCCGACGCAGAGCCCGACGTCGTAGTTCCCATCCACGGCATCGCGACCGGTGTCGGTGTGGGTGCCCACCCAGATGGTCTCCACGGAGTCGACCCGGGCGAGCATCTCTCTGCAGTCGGCCAGGCACTCGGGGGCATCGGCGGGATCCCGGAGCGAGATCAGCACCACGTGGTTCAGTGAGGAGACATGAGCGCTCTTGGCCGCGTAGGTCCCTTCCGTGATCCGGACGGCATCTCCTCCGCATCCAGTCTGGACGGCGAGGACGAGGAGCAACGGAAGAAGAGGTGTCGAGAGTCGTGGCATGCGTGGGTGCCCTTTCTGGGGTTGGTCAGGCAGGCCGGCGTTCGCCCGCGGTGATCGGCACGGCCAGTCGGTTGGCCGTCGGCGGGGTGGGACAGGTCGCATGGGGTGTGAACGAACAGGGGGGGTTCACCGCCCGGTTGAAGTCGATCGTGGTGAGTCCGTCGTCGCCGGGGCGGGGCACGGAAAGGAAACGTCCGCCTCCGTAGGTCCCGTCGGGGCCGGAGGCCCGGTTGGTCTCGTCGCCGAAGACCACGAAGAGATCCCGCCCGGAGGGTTCGGCCAGCAGGGAGAACGACCGGCCGTCGAGATCGAAGTGCAGGGTCCCCGCCAGGGGGTGGTCCTCCACGTGCTCGGTGATCAGGGTCACGGGGATCTTCATCCCCGTGCTCGCGGGGACGAACCTCGCGGCCACGATCCGGGTGGGGTCGAAATCGAAGCGAGGGACGCCCCGGTGCCGGAGGAGGGCCGGCGATTCACGGTCCCGGACGCGAAGGGCGGCACGGTCCTGGCGATGGATGTGCGTGATGTGCAGCCGGCCGAGCCGGAGGACCGAGGCCGGGGAGTTTCGATCGCTCTGGAGGACGGTGGGAGTTTCCGGATCGAGAGAACGGTCGTCGAGGGTGGCGGCGACGCCTCGGGGGATCTCGACCCGGAGCCGGTCCGGGACCTCCAGCCTGAACATCGCGGCGGGCGAGGCGGGGGCGCCGGGGAGCACGAGTCGGTCGTCGCCCGGGTCCCCGGTGCGGGAGAGCGTGGTCACGCCCTCTGGCAGCCAGTGCAGGGCCACGAGTGCCAGCCACCCCTCCGGATCACGGAGGGATCGCTCGCGGGCATCGACCCATTCCTCGTGGCGGCGTCGAAGATCGTCGGGTGGTTCCACGACACCAATCTACCCGCCGGCTACCCGCCGGGCCCCGTCTTCTCTCCGGAGGTGGTCCCCTGAAAGGGAATGCCCCCGTCGTGGCGGTGGGCGGCCACGACGGGGGCGAGGGGATGTGGTCGCCCTTGCGGCGACCAGGTGAGAGAGAAGCGATGGAAGCGAACTCGTGGAGAGGGTCACCCCTGCGGAGACTGAGGGGAGTCGGGTCCGCACGTCCCTGCGTCACCAACCAGTTGAGAGGGTCCGTCCACTCGTCGACACTCCCTAACTTGAACCGAAATCCACTTCCATCGCGGGTTGGCCCTCCGGGACGTCGTCGGAGAGACGCCCGCGAAGGACATGTACCGGTGACCCGGCCGCCGGAGGGCGGTCGGGTCACCGATGGTCCTTGTTCAACTGCAGCCCATCGAGTTGCCGCAGTTCAGGCACTTGTAGCACGTGCCGTTTCGCACGGTGATCGATCCGCAGCCGTCACATGCGGGGGCATCACCCATGAGCGCCGCATTGGACTGGTCGAGCACCGACTTCGCAGTCTCGGTGTGGACCTTCGTCGTCGAGACGATGCCATCGGGCGACACCGATGTGGTGACCGAATCGCGGACGGTCGCCTCGAGAGTGGACGATGAACCGGCGTCCGTGCCGCTCGGCTTCTCCCCAGTGGGCGTCGATGTCGAGCCGGTCTTCGCCGGGTCTTGGGTCGTTTCGGAATCCGTGCACTCGTTGTCCTCCTTGACAGTGGCCGATGTCGTCGATTTGACGGCGGCGGCCGAGTTGCTCGCGGGCGTCCTGCGCGGCGCGTTCTGCTCCCGGTACCCGGCGACGAACTGCATGCCGAGCCAGCGGAAGATGTAGTCGACGAGACTCTTGGCGAAGGGGATGTCACTGTTCGTGGTCATGCCCATCGGCTCGAATCTCTGGTGAGCGAACTTGGTGACCAGGCTCTGGACCGGGACGCCGTACTGCAGGGCGACGCTGATCGCGGTTCCGAGGCTGTCCATCAGCCCGCCGATCGTGGAACCTTCCTTGGCCATCGTGATGAACAGTTCGCCGGGGGTGCCGTCCTCGTAGAGGCCGACGATGAGGTAGCCCTCGTGTCCGGCGACGTTGAACTTGTGGGTGAAGGAATCCCGGGTGTCCGGGAGCCGTCGACGCATGGGGCGCTCGATGACCTTCTCGACGACCCGCTCGATGACCCGGGTCTCCTCGGTCGCGGCCTCGAGGCTGGCCTCGAGCATGGCGTCGGCGGCTTCGACCGCGCCCGACGACTCCAGAGCCTCGTCGGCATCGAGATCGTCGTCCTTCTCGGCGTCCGCCGAGGTGTTGAGCGGCTGACTGAGCTTGCAGCCGTCGCGGTAGAGGGCGTTGGCCTTCAGGCCGAGTTCCCAGCTCATGCGGTAGCAGTCGCCGATCTCCTCGATGTCCGCCTCGTGGGGGAGGTTGATCGTCTTGGAGATCGCTCCGGAGATGAACGGCTGGGCCGCCGCCATCATGCGGATGTGGCCCTTGGGGGCGATGAAGCGGAGGCCGTCGGGACCGCACTTGTTCGCACAGTCGAAGACCGCGAGATCCTCGTCGCGAAGGTGGGGGGCCCCCTCCACCGTCTGCGTGCCGCAGATGAGCTTGTTGAGGTGCTGTCGCTGGGCGGCGGTCAGGCCGAGGGCCTTCAGGCCGTCGAAGCCCATGTCGGCCTTCGCGGCCTCGGGATCGACCCCCATGGATTCAAGGACGGAGCCGGGCATCGACCACGCGTTGAACGCGAAGCGGAGCTCGAAGACCGTGGGAAGCTGGTTCTCCAGTTCGACCAAGGCGTCGCTGTCGTAACCCTTCTCGATGAGGAAGTCGCGGAAGGTCGTGTCGGCGGAGTTCGTGGATCCGTCGGGCAGCGGCATGGAGACGCCGAGGTCCAGCCGACCCATCACGTGGGCGATGACCTCGTCGATCTGGGGATCGGCGTACCCGAGGGCGGCGAGGGCCGGCCGCAGCGACTGGTTCGCGATCTTGAAGTAGCCGCCGCCGGCGAGCTTCTTGAACTTCACCAGGGCGAAGTCGGGTTCGACTCCGGTGGTGTCGCAGTCCATCAGAAGGCCGATGGTTCCGGTCGGTGCGATCACCGACACCTGGGCGTTGCGATATCCGAACTTCTCGCCGAAGGCGAGGGCGTCGTCCCAGGCACTGGTGGCGCGGTCGAGCATCTGGGTGGAGTTGCTGAAGTTCGCATCGAGCACGGTCTTGTGATCGATCGGGACGGGGCTGATGCGCAGGGACTCGTACTCCCCGGAATCCCGGGCGGTGCCGTGGGCGGCCCGTCGGTGGTTCCGGATGACCCGCATCATGTGCTCGCGGTTCTCCTCGAATCCCGCGAAGGGGCCGTGTTCGGCGGCCAGCAGGGCGCTGGCCGCGTAGCTGCGTCCGGTGAGGATCGCGGTCAGGGCACCGGCGATGGCCCGGCCCGAGTCGCTGTCGTAGGGGATGCCGGCCTGCATCAGCATGGCACCGAGGTTCGCGTACCCGAGACCGAGGGTGCGGTACTTCCAGCTTCGTCGGGCGATCTCCTCGCTGGGGAAGCTGGCCATGAGCACCGAGATCTCGAGGACGATCGTCCAGAGGCCGATGGCGTGCTCGTAGCCGTCGAGGTCGAAGACGCGGGTCTCGGGATCGTAGAACTTGAGCAGGTTGATCGACGCGAGGTTGCACGCCGTGTCGTCGAGGAACATGTACTCCGAGCAGGGGTTGCTCGCGTTGATGCGGCCGCCCTCGGGGCACGTGTGCCATGCGTTGATGGTGGAGTCGTACTGGACGCCCGGATCGGCGCACTTCCATGCGGCGAAGCAGATCCGCTCCCAGAGGCCGGTCGCGGGGATCGCCCTGGCGACCTCGCCGTCGGTCCGCCGGATCAGGTTCCAGTCGGTGTCTCCGTCGAGGGCGTCGAAGAACTCGTCCGAGATCCGGACGCTGTTGTTCGAGTTCTGGCCGCTGACCGTGTAGTAGGCCTCGCCGTTGAAGTCGTAGTCCAGCACGAGGCCGAGGTCGTCGGCGACCTTCTTCTGGTCGTCGTCGAGCTGCTTCATGCCCTCGACCAGCGCGGCGACCTTGATCTCCTCGCGGACCTTCCAGTCGATGAAGGACTCGATGTCGGGGTGATCGAGGTCGAGGCAGACCATCTTGGCGGCCCGGCGGGTGGTGCCGCCGGACTTGATCGCGCCGGCGGCCCGGTCGCCGATCTTCAGGAAGCTCATCAGTCCGGAGCTGCGACCGCCGCCGGAGAGAGGCTCCTCCTCGCCGCGGATCCGGGAGAAGTTGGTGCCGGTGCCCGAGCCGTACTTGAAGAGACGGGCTTCACGGGTCCAGAGATCCATGATGCCGCCTTCACCCACCAGGTCGTCGTTCACTCGCTGGATGAAGCAGGCGTGGGGCTGGGGGTGGGAGTAGGCGTCGGGGGCGAGGGTGATCTCGCCGGTGGCGTGGTCGGGGATGTAGTGGCCCTGGGCGGGGCCGGAGATCCCGTAGGCATGGTTGAGACCGGTGTTGAACCACTGGGGGCTGTTGGGGGCCGCCATCTGGTTCAGAAGCATGTAGGAGAGCTCGGCCTCGAACGCGTTCGCATCCGCCGGGGTCGAGAAGTAGCCGTACTGCTCGCCCCAGTGACGCCAGCAGCTCGCGAGCCGGGTGACCACCTGGCGGACCGAGCGCTCGGGTCCGAGGACCGGGCTGCCGTTCTCGTCCGTGACCGCTTCGCCGTTGGTGTCGAACTGGGGGACACCGGCCTTGCGGAAGTACTTGCTGACCACGATGTCGGTGGCGAGCTGGCTCCACGAGGCGGGGATCTCGGCGTCCGTCATCTCGAAGACCAGCGAGCCGTCGGCATTGCTGATCCGACTGGAGCGGGAGGTCCACTCGACCGAATCGAACACATCCTTGTCCGGGGTCGTGAATCGGCGGGAAATCTTCATTGGTGGGCGTCCTTGGTCAATCTGAATGTCGTTGCCTGATCGATGGGTCGGCGACGCACCCGCATCGGCGGAGAGGCCTTCGGCTGAACGCGCGGTTCAGGAAGGCCGGCCGTCGATGCGGGTAGCCGCTTGATTCGATCGTCTGCAGTCGGTCGGTGTGAAATCGAAGCGATCGACGTGGGGCGTCGATCGCCGGTGGGTTCGGACTCGGATCTGTACTTCAGCGACGATCGGCATGGATCACCACTCCTGTCCGGGTCCGGTGAAGGACCTTGAGAGACCGGTCTTCGGGAGTGAAGACCGGGAACAAGCCCGGGAATGCCGACCTGCCGGCCGGCACGAGGGGCACGAATCCGAATCCGCGAGCGGAATCGGGATCTGGGTCGATCACCGGACGATCCGGCGATTCCCATCCCCCGAAATGCCGCCGGGACGGCGGCCACTCGCTGCGGATCCGAAACGTCGGACCGGATCCGCGGCTGCGTCTTTCTCCCCTCGCCTTGCCGATCGGGTCTCGCTCTCGGCCTTTCCACGGGGCCTGTCCACCGGCTGCCTGGGCGAGTGGAGGACGGTGATCCCTCCGTCTTCGCCATCCGGGGACGTGTTCGCAGGTGGATGCCTGCATGCCTACCGTCCGAGAACCCGTTCGCCTGCGCTCCTGGGGATGATCGCCGTTCTTTGGCCCTCAGCGGCCTCTGCCCGACGAACCGACACATAATCACCACAACATGTGGTGGTCGCAACCCTAAAACCACCACATTTGGCCCTTCTTTGGCAAGACTTTTGAATTCTCGTCAAGAAAAGAGTCTCGGAAATCCTACCTGGTCGCCTCGATCTGTCCAGGACACCAGCTGGGTGTGGATGCAGAGTCGAGAGGGGTCAATACGCCCTCGGTTGTGGATGAAGCGTCGAGGATCCCATCCGCCTGCTGGTGGCGTTAGGCGACCCGAACGTTTCCCGTACACTCGGTTGATGTCCCTCGATCAGGCCACCCTCCTCGAAGACCTCACCGAACCCCAGCGCGAGGCGGTCTGTCATGTCGATGGAGCGGCCCTGGTGCTGGCCGGTCCGGGGTCTGGAAAGACCCGGGTCATCACGCGTCGCGTGGCCTACCTGATCTCGCTCGGGGTTCCGGCATGGCAGATCCTCGCGGTCACCTTCACCAACAAGGCGGCGGCGGAGATGCGCGATCGCGTCGATCGACTGCTTCCACCCGATCTTCCAGGTCGTCGCGGTCTCACCGTGGCGACCTTCCATGGATTCTGCGCCCGGCTGCTGCGTGATCACGCGACGGCCGCGGGAGTGTCGCCCGACTATTCGATCTACGACTCCGCCGACCAGCGTGCCGCGATGAAGCAGGCCCTCGAGAACGCGGGACTCGACTCGACCAACTGGCCGCCCCAGTCGATGCTCGCGCAGATCAGCAACGCCAAGAACGCCCTGCAGTCCCCCGACGACTTCCGTGCGGAATCCAACGACTTCCACGGTCGGATGATCGCCAAGGCCTACGACGCCTACCAGCGCATCCTCGAGTCCAATCACGCGGTCGACTTCGACGATCTTCTCCGGCATTCTGCGAGGCTCCTGCGTTTCGATGCCGACGTGCGGGGAGAGCTCCAGGACCGATTCCGCTACGTGCTCATCGACGAGTACCAGGACACCAACCACGCGCAGTTCGTGATCGCCAACGCGATCGCCGCCGCCCACGGCAACCTGTTCGTGGTGGGGGATCCCGACCAGTCGATCTACGCCTGGCGGGGGGCCGACATCCGGAACATCCTCGACTTCGAGGAGCACCACCCCGGCGCCCGCACGATCCCCCTTGGAAGGAACTTCCGGTCGACCGGGCACATCGTGCGGGCCGCCAGCAGCGTCATCTCCAACAATCGACGTCGCAAGGCGAAGGAGCTCACCACGGAGCTCGAGGACGGCAGTCCGATCAAGGTGGTCCGCCTGGCCGACGAGCATCAGGAGGCCCGGCACGTCGTCGATCACCTTCGGGCCCTCTCCGAGGAGGGGGTTCCCTGGCGGTCGATGGCGATCCTCTACCGGGTCAATGCCCTCAGCCGGGTGCTCGAGGATCATCTGCGGCGGGAGGGGATCCCCTACGCGATCGCCCGGGGCACCGCCTTCTACGACCGCAAGGAGATCCGTGACGCCCTGGCCTATCTGCGGATGCTCGCCAATCCTGCGGACGACGTCGCGTTCCGGCGGATCGTGAACACGCCGACCCGGGGCATCGGGGAGAGCACCATCAAGCGGGTCGAGGCGGCCGCCGCGGCATCGGGTCGGTCGCTCTCCGACGCGTGTGGGGACGAATCGCTGCTCGGGGAGGTCGCGACCCGCAGTCGCAAGGCGGTGCTCGGTTTCGCCCGGATCGTCGCGGAGTGGCGACGGGAGATCGCCGGCGGAGACTCCACCGGCCTCGGGGACCTGGTCTCCAGGGTGCTCCGGGAGAGCGGCCTGGAACGTCCGGAGGCGGCGTTCGAGAGCGAGGAGGAGCGGCAGCGACAGGCGAACCTGGGCGAACTGGTCTCGGCGGCCGGGGACTTCGTGCCGCCGTCCCTCGATGGTTCCGAGGGCGGGACGATCCCTCTGGCGATCGCCCTGCGCGAGTATCTGGAGTCGGTGGCCCTGGTGAGCGATGCCGACGCGATCGACTCGGAGTCCGGCGTGGTGACGCTGATGACCCTCCATGCGGCGAAGGGGCTCGAGTACCACTCGGTCACGATCGTCGGGGTGGAGGACGGCCTGCTGCCGCACAGTCGGGCGAGGGAGAGCGATGCCGAACTCGAGGAGGAGCGACGACTCTTCTTCGTGGGCATGACCAGGGCCGAGCGTGATCTTCTGGTCGCCTCCGCCTCGATCCGAACCGTTCGCGGCATGCGTCAGGCGACGATCACCAGCCAGTTCCTCGCCGAGATCCCCGACGAGCACTGCGAACGTCACGATTTCACGGATCGCTGGCACGATGACGACGGCGGCGACGACGACGACGGCTACCAGATCGAGTACGACGACGACTCCGTCGACAGTCTCGCGGGTGCCTATAGCCCCGGGACCGTGGTCCGCCACGCCCAGTTCGGCACCGGCGTGGTCTCGAGCTTCATGCCTCGCGGCAAGGTGCACTCGGTGATCGTCGACTTCAAGGTCGTCGGACGGAAGACCCTCGTGCTGGAGTACGCGAACCTCCAGCGGGTCGGGGGCTGAACGCCTCGATCCCTCCGGCGGCGTCGCTAGCGCACCGAGATCTCGGGCACCGTCGCGCTGCGAGGCATCTCGAGCGCGTGTTCGATGCTTCCGGCGACGTCCTCCGGGGTGGCGAAGGCGTCGGGGTCGTAGGCCCGTCCCTCCTGTCGGTGGACCTCGGCCTGCATCGGGGTGGCCGTCCGGCCGGGATAGATCGTGGTGACCCGGACCCCGCGATCCGCGACCTCCGCCCGGTAGGCGTCCGCGACCGCTCGCAGCCCGAACTTGCTCGAGGCGTACTGGCTCCATCCGGGACTCGCCCGCTGACCGGCTCCGGAGTTCACGAACACCACCTGCCCGCCGGCCGCCACGAGGGCGGGCGTGAGGGCGGTGGTGAGGGCGAAGGGGGCCCGGAGGTTGATGGCGTACTGACGGTCGAGATCCTCGATGGCGGCCGATTCGACCGGCCCGAGCGAGACCACGCCGGCCGAGTGGACGAGCCCGTCCAGCCGGGGAAGGGTGGCCGCAAGTCGATCCGCCTCGGCGTCGACCGCGTCGTGATCGGCCAGATCGAGGCGATGCACGACCGGGGTGCCTCCCGCGTCCCGCACCGCGTCGGCGAGGGCGGCCAGTCGGGATTCATCGCGGCCCTGGAGGTGAAGGGTGCGATCGGGGCCGGCGAGCAGGCGTGCGGTGGCGGCGCCGATGCCGCTGGAGGCACCGGTGATCATGATCACGGCAGGGGTCGGAATGGTCATGCGGCTGGACTCGGGTCCGGGATTCGAAGGGGGGTGGGCCACCGGACTCTACCTCCCCGACCCGGGTCGGCCGTGACGTCCGCTTCAGGCCGCGGTGCGGCTGTCGGCGAGATGCAACGCCTGTCGGGCATCCTCCGCGGCCTCCCGGAAGAGACCGGTCAGGCTTGGATAGTTGAAGCACGCCTGCTCGAACCAGGAGAGCTTCTGGCCGGTCGAGATCGCGAACTGGGCCATGTGGACCAGTTCGGTCGCATCCTCGCCCACGACCGAGCAACCGATCACCTGCTCGTTGCCGCGATCGACCACCAGCTTGAGCAGTCCCCGGTCGTCGCCCAGCATGCGTCCGCGGGAGTTGCGGCGGTACTCGGCTCGGCCCACGATCGCATCCATGCCGTCCCGTCCGGCCTCCTCGAGGGTCCTGCCCACGTGGCCGATGGCCGGGATCGTGTAGATGCCCATGGGAACGGTGGCGGCCAGGGCCCGATCCTCGTCGAATCCGAACATCCGACAGGCCGCGACGCGACCCTGTTCGATGCTGGTCGATGCCAGGGCGGGGAACCCGATGAGGTCGCCGACCGCATGAACCGAGGGGCAGCTGGTGCGGTAGTCCTCGTCGACCGCGATGAGACCGCGGTCGTCGGGTCGGATCCCGGTGGCTTCAAGGCCGAGGCCGTCGGCGTTGCCCTGGCGACCGAGACTCCACAGGAGGACCTCGGATTCGATGGTCTCGCCCGATTCGAGCTCGACGATCGCATGCTTCTCGCCGCCGCGCACCGCCACCGGCCTGGCGCCCAGACGCAGGTCGATGCCGGTCTCGATCATCTCGCCCTCGAGGCGTTCACGAATCTCGTCGTCGAGGAACCGCATCAGTCCGGAGCGGGGTTCGACGAGGGTGGTGGGGATGCCGAGTTCCGCGAAGATGCACGCATACTCGCTTCCGATCACGCCGCCTCCCACGATGGTGAGTGAGCTCGGCATGCGATCCAGCGACAGAAGTCCGTCGGCGTCGACGAGCCGCGGATGGTCGAAGTCGATCCAGTCCGGTCGGGCGGGACGGGATCCGGTCGCCAGCAGGATGTTGGCGGCGTCAACCTGTTCGATCGATCCGTCGGGGAGGGTGATCTCCACGCGGTTCGGACCCAGCAGTCGCCCTCGCCCGTGTCGAACCTCCACTCCCGCTCGATCGAGGGTCTCCTCGATCCGGTCGTGTTCCTCCATCTGAACCAGCGTGGTCCGCGCCATGAAGGCGGAGATCGAGAGGTTCGTGTCCGGTCGGGCCTCGATGCCGGGCACCGGTCGTCGACGGAAGGCGGAGCAGACGAGCGACGTCTCGCGCAGCACCTTCGAGGCGATGGTTCCGGTGTTCACCATGGCTCCGCCCGGACGTCCCGCCGACTCCACCACCAGCACGCGCAATCCGCGCTGGCCGGCCGTGACGGCGGCGGTCTCCCCGGCGGGCCCGCATCCGATGCAGACGAGGTCGTAGCGTGCCATGCGGTGGAGATCGGCAGGGTTCGAGGGTGGATTGAACCGCTTTCGGGGGTTGGTCCGACCCTAGCGGTTATCGGCGTCGTGCTCGCTGCTTTCGGGATCCTCGTCTGGTCGGCGCTCGAGATCACGCTCCTCGTGCCACCGGGCCACATCGCCGATCAGGACCCTCGAGATGGCGACCGCGACCAGTCCACCCAGGATCGCGACGCCCTTCTCCTCGGCGAGGGCGACCCACACCAGAGCCCCCCCGATGGCGAGGCCGGAGGTGATCCAGCAGAGGTTGGAGATCATCCGGTGACTCATGACGACTGACGATCATTCTCCTGGATTCGAGCGGATAGCGTGTGGCGGATCTGGAGCCCTCCATGCGTCTCAACCCTCGATCGTCGGTCTGCCTGATCCTGCTGCTCGCCTTGATGTCCGCGAATCCGGGCTTCGCCGGGGCCGAGGCTTCGGTGGTCCGTGAGGTCGATTCCAGGGTCGATTCCGTGGTGCTCTACGGGCAGGGGGCGGACGTGCGTCGCACCGCGACGGTCGATCTGCCCGAGGGGGTCCATGAACTCCTGTTCGCCGGCATCCCGCATGCCGATGAGGAGCCCCTCGACGGATTGCGGGCCTCGGCGTCGGGATCCTGGAGGATTCTGGGGGTCGATGTCCGGAGGCGGAACGTGATGGACATCGAGGCGGAATCCTCGTTCGCCCTGCAGCAGACGGTCATCCGGCGATTGAAGGATCGGAGGAAGCTTCTCGAGATGCGGTGCGAGGGGATCCGGTCGGACCTCGACTTCGTGGAGGCGATCGGGGTCCGGACCGCCGTGGATGCGACCGCGGCCGGCGGGACCGACCGGCTGGATCTCGAAGCCGTCCGTGAACAACTCGAGTTCGTCAGGAACGAGCGCATCCGTCTTCAGGACCAGCTCCTCCAGGAGGAGCAGCTGCTGGCCGAGGCCGGGGCGGAACTGGAAGCGGCCCAGCTCGAGGCCGAGCGTCGAGGTCCCGGAGGTCCGGGGCAGGTGGTCCGCGTCCGCGTCGCGGTGCCCGAGGCCGGAGAGGGTGAGGTCTCCATCCGCTATCTCAGCGGTCTGGCGGGCTGGGAACCCGGGTACTCGATCCACAGCAGCTCGGATTCGGACACGATGTCGATCGACTACGAGGCGGTCGTCAGCCAGGCCACCGGCGAGGACTGGGACGGGGTGGAGATGACTCTCTCCACCGCCACGCCCTCGATGCCCAGCGGCCCGCCCGACATCGGACCGGTCTACGTCGATCGCCGCAGGGAGATCAACTTCGACACCGCCATGCCGGATGTGGCGGTGGAGAAGGGTGAGATCTTCGGTGGCGCCGGCACCTCGACCCTCGAGATGATCAGGAACGCGGCGGTCACCTTCGGAGGATCGGCCGTCACCTACGAACTTCCCGGCCGGGTCTCGGTCGGAACCGACGAACAGGGAAGCACTCGTCTGCGGATCGCCGATTTCACGGCTCCGGCCCGACGGGTCCTGGTCGCCAGGCCGGTGGTGAACCAGAAGGTCTACCTGCGAGCGGACCTGGTCAACGAGAGCCCTTACGTCCTGCTCAGTGGTGAGGCATCGTTGTTCATGGAGGGGGAGTTCGTGGGACCCACCAGGCTCGACGCGGTCCCCGCGGGGGGTGATTTCGAGGTCTGGTTCGGCCCCGATCCCTCGGTGACCATCCGGAGAACCGTCGTGTCCCGGAAGACCGACCGGACGGGACTGCTCGGCGGCGGACGCCAGACGTCGATCGAGTACCGGATCGACGTGGTCAACACCGGTGAGAAGGAGGCGACGGTCGAGGTGTGGGACCGGCGGCCGGTCAGTCTCGACGGAGACATCGAGGTCCGGGTCGTCGATGTCGAACCGGCACTTGCCGGCGACGAGACCTACCTCGATCTGGCCGGGAAGCAGGGCTTGCTGAAGTGGATGCTGACTCTGACGCCCCGCGGCACCGCGGGGGCGGACCGGACGGTCTCATGGACCGTGCGGGTCAATCGATCGAGCGACCTGGACATCACCCCGATTCCGGAGTGAAGGTTCGTCGGGAATCGATCAGCGGTCGTTGAGGCCCGCTCTGATCCCGCCCTTGAGCAGCAGTTTCATCACGCGATCCCGATCCGGGAAGTCCGCATCCGAAAGCGACTTCACCAGGTTGCGGACGCTCACGTCCTCGCGAAGGTATCGCTGGGCGAGCGACGCGACCGCGGAGGGCTCCATGCCCTCGAGGAAGTCGATGCCTTCGCGATACACCATGCCCGAGGCGAGGCGCTTGGCCATCATCCAGTGCAGGTAGCGCTCGGGGAGCTTCGTCCACACCCGCTCCCCGCCGGTCTCGACGAGGATCGGAGGAAGGTGATCCAGCACCAGCTGCCTGGCCATCTCCATGTCGGCGGCGGGCCAGCTGGAGATCGATTCCATGATCGCGGGAGCGGCGCCGTTGATGATCCTGCTGAGCTTGATCGAGAGCTGAGGAAGGCTCATCTTCGGGTGGCGAAGGTGCTCGGCGATCAGGAGCTCGGCCTCGACCCGGGCGAGGCTCCGAAGCCGATCGAGGACCTGCTCGACGAATTCCGGCTTGATCTCGAGGAACTCCTCCTCGTCGAGCATCATGCAGGCTCCGATCTCGAAGCTCGAGCAGATGACGCCGCACTTGTTCGCCGACGAATCCTTGACGATCACGCAACCGGCCTCGCAGAGGTGCTCGCGGGCTTCGGGCGTGAGGAAGAGATTCGCACCCTCGGAGATGACCCTCGCACTCGGGGTGCCGTCCTCCAGGAGGAAGTCCTGCCAGTTGCCGGCGTGGATCGTGGCCGGACGGCCGCCTGCGGGGACGAAGGCGTCCGCCACCAGACGGTTGTGCAGGGTGTTGCGAAGCTGGGCTCCGTCCGGTTCCTCGACGCTGGTGATCCGGCCCCGGGGACCGAGCTTCGAGCGATCGAACTCGGCGATCGGAAGGGCCTCCTCGAACAGACGCATCAGTTCGCCGGTGTCCAGGCCGTCGGGATCCTCGCCCGAGCCCGATCCGTCCGCGATGCCGATCACCCGGGCGTTTCCCCCGTAGTCGCGATCGAGGATGCGGATCATGTTCCCCGCGACGTCGCCGTCGGGGCCGCCGGTGATCTTGACGGTGAAGGGCTGCTTGTGGGGATCGATGCCGATGGAGCGGAGTGCGGTGTCGAGGAAGACGTTGACGCCCTCGCTGGTGACGCCGTACACCTTGTGGTTGATGCCCGCGCCGGGCTTCGAGCTCATGAACGCGGTGGGCAGCGAGTACCCGCGGAGACGGGCCCGCTTGACGATCCACTCGATGTGAGCGGGGGTGACGTTCTCGTCGGGACCGAGGTAGATCAGTTCGTCGATGCCGCTCCGGTCGACGATCTGCGATCGGGTCTCCGGCTCCTCGGTGATGAGATCGAGGATGGAGTTCACGAACGCCTTGACGCATCGGTCGATGCCGGCGCCGGGTTCGAGGAGGATCGCGGCCTTGGCACCGCCCTCGGGGATGTCCTTGTTCTTCAGCTGCTGGGCGAACGAGAGTCCGTAGACCTCGTCGTAGAGCCGTTCGTTCTCGCGGGCATGCTGGGCCTCGGTCCGGGGCATCACGACTCGAAGGCCCCCTCGGGCGATGTCCTGGAAGCGGACGTGGAAGCCGTTGAAGCCGCGGCCGTGGACGAAGAACGTGCCGAAGGGCAGTTCCGGACGATCGTCGTTCC
This sequence comes from Phycisphaerae bacterium, assembly GCA_002709295.1. Classification (GTDB taxonomy): domain Bacteria; phylum Planctomycetota; class Phycisphaerae; order Phycisphaerales; family SM1A02. The sequence continues at coordinate 14,014 of PAQL01000014.1, read as the reverse complement.
TGAGGAACGACGGATCGAGTCGCAGGGCGAATCCGAAGCGGCCGTGAACGTGATAGTTGGTGCGGAGCGTGTGCCGCACGGCATCAAGCATCGTGAGCAGCACGGTGCGGGCGGTCTCGCTGGTCGCGATCCGCTCGATCTCCGCGGTGACCTCGTTGCAGCGGTTCTCGAAATCGGGGTCCTCGAGAGGTCCCCGGGGATCGAATCGCTTCTTGAAGATCCGTGCGATGTCGATGGCGAGCTCGAGGTTCGCCTCGACCGCGGCGAGCGTGCGCTCCCGCGTGAATTCGAAGCGGGCCCTCGGGCCCAGCACCTGATGGGTCAGGTTCGCCAGTCCGAGCACGATCTCGGTGAGGCCGACGTGGGACCGGGGGTTCCTCGCCAGCATCTCGAGGACCTCGTAGTGGACCCACTTCACGCGGGTCAGGTCCTTGCGGACCCGGGTCCACAGTTCGCTCTCGGGGTCGATGGCCTTGCCGTCGGGGCCCTTCACCACGAAGCCGACGTAGGTCACGACGCCATGGCACGGGTCCTTGACGACGTCGAGATAGGCCCGCGCGATGCTGATGTCGTGTCTGGCGAGCAGACGGGCGCAGCGTTCGAGCGACGTTCGCGTCCGGGCGTTTCCGAACACCACGGTGATCCGGCTCAGGGTCGGATCCGATTCGGGTTCGAGCTCCACGATCGTGCCGTCGGTTCCCGACACCCGCTCGAACAGCTCGTGGTGATGGGAGATGCGGAGCGGCGTGAGCGTTCCGATGTAGTCGCTCGCGCAGTTGCTGAAGTGGGCCTTGATCGAGTCTTTGGACCAGGAGGGTCGGTTGCTCGAAGCCCATTCGATGGTCTGCTCGAGCTTCTCCTTCTGACGGGGGTCGTTCTCGTCGAACGGCTGTGCCTCGCCGAACTCGAAGGTGTCGAGGACGATCTGGCCGTCGAGGCTGGTGTGCACCTTGGCGGCTCGCAGCGAGTGATCCATCGGCAGCTGCTTGACGATCTCGGCGAGCACGCCCGGGCTGTCGTCGGAGCGCAGGGTCGTCCAGACCGAACCGTCGTCGCTGACCAGGGTCACGTCGATCGGTCGGTCGGAGGACCGAGCGGCGACGATCGTCTTGAGATGACTCAGCTGGGTCGCATGATCTGTGTCCTGGAAGTACATCCGGGGCATCTGATCTGCGAACCAGGGGATGACCGATTCCGCGGTGTTGCGGAAGCTCCCGACGAGCTCGTCGAGGAGCTTCTCGGGTTCGGCGTGTCTGGTCGGTTGAGACGGCTGATCGGCGGCGGCGGTTCCCATCGGCGGCGATCCTCGCGGAAGTTGCCCAAGGCCGGGGGGAGAGGCCCGCGGCCTGCGAATTCGGAAGCCCAACAGAGTACCCTGTTGTCCCTCCCAATTGTTGGAAATCGGCTGGTCGAGGACCGGCCGCCAGTCCTTTCCGCCCTTCTCGGATCTTCTCTCCCCACAGCCATGATCGGTGCTTCGATCGGCAATTTCGACGGTGTCCACCTCGGTCACAGGGCCCTTCTGGAGGCCTTGAGGTCCGCGAACGAGCCACCGGCGTCCACGGTCGCGGTGACCTTCGAGCCCGCCCCCTCGGTGGTGCTTGGCAGGCCGGCGGGGTCGAGGATCCTCCAGCCGGCTCAGCGGCGGCGGCGTCTGCTCGAACTGGGCTTCGACGACGTCCTCGAGCTTGTGACCACGCCGGACCTGCTGTCCATGGAGCCGCGGGCCTTCATCGATCACCTGATCGGCGAGCTGGGGGGCGATCTGGGCCTTCTCGCGGAGGGTCCCGATTTCCGTTTCGGCCGGGGGCGTGCGGGTTCCCTCGAGACCCTCGAGGAGGCGGGGCGGGAACGTGGATTCGGGCTTTCGGTGGTGACGGAACGCCGCGTGGTCCTCGTGGACGGCCTCGAGGTTCCGGTCCGGAGTTCGACGGTCCGACGCCTGCTCGAGCTCGGCCGGGTCGAGGACGCCTCGCGACTGCTCGGACGCCGCCATGCCCTGGTCGGTCGAGTGGTTCGAGGGGATCAGCGAGGTCGCACCATCGGCATTCCGACCGCGAATCTCGATCTGGAAGGAGCGATGCTGCCCGCCGACGGCGTCTATGCCGGCGTGGCCACGCTGCCCGACGGAACCCGTCGCCCCGCGGCGATCAGTGTCGGCACCAAGCCCACCTTCGAACCAACGCCCGCGGTCGCCGAGGTCCATCTGCTGGACTGGGACGGACGACTCGACGACTATGGATGGACGCTGGAGGCCACGCTGGCTCGTCGACTGCGGGGCCAGGAGCGTTACGACGGTCTCGACCCGTTCCTCGCCCAGCTCGAACGTGATCTCGAGGCCACCCGCAGGGTGGCCGCCGACGAGGACCAGAACCCGATGGGAGCCCATTCGTGAGCGATGCCCCTGAACATCCCTGGGACGACCCGGGATTCAGCTACGTCTCCAACGCCACTCCTCGGGAGCTCGCCGGGCGGCTTCGGGCCGCCGAATCCGTGCTCATCGTCACCCATCACAAGCCGGACGGTGATGCCCTGGGGACGAGTCTCGCCCTGCACCGGGGACTCGAGTCCATCGGCGTGCGCAGCGAGATCGTCATCAGCGGACCGATCGATCCGAACCTCCTCGCGCTGACCATCCCCGCGGACCGTCTGGAACGGCTGGAGAACCTCGAGTCGCTCGACGAGCGGCCCGAACCCTCGCTGATCGCGGTGGTGGACACCGGGGCCTGGACCCAGTTGGAGTCGCTCGGGGACTGGCTTCGAGCCCGAACCGATCGCGTCATCGGCATCGATCACCATGCCCGGGGGGGATCGGTCGCCGGAGAGCGGATCGTCGACACCTCCTGCGCATCCGCGACCCAGGTCCTGGTCCCGGTGCTGGACGCCCTTGACGTCGACCTCGCGACCGATCGCATCGCCGAGGCCCTGTTCCTCGGTCTGGCGACCGACACCGGCTGGTTCAGATTCTCCAGTGCCGGTCCCGAGGTCTATCGGCTGGCGGCCCGGCTCATGGAGGCGGGGGCCGACAAGGATGCGATCTACGAGACCGTGGAACAGAACGCGTCCCCCTCGAGATTCGCGATGCTCGCCAGAGCTCTGGGGTCCCTGCGGTTCATCGATCACGGGGCGGTCGCGGTGATGACGCTGGGGCTCGCGGATTTCGCGGACACCGGGGCGAATCTCGAGGAACTGGCGGGGATCGTGAACGAGCCGCTGCGGATCGGCAGCGTCCGGGCCTCGATCCTGCTCACCGAGGCGGAGTCGGGTCGGACCAAGATGAGCTTCCGGTCCAAGCCTCCCAACGAGTCGGGATCGTTCATCGACGTGAACGAACTGGCGGCCCGCTTCGGTGGGGGTGGACACGTGCACGCCGCCGGAGCGCGGGTGGACGCCGACCTCGACGAGGCGTTCCGTCAGCTGGAGGGGAAACTCGAGGGATCGGACTGAGCCCGCGCCGCGGGACTCACGGTTTCGCGGGACTCACCGTGTAGCCGAGGGAGGCGATCGCGGCCTCGACGTCGCCGATCGAGGCGGGATCGACCTCGACGGTGGCAGTCCCGTTCTCCAGACTCACTTCGCAGCCGGTGACTCCGTCGACCCGACCGGTCTTGGTGGCGATCGCGTCGGCACACCCGTTGCAGTGCATGCCCCGGACCTCGAAGACCACGGTCTCGGTCGCGATCGGAGTCGCCGCGGCGGGATCGGGTTGTCGCGAGCAGGCCGTCGCAGCGGCGATGATGAGAAGGAGCGGGGTGAGCAGAAGTCGTTGCATGATCGGTCTCGATTGAAGTTCGGACAGGGGGCCGGTGCGGCGCGTACCTGCCCCGATCCTATGTCGGCGAGGGGGTTTCGGCCCCATGATCCTTGCCGGGTTCCGCATCCGGACGCGAGCGACGTCCGATCACCCAGCCGGCGATGACCGTGATCATGGCGGCGGGCAGCAGGAGGGTCGTTCGATCATCCACGAAGCCGAGCCATGCCAGGGGGGAGGCGATCACCGAGGCGATGATGATCAGTCGGCCGCTGCCGGGCCGAAGTCGTCGCCCGCCGGCCACCGCCGCCGCGATCACGTACATCGGGAAGGGGATGGCGTAGAGGCCGAGGAAGCCGAGATAGGTCGGTTCGGAGGCGATCCGGGGGAGTCCGAGGATCGCGCCGGCGAGCACCGCCATCAGCACGAGCATCGCGGGACCGATCCGGGAGGCGGGCAGAAGTCCGATCTCCCGGACATGGGCTCCGATGGTGAAGACCAGCTGGACCGTCCACTGGGCGATCACGAGGGGAAGCAGCACCGCCGCGATCCGCTCCGGGGAGGCGGCGTCGTACACCCAGGCGGCCAGCACGATCATCGGGGTGAACGCGATGCCGAAGACCGCGAAGGAATGTCGATTCGGGGTCTGTTGTCGGGCGCGGTGGAAGGTCGCGTCCAGAGCGGGGCAGGCGAGGAATCCGAGCACCACGATGGGAGCCGCCGCGAGGAGGGACATGCCACCTTCGCGGCCCGAGGCGGCGGGAGGGCCGCCGGTCCGCGACACCGCGATCCCGAGGAAGGCGAGACCGGTGACGATGGCCGCGGTGGCGAACCATCGCCAGAACAGATCTCCACGACCGGCGAGGGCCACCGCTCCCGCGGTCCAGGTCAGCATGGTGCCCAGCACCGGCCAGGTGAGGACCTCGGAGAGCGCACCCGCCACGGCGGCATCTCCACTCGCCGATGCGTCGGGACCGTAGATGAAGGTTCCCGCGGTCCATCCCAGGAAGAACACCTGGAAACCGATGGTCGCGGCGGAGAACCAGCGGATGGCGATCGCGTGGTGGGTGGCGAATCTTCGACTCGACTCGCGTCCGAAGACGTATCCGAAGGCCACGCAGCCGATGACGTTGGGGATGAGGAAGGTCCAGAATCCCGCCCATCCGAATCTGGTGAGCAGGATGATCGGAAGGAACATCCCGATGCACCATGTCCAGCTGGAGGCGCAGTAGAGACCCCAGCCCACCGTGGAGGCGGTGGTCGCGATCGGTGAACCCTGGATCGTGGTGGTGCCGCGGGCCGCGACGCTCATGTCGTGTCGCCGCGCTGTTCGTGACGGGCGCGACGTCGCTCGCGGAGTCGGGCGGCGAGGTCCTTCGGCGTGCAGTGGAAGGTGATGTCGCAGCGGCCGATCTTCAACTCCCTCTCCTTGCCGCGGCGGGTCAGCTGCTGGGTGATCTCGAGTTCAAGCGCGATGTTGAACTCGCCGCCCTCGTCGATCTTCGCCTTGACGTCCTCGGCGTTGGCGACACGGTAGATCGCCGGTCCGTAGCAGGGACGGAGGAACTTGTACTCCATCCGCTTGCAGACCACCTCGTAGTCGCTGCCGCACTCCGCGAAGAGGTACATGCCGCCGGCGACCTCGGAGTTGCCCAGCAGGGCGGCGCCAGCCATGGCGTTGTACCAGTTGCGGTTGAATCGACGGTAGGGGAGGACCGCGGTGAATCGCTTGGCATCGATCCGCTTGAGCGAGATCCCGCTCCGGAAGGCGAACGGAAGCCAGATCAGGGAGCAGACGCGATGCCAGAAGTTGTTCCGGGTCGAGAGTCGGCTCAGCCAGGCCTCGATCCGCTTGGCCAGCGGCTTCTGCGCGGGCAGCATCCCCGCCGGCGGGGTGGCCTCGGCGTCTTCCAGACTCGATCGATCCAGGGGAGCGGTGGTCACGGGGGGTGGGGGCTCGAAGGCGACGATGAACGGGACTGGGGTCTTGGTGGTCGGGAGACGACCGCGACCGGGACGAATGGGCATGGTACGGCCCCGGATCTCCGGATGCCACGGAACCCGGCCCGAAGGCGGCACGGACCGCCGGAGGGTCCCCGTCCGGGCCGACGGCGTGACTTCGGTCGGATTCGTCTCGGGTTTCGAAAACAGGGGATTCACGTCCGGCAGAGGGGTCCCATATCGATCGGCGGCGGTCGGTTCTCTCCGGCCGGGGTCGAACCCGCGCCGAGCGACGTCATCGGCATCGCGATGACGCCCGCGATCGGATGACCGACCCGGTCTCGGTCGGAAGTCGCGACGCTCCACGTCTCGATCCGAAAAGGTGTTCCGACGACCTGATTCACGTCCGTCGATTCCGGCGGCCTCGGTCGGGGCTTCGACCTGCGGAGGGGTCCCGAAGCACGGTAGAATCGGACCCGGAACCACTCATGACCACCTCGCAAGCGACCATTCCGCTCGATCGACTCGGCGTCTGCAGCTGGAGCCTTCAGCCCCGGAACGGAGCCGAACTGCTTGGTTCGGTCACCAGACTCGGCCTGTCGAGGGTCCAGCTTGCCCTCGGGCCGGTCGTGCAGGATCCGGAAGGCTTCGGGGATGTGGTGAGCGGGTTGCGGGATGCCGGGGTGGTGATCGCCAGCGGCATGCTCGAAGCGGTCGGCGAGGACTACTCGACTCTGGAGACCATCAAGGCGACCGGAGGCGTGCGTCCGGACGAACACTGGCCCGCGACCCTCGAGCATGGTCGACGGGTCGCGAAGCTGGCCGGGGCCGAGGGCCTGTCCCTCGTGACGCTCCATGCCGGCTTCATCCCCCACGACAGGGAAGACCCGGCCCGCGGAGTGGTCCTGGATCGCCTGCGAACCCTCGCGGACGTCTTCGGGGAACAGGGGGTCGGGGTCGGACTCGAGACGGGGCAGGAGACCGCGGCGACCCTCCTGGACGCCCTGGGCGAACTCGATCATCCGAATGTCGGGGTCAACTTCGACCCCGCGAACATGATTCTCTACGGGATGGGCGACCCCGTCGAATCGCTTCAGCTGCTGGCCGATCACGTGGTGCAGATCCACGCCAAGGATGCCACGCCCACCGCGACGCCCGGCACCTGGGGCACCGAGGTTCCGCTGGGAAGCGGTGCGGTCGACTGGAATCGGTTCCTCGAGGTCGTCGCGACGCTCGATGGATCGATCGACGTGGTGATCGAACGCGAGGCCGGTGAATCCAGGGAAGACGACATCCTCGCCGCGAAGCGGCGATTGACTGGAGCCTGAGACGATGCCCACCTACGAGTACGCCGTCATCAAGCCCGATGGCAGCCTCGGCGAGACCTTCGAGGTCTTCCAGTCGATGTCCGATCCGCATCTCGAGAAGCATCCGGAGACCGGTGAACCGGTGAAGCGACTGATCTCTGCGCCCGGTCTGGCGCTCAACCATTCCGACGCCTCGGACAAGTCGAAGCTGAGCGACTCGAATCTGGATCGACTCGGCTTCACCAAGTACCAGCGGTCCGGTGACAACACCTGGGACAAGACCGCAGGCAAGGGTCCGGATTCCATCAGCCGTGACTGACCCGGGCGACGAGATCGGCCGCATCACCGAACTCCGAGACCTGCTGGAGCGCGCGAATCGGGCGTACTACGTCGATGCCGATCCGATCATGTCGGATCGCGATTTCGATGCCCGGCTCGAGGAACTCGCGGGCCTGGAGGAGGCTCATCCCGATCATGCCGATCCCGACAGTCCCACGCGGAGGGTCGGGGGCGAGCCGGTGGAGGGCTTCGAGACCGCTCCGCACACGGTGCCGATGACCTCGATCGACAACACCTATTCGATCGAGGATCTCCGAGCCTGGTACGAACGGGTTCTCAAGGGACTGGATCGGGAGATCCCCGAGTCGGGGGATTCCGGGAACGACCTCTTCGCGGCGGGAGCGGGGGCCGATGTCGATCTGGTCTGCGATCCGAAGATCGATGGCGTCGCCATATCCCTGCGGTACGAGGCGGGGCGTCTGGTCTCGGCGACCACCCGCGGGGACGGGGCCAGGGGTGACGTCATCACCTCGAACGTCCGTGCGATGCGTTCGATCCCCCTCGTGCTCGCCACCGACGATCCGCCCGCCGTCGTCGAGATCCGGGGCGAGATCGTGATGCCGAACTCATCCTTCGAACGGGTCAACGCCGAACGCGAGGCACGAGGGGAGCCGCTCTTCGCCAACGCGAGGAACTCCACGGCCGGCACCCTCAAGAGTCTCGACCCCGCGATCACCGCCAGCCGGGGCCTTCGGTTCATCGCCCACGGGCGTGGGGAGACCGACGGGGTCGAGGTCGAGACCTACTCCGGCTTCCTCGAGCTGGTGCGGTCCTGGGGGGTGCCCGCCAACACCCATTCCAGGGCGTTCTCGAGCATCGAGGAGGTCGTGGAGCGGATCGAGGCCTTCGGCCGGGAACGTCGGGATCTCGAATACGGGGTCGACGGCATGGTGGTCAGGGTCGATCGCTTCGACCTTCAGCGGGACCTGGGTGCCACGGCCAAGGCGCCCCGCTGGGCGATCGCCTTCAAGTACCCCGCCGAACAGGCTCGAACCCGCCTCCTCGAGGTCGAATGGCAGGTCGGCAAGGGCGGCACCCTCACCCCGCGGGCCACGATGGAACCGGTGCTGGTGGCCGGCACCACGGTCCGGCACGCCACGCTCCACAACATCGAGGAGATCCGTCGCAAGGATCTTCGAGTCGGCGACGTGGTCGTGATCGAGAAGGCCGGGGAGATCATCCCGCAGGTCGTGGAGGCGGTCGTCTCGGAACGAACCGGGACGGAGGTCGTGATCGAACCCCCGACGGTCTGCCCCGCGTGCGGCGGGCCGATCGAGCAGGAGGGGCCGAAGCTGTTCTGCACCAATCCGGAGTGCCCCGCCCAGTTCCGGGAGAAGCTGAAGTGGTTCGTGGGCCGCGACCAGATGGATGTCGACGGTCTCGGTGAGAAGCTCGTCGATCAGCTGGTCGATGCGGATCTGGTCCATCACTTCGCCGACCTCTTCCTGCTGAAGCGGGACGATCTGCTGGGTCTGGAACGGATGGGGGAGAAGTCCGCCGACAACCTCCTCGAAGGACTGGAAGTCGCCAGGACCCGCGGGTTGACCAGGGTGCTTGCGGGAATGGGCATTCGCCACATCGGGGCGAGCGCGGCGAAGGTCCTTGCTCGGCACTTCCCGGATGCGGACGCGCTCATGGCTGCTTCCGTCGAGACGCTCGAGGAGCTTCCGGATTTCGGAGAGATCACCGCCCGGAGCCTTCACGATCATCTCGCGGCCGACTCCACCCGGGATGCCTTCCGGCGGCTGGCGGCGGCGGGCGTCTCGCTCCGGAGCGATCTCCATCGCGATCCCGCGGACGAGCCCGATCCGGTCGATTCGCCCTTCGCGGGCAAGACCGTCGTGATCACCGGAACGCTCGAGTCTTTCGGCCGCAAGGAGCTCGCGGAGCGACTCGAGGATCTCGGCGCGACGGTCACCGGCAGCGTCTCGAAGAAGACCGACCTGCTGGTCGCCGGGGAGAAGGCGGGCAGCAAGCTCAGGAAGGCGGCCGATCTCGGGGTCGAGACCTGGGACGAGGCCCGACTCATCGCCGAGCTTCCCGAAGTCTGATCCTCAGTCCGACGAGGTGCAGATCCCAGTCTGCCAGAAGATGAACGCCCACCGGTCCGCGGCCTCCTCGACCCGCAGTCGCAGGGGCTTGCCCTGACCGTGACCGCCGTCGCGCTCCACCTGGAGCAGGATCGGTTCGGTCGCGGGATCGCTGCCGGTCGCGGCCTGCATGCGAGCCGCCATCTTCCGGGCGTGGAGGGGATGGACCCGGGTGTCGTTCTCGCCCGCGGTGAACATGACCGCTGGATAACGACGGCCGTCCTCGACGTGCTGGTACGGCGAATACGCCCGNAGCCACTCGAACTGCTCGGGATCCTCGCTCGAGCCGTACTCGGGGACCCAGAATCTCGCCATCAGGAAGCGGTGGTACCGCAGCATGTCCAGGAGCGGAACGGCACTNATGGCCGCGCTCCAGAGGTCGGGTCGCTGGGTGACCGCGACGCCGGTGAGCAGGCCGCCGTTGGAGCCGCCCATCACCGCGAGACGTTGCGAGGAGGTGAGTCCCTCGGTGATCAGCATCTCCGCGCACGCGTAGAGATCGTCGTAGACGTTCTGCTTGGACTCCAGCATCCNGGCTCGATGCCAGGCTTCCCCGAACTCGCCGCCGCCTCGGAGGTTGGCCACCACGTAGATGCCCCCGGCATCGTAGAAGGGGAAGTTGGTGGAGATGAACCGGGGAGTCAGGGAGATGTTGAACCCTCCGTAGCCATACAGCAGGGTCGGGTGCGGCCGGCTGGTATCCAGGTCCTTGCGATGNACCACGAACATCGGGACCTTGGTGCCGTCCTTGCTGGTCGCGTGCATGCGCTTGACGACGACCGATTCGGGATCGACCGGGATGTCGGGTCGGGCCCAGATCGCGCCCAGCTTGCCTTCGACCAGGTCGCACTCGTAGATCGTGCGAGGTTCGTTGTAGCTGGTGTAGGAGACGAAGGCTCGGGTCGAGTCGGGATTCATCGAGATCCCGGCGCTGCCGAGGCCGGGAAGTTCGATCGGATCGAATCGCTCGCCGGCGAGGGTCATTCGCTCCAGGCGGGTGCTCGCATCCTCCTCGTAGGTCAGGACCAGGAGTCCCCGGGCGTAGGANGCGCCCTGAAGCACGGCGTCCTGGCGTTCATCGACCAGCGGAATCCAGCGGTCCCGGGAGGGATGCTCCAGATCCACGGTGAACAGGCGACCGTTCGGAGCGTCCAGGGTGGTCGACATGACCATGCGGTCGCCGACGACCGCCTCGGGGGAGAACTTCGCATCAAGGCCTTCCGCCACGGTCATCCGCTCCAGCTTTCCGGTCTCCTTCCAGGTGCCGACGTGGGCGACCCAGAGGTCGTTCCGGCTCCAGCCGTCGGAGAGTCCGAGCATGATCCAGCGGCCGTCGCGGGAGAGCGAGCCCCAGGGGATGCGCTGCGGTTCGGTCTGGGTCGCGAGGGTCGGGTCGTGCCGCGGGTGCGTGCCGATCTCGTGCCACCNNACGACGCGGCTGTACGCGTCGTCGAGGTCGGTGAGCATCGAGTAGAGGAACGCGGATCCGTCGGGGGTCCAGCCGCCGAACCGGATCTTGCCCGCGATCTCCGTCTCGGTCCAGGTTCCGTCCGCGGTTCGAAGGACATGGAGGATGCTGTTCTCGTCTCCGGCTCGGCTGATCCCGAAGGCGACCTTCGAGCCGTCGATCGTGGGTCGCCACCAGTCGAGCGAGATGAGTCCCTCTTCATCGAGGGTGTTGGGATCGATGAGCACGCGATCGGTGCCTTCGTCACCTCCGCGGGGACGGACCTTCAGGATCGACTGGTTCGCGCCCGCAGCTCGTTCGGTGAAGAAGAGATGCCCGCCGGCCCGGACGGGGGTGCCGATCCCGGGGACGTTCATGAGCCTCGTGAGTTCATCGACCAGCTGCGGTCGACACGGGAGGGCGTGAAGGACTTCTTCGGTGTAGGTGTTCTGGGCGTCGGTCCAGGTGCGGACCTCGTCGCTCTCGGATTCCAGCGCTTCGAGCCACTGGTACTCGTCGGTGAAGTTCTCGCCCTGGATCGTCTCCTCGACCGGTCGGCGATCGGTCTCCGGAGGACCGGCGATCGCGGGCTTCGGGAGGGCCGCGATGATCGCGATGGCTGCAAGACGGTGAAGAAGGGTGCGGTGGATCGTGATCATGACGTTCGACTCCTCGAAGGGAAGTCCGATCCTATCCGATGCGTGGGTGTTCGAGCCGGGCTCGACGGTCTACCGACCGGCCTGGGAGAGCGTCCGCATCCGGATGGTCTCCGGGATCGACCGCATCCGCTCGCTGACCTCGGAGATCGAATCGGANTCGACGTCGAGGATGACGTAGCTGATCTCGGGATCCGACTGCAGGTACTCGGCGGTGATGTTCGCGTCGATCTCCGCGAGGAGGGTGTGCATTCGTCCGAGGACGCCGGGCACGTTCCGGTGGAAGTGCAGGATTCGATGCCGATCGGGTCGCATGCTGGGAAGATCGACCTCGGGCACGCTGACCGAGCTCCGGGTCGAGCCCTCCACGAGGTAGCGGGCGATCTTGCCCGCGGCGTCGCGGGCGATCGCCGCCTGAGCCTCCTCGGTCGAGCCTCCGATGTGCGGTGTGAGGATCACGTTGGGGAGGCCGGCGAGCGGGGTCTCGAACGGATCGTCGTTGCGTTTCGGTTCGCTGGGGTAGACGTCGACCGCCGCTCCATGGAGGCGACCTTCCCGCAGGGCCGCGCCCAGGGCATCGAGATCCACCACCGAACCCCGGGCGTTGTTGATGAGCATGGCACCCGGTCTCATCCGATCGATCTCTTCGGCGGAGACCAGGTCGCGGGTGGACGGCTCGTCCGGGACGTGGATCGTGACCACGTCGCTATCGGCCAGGAGCAGATCGAGGGAATCGACGGGCTGGGCGTTGCCGAGAGCGAGCTTCGGAGCGATGTCGTGGTAGATCACCCGCATCCCGAAGGCCTCGGCGAGGACACTGACCTGGGATCCGATGTGTCCGTATCCGATGATTCCCAGGGTGCGGCCNCGGACCTCGTGGGCGCCGGCGGCGCTCTTCCGCCAGACCCCTTCGTGAAGCTCCCGGCTCCGGTCGCCCAGTCTCCGGTGGAGGGCCACGATCTCCGCGATGGTCAGTTCGGCCACGCTTCGAGTGTTGGAGAAGGGGGCGTTGAAGACCGCGAGNCCGCGACGGGCGGCATCACGAAGATCGAGCTGATCGGTTCCGATGCAGAAGCAGCCGACCGCCATCAGTTCGGGATGCCGTTCGAGAAGGCCCCGGCTCAGACGGGACTTCGAGCGGACTCCGAGCACCGAGACCCCTTCGAGGGCCGAATCCAGTGCGTCCTCCGAGAGGGCGCCGGGTTCCCTGGCGATCTCGAGTCCGACTCCCTCGAGGATCGAGTCCGCGTCGGCATGGACGCCTTCGAGCAGCAGGGCTCGGCCACTGGTCATCTCAGACTCCGATCACGTCGGGAAGCTCGAACAGACCCGCCGTCAGGTTTCGAGGGCCGTCCTCGGTGATGAGGATGTCCGCCTCATGATGAACGCTGCGTGAACCGTCCGCGGTGTANATCGGCCACTCACGTCCCTCGCTCAGGATCTCGGTCGTGTTCATCGAGATCATCGGCTCCACCGCGACCAGCATCCCGGGCTTGAAGCTTCGGAACGCGTCGGGCCACTCGCCGGGATAGCTCGGGACGACGTTGGAGATGAAGGGGGGGCCGTGAAGCGTCCGGCCGTAGCCGTGTCCACCCAGACCCCGGACCAGATGGAATCCCTGCTCCTTCTCGACGTAGCCCTGCACCGCCCGGGCCCAGTCGACCAGTGGGCGGCCCGACACCATCGCCTCCACGCCCAGCCGGAGTGATTCCCGACCGGTCTCGACGAGGCGTCGAGAGATCTCGTCGGTGTCCTCGACGATGTAGGTCCAGGCCGCATCTCCGATCCANCCCTGATGCCGGACTCCGATGTCGATGGACACCAGGTCTCCGGAACCGATGGGCTCACGGGTCATGTCGTGGGTGCCGTGGACGATGCACTCGTTGACCGAAAGGCAGGCCTCGCTCGGGAAGGGGGGGTGCCCCCTCACTCGATAGTTCTTGAAGGCGCTCTCGGAATCGAGATCACGGAGCGTCCTCCCGACGAAATCATCGATCTCGGCGAGGGTCTGTCCGGCACGCATGAACTCCACGAGGCGTCGATGGACCNCGACCACCCGTTCGGCCGCGGCCGTCGCACCCGCGATGTCCTTGTCCTCTGAGAGCAGCACGGGCCGGATGGTAGTCGAGGTGGACGAACAACGCGGCTCCACGGCAGGACCGTGGAGCCGCGCGGAGTCATCATGGGCTCGAGGCTCAGGCGGCCTCGGTCACGCAGGAGCCGGTCCAGAAGGGGCCACCGGCGTTCTGGGCGGGGTCGTTGCCGGGGACGGTGCCGGGGTTCGGGGCGTAGCCGCCGAAGCCACCGAAGGACTGTCCGCCGTACCAGGGGGTGTTCCAGCCGTTGCTGCAGCCACCGTAGGAGGGGGTGTTCCAGTCGTTGCCGAAGCCACCGAAGTTCGAGCCGTTCCAGCCGTTGGTGTAGCCACCGAAGTACGGGGTGTTCCAGCCGTTGGTGTAGCCACCGAAGTACGGGGTGTTCCA
>PAQL01000013.1 GCA_002709295.1 Phycisphaerae bacterium | reverse complement strand
CGTCAATCGACAATGGAAGGATCAATCCGGCCAGACCCATGAGGAAGCCACTTTTGTTGACTGCGAATCATGGGGGCGGCAAGCCGAAGTGATGCACCAATACCTCGGAAAAGGTCGTGAGGTAATGATCGAGGGTCGACTCCGTATGGATCGCTGGCAAGACAAGCAATCTGGGGCAAATCGCTCCAAATTGCTTGTCGTGGTGGAGTCTTTTCAATTCACTGGCGGTCGAGGAGAAGCAGGCGGCAGCGCTGCCATAGAAACCACTCAAAGCCGATCCGCTTCCGGGGCCAGCTCCTCGGCTCCAGCAGGTAGCGTCGATGACGGTGATATCCCGTTCTGACGGAGCGAATTGGCGTGGTCCGCGAAGGCCATGCGAATCTTCCTTTGTGGCCCAGATTCGTTTATAATATTCGATTGCCCTCGGGCAACCCGTTGGGGCTGAGACCGTCTCGGCTCCTCACTTTGATCTTTTGATCAAGAGGACAGCGAAAGGAGCCCACTGTGGCCAAAAATATTGAACTGTTGTTGGTGGAGTCCGTTGAGAACCTTGGCCTGGTCGGCGAGGTTGTTCGTGTGAGAGCCGGTTATGCTCGGAATTATCTTCTTCCTTTGGGAATGGCAGAGTTCCCAACAGAAGAGCGTATTGCCGAACTTCAGTCAGCTCGTGTTGAGGCGGCCGCCAAGGCGGATGCTCTTCGGGATGAGCAGGAAGCCATTTTGGGCAAACTTGGCGGCATCGTGTTGACCTTGCGTCGCCCAACAAACGACAAGGGCATCTTGTACGGCTCGGTTTCCCAGCGTGACATTTCCGACGCCCTCATCCAGGGTGGATTCAATGTCGGTATCAGTGCGGTTCGTCTTTCGGTGGCGATCCGGCGAACCGGAAATTACGACGTTCCAATCCAGTTTGGCAAGGAACTCCGTGACAACATCACGGTTGTGGTGGAGTCTGAATCGGTCATCGAAGAAATGGCCGATGACGCGTCCGAAGAGGGCGGCGATGCTGCTGCCCAAGAGACGGCTGTGGACATGCCAGCCGCTGAGCCGACCGAGGCTTCCTCAGACGAGTCCTAAGATCAGTCCCGAGCTCTTTTGAATACTTTCTGCCCGGCCCTTAGGTCGGGCTTTTTTCGCTCAGGCACGTGCGTGCGGTTTCAGGATCTTTGTGACATCATCGTGCAGTGGTCCACCATGGCTTGCGACACATTGGCGGGGGGAATCGCACTTCTCACCCCGCCAATTCGTCACTTTCAGGCCTGCGGCTTCAGCCAGNGGCACCAGCCATTCGATGTCCCAAGGGTGAAGGTGCGGTTCGACTACTACATCAACGCGGCCGGCAAGCAGCAGCCAGAGCCCGTAGCAATCGCCCCAGCCTTTGGTCCGGGCGGCTTGATTTGCCAGTTCTGGATAGACCGCTTCGGCTCCAACCATGCGAAAGTAGTCCCAGCCAGTGGTCACCAATGTGGCCTCCTCGAGTCGGCAAGGTGATGCTCGGGTCAATATGCCTTGCTGACGACCCTCCACGACAAGATGCGCCTCCTGGCACGTTCCTGTCGCCCCCAAACCAATGGCAGGCAATTCGCATGCGCCCGCCACCGGACGCCCGTTGTGCCTTAACGCAATAAGAGTGCCCCACAATGGAACTTGATGATGGAAGGATGCTGTGCCGTCAATCGGATCGATCACCCACGTCCATTTGGATTGTCCCGATTGGGGCGGCTCTTCTTCTCCCACTATGCCATCATTTGGGAAATTTTGTTGCAGCCAATGTCGCATTGCAGACTCCGTGGCTTGATCAGCCTTAGTGACCAGCGTGCCATCAGATTTTGTTGCTGCTTCGCATCGGCCCGTGAGGAAGCTCGGAAGCGTGTGCGATTTGGCGACACCGAGGAGTTCCCCCATGGCGTCTAAGCGGCCATTCCAGGGGAGTTCGGATGTCTTGTCAAGTTCGCTCACTGGAACTGTTGTCCTCGAAGGGGGATCACTTTTTGATCTTCTCATACTCTTGGAGACATTTCTGGGCCGCGCCTTCCCATGTGATCCGCCTCACTTCAAACCGTCCATGCTCCTTCAAATGCTGGGACAACGGGGGGTATTTCAGCACGGCTACGATTTTGCTGGCCATGTCTTCGATGTCCCAGAAGTCAACTTTCAGGGCATGAGTCAGAACTTCGCTTACGCCAGAGGTCTTGCTGATGAGCACCGGCACACCGTGGCTCATGGCTTCAAGGGGGGCAATGCCAAAAGGCTCTGATCGGCTCGGCATAACGTAGAGGTCGGCCAGCGAGAAAACCCGCGAGATGTCCCGGCCACGCAAGAATCCAGTGAAGAGCACACGGTCTCCGATGCCAAGCTCCGCTGCCATCCGAATCATGCGTTCAGCTTGGTCGCCACTTCCAGCCACTACAAACTTCACGTTGCTGGTGTGTTCAAGTACTTTTTTGGCGGCCGCCATGAAGAACTCTGGTCCTTTTTGATATGTAATCCGGCCGAAGTAGAGAACGATCCGGTCGTCCCGTCTGATTTCCGAAGGTGAGGGGCTGTCTTCTGAGAGGTCGACGCCGTTGTAGATTACGCGACATCGGTCTGGCGATACGCCGTATCGAGACACGACGAGGTTTCGGGTCAGAGCGCTGACGCATACCACACGGTCAGCTTCTCGGATCCCCCGGGATTCAATAGAGAGCACGGCCGGGTTCCCATGATCTCCCGAACGATCGAATTCAGTGCTGTGGACGTGAACCACCAAGGGTTTTCCGGTCAGGGCGCGGAGGGCTAAACCTGCTTCATACGTCATCCAGTCGTGAGCGTGGATGACGTCAAAATTTCGCGAGGACAATTCTTGAAGGCAAAACCGAGTGAACTCGGAAACGTGTTGTCTGAGATCATCGCCGTAATCGCCGTTTGATGGTGCAGGCTTAGCTTCTGCTGCTTGTGTCGTGTCAGTTGGAACGGGATCGTTCTCGTTCGAGCCTGGTACGCTTGCTGCGATCCATGCCTCGCGTGCCATTTGTCGAAGCAGTGTTTGTTGTTCCGCCGGAACCTCTCCACCTCGGCCGACAAATTCATCCAAGGCTTGCGTGGCTCGAATGGGGTTCCCCTTGGCGGCTTGGAGAAAGGTTGCCACTTGTTCTGGCGTGGTGTCGAGTGGGTACGGAAGATGGCTTCCGATAGTTTCTCCTACGCCGTCGAGCCGCTGCAATTGCTCGGGCTCCACAGCTGGGAGTCCGGGGACCGGATCGAGCACAGGTGGTCGCGGTGGTGAGGGCAGTGAATTTGCAGATGTTGGACGGGGGGAATCAGAATCCACGCTGACGTCAGTCGGCTGGACTAGTGATGGTGGTGGCACCCGATGATTGCTGGCGGTCATTAGTTCCTGGCACCCTGGTGAAAGCACCCGGACGCCATCTACAACACCACTTGCCACCGGTCGGGGCAACACAAAATCAATTTCAACGCCTTGATCAACCAGAGCTCGGGTCAGGCCAGCGCATGCGGTGCCGAGGCCGCCGGTAATCAACGGCGGAAATTCCCAGCCCAGCATGAGAACCCGCATCAGTCTTCCTCGTCTTCACCGCCCATATCGCCAAGTTCTGTGAACATGGCCACCATGGCTTGGAGGGCAACTGTAATTTCAGACGGCGAGGAAGAGGGCCATTCGCACGAGAAGACGTATTCGCGCAGGTCGTTCCGGAAATGCCGGAAGGCGGGGACTTCGCCATCCCAATCCAGCTCAACAAGCTCTTCTTCGAACAGTTCTTCGAGCTCATCTCCAGTGTGCTCAAGGTCTCCTTCGATGGACTCGGACAGCCAGCGGTCTTTGGTCATCAGAGCCAGAAGGCATCCAGTCTCTCCGGCTGACAACTCGTACCAAGCGTCTACATCGTGAGGCGCTTTGACCTTGATTGCGCCATTTGTGATTTCGGCCAGCGACTTCAGCGGTTCTGGGAGTTGGTCGTAGATTTCATTCATCGTGGGCTCATCCTTCAGACGACGCATGGTAGCCTCGCCTATTCATGTCGAGTGATCAGACCGATTGGACCACCAAAAAGTTGTTGAATTGGATGAGGGAACGCTTCCAATGTTCTGGCGTAGATGCCCCCAGAGTCGTGGCGGAGACCCTTTTGTCGGAAATATTAGATTGCAGTCGGCTTGATTTGCACATGCATCCCGATCGCCCGGCATCCGGTGAAGAGCGCCGTCAATTGCGAGGCCTTGTTCGCCGTATTTTGTCCGACGAGCCGCTGCACTACGTCACTGGCAAGGCCCAATTTTGGCACGGATCGTTCGCAGTTCGCCCTTGTACCCAGATTCCCCAGCCCTGTACCGAGTCGTTGGTCTCCCACACCCTCGGAGTTTTGTCCAGCCGTGGTGGCACGGTCGGCCACGGTCGCCGGGCGGCTGACAGCTTCTCGTTCCCTGGCGAAACCGGGGAGGATCAGAATCCGGAGCAATCCGATTTCTCTGCCACCAAGTCGCCGATCGATGGGGCGATTAATCTCAATTCAGGAAGNTCAATCAAGTCGACATCGGACGGCATGCCAGATCGTTCGACTCACATCCTGGAATTGGGCGTGGGCAGCGGTGCGGTGATCGTGTCTCTGCTTCACTCACTCCCCTCTGCGACTGGTGTTGGTGTTGATGTTGATAACGAATGCATTGCCTTGGCCCGGGAGAATGCCGAAGCTCATGGCGTAGGAAACCGAATCACACTTCAAACCCATGACGCCCGCATTCCGTTGGACGGTGCGTTTGACGTGGTGGTTGGGAACCTCCCTTACATTCCCGATCACGAATGGCCCCATTCAATCGATCCAGGTGTTCTCTCCTTCACACCCGAAAGAGCTCTCCGAGGAGGCGATGATGGTTTGACCATTATTCGACCGATGGTTGGCTGGATTGGTCAGGTCATGCGGCCTGATGCGCTCCTGGGTCTCGAACATGCGGCCTGCTGTGAACATCTTGTTGCGGATCTCTTAACGCAGGCCGGCTTTCTGGACGTCGAATCCATTGCCGATGAGGACGGTTTGCCGCGATTCACGTTTGGGGTCTGGCCTGGAGAAGGGAGTTAAGCGGTGAATGCCGATTTTAAGACTTCAAACAACCGTGGTACTGGAATGGGCTTGAACAACACCGCATGCATGCCTTCTTCTGTCGCACGAAGGATTGAGTGGGAGGGGTCGTAGCCAAATCCTGTCATCAAGACCACAGGTATGTGTGGCTCAAGATCTCGTACACCCCGGAAGACTTCGTACCCGTTCCGGTCTGGCATTCGGATATCTGTGATCACCAAATCAGGGCACTGCCCTTTGGCGTGGCATTCTGCNAAAGAGGCGATGGCTTGCGCTCCACCGTCACAGGCTGTCACAGTGACCCCATTCGCCTTGAGCAATTTGGTCAGGCCTTGGACCACGACGGCCTCATTGTCGGCTACCAAGATGTGCCGACCTTGCAGATCTGGATCGGGCTCGGCGGGACGAAGATCTCGCTCAGTGGCCAAGACTGCTTTGGGTCCCGTGCCGGCCGCATCCATGGCTTCACGGATTTCCCTCGCAATGGCTTTCACCTCCGGGTGGGTTTCTCCAGCTGCTTCAAGCTTTTCAACGGGGTGGGCAAGGGCGCCCCGGAATGCACTTGCAGTTTGGCGGTCCACCGCTGATCGTTCACGGAGGACCAGCTCGATGAAGTGGAGCGCGGCAGCAATGTATCTTCCGAGGAGAAGTGCTTCGGAGAGATCGGCTTCTGAAAAAGCGGCACGCTTTTGAGACTCGACATTCAGGGTTCCCAGGATGCGAGTCCCCAGTTGGAGCGGAAGCGTCATTGTGGATTGAGCACCCTCGAGTCCGGGCAGATACTCGGCATCGGTGTCAGCCTGTCGTGTGACTACACATTGACCTGTGGCTGCAACACGACCAGTAATCCCATTGCCTCGGGCGGCGGCGAAAATGGATTCTCCGATTCGAAGCGGGGCCAAGTTGTGGCTGACAAACAGCTCAAGCTGTTTGGTTTCAGGATGAAGAAGCCGGACCTCCCAACTGTCCCACTGAAATAGAGAGTCAATTGCTGAATGGATCCGGCGGTCTAGGATTTTTAGTCGCCCAGCGATGGTGTCGCCTTCATGCCCGGGCTCATCGAGCTCGAGAATGCCAGCTGAAAATTCATGCACTTCACGAAGTCGTGTAAGCGCGATTCGTTCTGGTCCAAGATCCCATTGTGTAAACGGTGCCGATTGGTCTTGAGGTGGACGAATTTCGGTGGTCACCTCAAAATGGTCCAGCAAAAATTGCCGAACGACATCAGGCAGGCGTTCAGCCTCGGTGATGCGAAGGGGGGGTTTGCTTGGGTGGCCTGACATGCGTTCTTGGAGTGTACGCGTCCGAGTATCCATCTCGCTCGTAGAATTGGGGGATGGATGCGGCTTCTGTCTCCAAAGTTCACAAATCCTTTGGCTCCAAGGCCGCCCTGCGTGGCGTTTCCTTCCGGTTACCAAAGTGCGGGGTTGTTGGGCTGCTCGGTCCAAATGGCGCTGGCAAAAGCACCATGATTCGAATGTTGGCCGGGGTGCTCCAGCCAGACTCCGGGTCTGTCTTCATAGGAGATGAGCCCCCCTTTCAAGTCCATGTTCGTTCACGCATTGGGTGGCTTCCCGAGAACAATCCCCTTCCGCTTCAGAGGACAGTACAAGACTGGGTAGTTGAGGCCTGCCATTCCCGGGGGGGTACCAAGAAGCAAGCATTTGACGCGTTGGACCGGTGCGACCTGGCTTTGCATGCGGAACGCCCCATTGGCTCTTTGAGCAAAGGATGGCGGCAATTGGTCGGTCTTTCGGTAGCGTTGGCCCATGAGCCTGATGTATTAATTTTGGATGAACCCTCGACAGGTATGGATCCCCTACGCAGACGATGGTTCCGTTCACTGCTTCGGGAGCTAGGGGCAGAGCGTTCTGTGCTCTTGAGTTCCCATCTTTTGGACGAAGCCGAAAGAGTCTGCGATGAGGCGATCCTCCTTTCTGAGGGCTCAGTCCGGGCTTCTGGTCCGCTTACACACATTCTCGCCCTCTCCGGGGGGGGGGGATCTGGACGATGCCTTTGTCCAGGCTTTGATGCCAAAGGGGGGGAAATGAACTCCATTCGCATTGGGATCCGAGAGGGCATCATGGCCGTACGATCTCCGGGACTACTGCTTGGCGCGTCCGCCAACGCCTTGCTATGGGGATTGGGGTGGTGGCTGGTTGCGGCAGCCGTTGACTCAGGATTTGCAAATGGCGCTCCCGCAGATGCTGCGGGAGTCATTCAACTTTGGACGGTTACCGCTGCGGTTCTTCTCCCCATGCTGGTGATGAGGACGGTCCTCGAGCCTGACCGTAGTGGCCTGCTCGAATGGCGGCTTTCAGGTCCAGTAAGACCCATCGGCCTGGTGGTCTCGATGCTGTTGACCACGATCATCACCCTGACTCTTTTTGCCTTGCCCTTGCTACCGATCCTCGGAGCCTCCNTTCTCCACGATGCTTCGGTAGTCACCATGCTGGGTCAGACGATGGTGTCAGTTTTTCTGCTCCTGACGTGGGCGGCAGTGGTGGTCGCCACGACTGTCTGGCTCCGTTCGACGTTCTTGACTTTTCTCTTCACTTTAATGGTGCCAGCTCTAGCGCTCGGCGCTGTCGCCGCTCTTCCCCTTTTGGCGGATCGGGTCGATGATGCTGGACTCGGTTGGCTTAGCTCTACTCTCTCTCAATTCGCCCTTCATTTGGCCAGTAACCACCCGTTGAGATTGTCCCAGGGGCTCATGGACGGGCAAGTGGAGTGGTCATCGCTTCTTAATGTTGGCCTGCTGGGAGCCTTGTCAATCCTGACCGCCTCAGAGGGTCTCCGACTTCGCGCGTTTTCCGGTCAGATTGGTCTGCGATGGCATATTCTCGTTCGATTTGCTGGTCTGACAATCCTCGCAATGGCCCTGTTCGGGGCTTCCAATCGTCACGTGCCCGGAGCGCTTGATCTCANGCCCCGAAGTCGTGCTCTGCCTTCGCCGAGGCTGAGCGAGGCAATGTCATTTCTGCCTCAAGAATCAACAGTTTTTATAACTCTAAACGGAGGCCAGGTTCCGCAAGATGATTTCCGCTTTGCGAAACGGATTTTGCAACGGGCGGCGGACAAGCATTCCGTGGAGTCCGTATGCATTGACCTGTCAGCCCTCCGCCGCGGAGAAATCCCCAGCGATCAGATTGCCGATTGGCAAAGTCGATTCTCACAGGCAACCGTATTCCCAGATCAGATTAGAACCGCGATCGACCAGCTGAAGGACCAATCGCGTCGATTAGATCCATATGATCATGCCGATCTAATTGTAGGTATTCAAGAGACACTTGCCCGCGTCCAGGCCGGACTTCGGAGAGGCGTGTTGCCAGATCTCGGTGCCATTGCGCGTCAGCTCGCGGCTGCTCTCCAACAACTGGTCACCATCGAACTTGAGACTGGCGATTCTGATTTGAATCTCCAGATGGCAAGAGATCTCCTTGTCCTTGCAGACNACGACCAGTTCGTCGCCGCCAAACTGTTTTCCGGGAATGGGGGGATGGCCTTCGTGCGGGGCGGCAAAATTGAATCGTTTCGTCCGGCCTCTTCATTCTTGGTTCAGTTTGAGTCTCAAACCCCTCTTCGAAGTGAAGCCGCATTTAGTCAAGCGCTAGAGTCATTTGTCGGTCGAGAACCTGCGCCAGTATCAATCATGGCGCCGAGCGGCTCTGAGGACCTCATTAAAGCTGTGGAATATCAACTCCAGCTTCGAGGCCTCCGGGTTCTTCCTCTCGAAGCCACTGCTCAGGAACGTGTACTGTTGGTTTTGGCNGATCCGCCACCAGCGGTTGAATCAGACCCTGTCGGGTTTGCGTTTGTTCGAGAAGTCGCCAGCGTCGTTGAGAATCCCAATCAGAACGTGGTGCTCTGTATTGGGCCTTCAGTTCGTTCCCGGTACGGGTTGGATTCTCCTTGGGAAGATCTCCTTAATCAGCTTGGGCTTGACATTGCTTTGAACTCCGCCCTGGGAGAGTCCGTAACCCGGCGGAGCGAACGCCGGACGGATCTACTCGTACGACCGGACTGGCGTTCTGACGTTCCAGTTTCAGCCTCAATAGGGGGCTTGCCGGTTGCCTTCCCGCTCGCCGTTGATTTGGGATCTGATGGTGCGTGCTTTCANTGGCTTCCATCTCCCCGACGGGGGCGNGTCTCGAACTGGACCTCGACGGATGCCACGGTTGAAGACGCANCCGACGCAATGGGTTTGGTTCGGTTGATTGAAGATGGAAATCGCCGCCTCGCGGTTGTCGGCTCGGCACGTTGGCTCTCGCCTGCTTTGTCATCCAGCCCATCATTTTTGAGCGCTACAGTCGGAAACCATGAACTCGCTTCGTCGTTGATCCGCTGGGCTTCCGGTCAAGATGCACTTGGCCAGGGACCCAATGCCGCTCTGGGACGTTTTCAGCCCTCTGCTTCTGAGCGTTTGATCTGGATCATTCTCGCGGTTGGGCTGGTCCCTCTAGGACTCGCTCTCGCTGGGGGACTCTCAGTCTGGAGGCGTGCTTCATGAATCGCCGTCTCACCGGTTTCATTCTCTTAATTTCANTAGCCATTTTGGTGTGGTCTTTTCGCAGTCGCCCCCTTGAGCTGTTGCGTGCACCAGAGTTAAGTCTTGCTGCTTACTCTCAAATAGAAGTACTCGGTGATTCTGGCTGGTGCATGTCAAAAGATGGTGACTGGCGTATGTCCCGGCCAAACCGNGCTCGGCTGTCCAATACTCAAGTTGAAGGATGGATTCGACATTTTGAAAACCTAGAGTTCTGTGTTCCTCCGAAGGAAGAGCCAACCCGAACTCTGCGTTTTTCCAACTCTGATTCAAGTGAAAAGCTTGACGTGCCAGTGTGGTTTGGGGTTGTTGGTCCCGCGAAAGTGCAACTCAGCGGACTTTGGTACTCCATCAGTTCCGAGTTCGCTGATCCCATTCGATTTGGACTCGCACCATTCCGTACGCTTCAGATTATTCCGCCTGCAATTATGCCCACCGGCATTACCATCACCCTTGGCGACAGGACATCGCTCGAATTGACGAAAGGGTCGTCGTGGCTCTTACGTGAACCACTTGCAGCGCCAGCTGATGTCGGGGCCGTCCAATCTTGGCTCGAAGCTGTGGAGCTCAAGACTGCCTCAGCTATTCTTGGGGTAGTTCCTAAGAATGATGAAAAACTGCTCTCGGGTTTGTTCCCAGTATCCGCAGAACTGACTTTGATCGGTACCGATTCGTTACCGACAAGGTCCATTCGATTTGGCAAGCGTTTGACAGATGGCTCCCGGATTGCGCAAGTCAGAGGGGAAGACGTTGTCTTTGTGATTGCACCTGAAGACACCTCTTTTATGTTGCCGAGTCCAACGCGATTTCTTATCCCAACCTGTACCACTTTGGTACCCGAACGCATTCATACCATCGCCGTTGGTGATCAAGCAGTACGTCGAAACGCTCTTACGGGACGGTTTGACTCGGTGGGTTCGCGTCTGCTNGACCTCCTTACTGCCACTCCGGCCACCAACTTTGCCATNGCGGCTTCTCTCGTCGAGGGAGCAGCTTTTCAAGCGTTCGATGAGGGGGGTGACGTTCTCTTCACGGGGCAAATTCAAATTGAAGGGTCGNAGTTGGCGATCTGGAGTGACGGTCTCGCTCGAATCATGCCGCTTGATGAAGGGTTAATCAAATGGCTGCAATCTGCATTCGATACAACAGATCTTGACCAAAGCTCGCGATCGATCCCTGAGCCCGAGAGTTAAGCAGCTCCTTCGGGTTCCCGACTGGCGATTTTCCCGATGCATTTGGCATGGAAGCTGGCCCGACAAAAATCCATGCTTCATCAACCAGTTGAGCCTGCCAATATTCGTGCAAGAGGGTTGGGCCAGCCTCGAGCAGCACAACTTGGGCCCCCAACTCGGCCAGTTTGCCCAGCTGCTGTTCTGGTGCCGGTGCCGAGAGTTGAATTACCTTTCGGTTCTTAAGGATGTTTGCTTCGAGAGGAATTGAAGCGTTGCGAGAAGCTACGGCCACGAGAGGAATTTTTCGCGGGTGATACAGTCTGGGGTCGAGACGGCAATCATCAGCTTTGACAGTTCCCATTCCAGTCACGATGGCGTCCACCCGACCACGAAGCCGGTGCACCTCCGTACGGGCGGCAATGCCGGTAATCCAACGATCTTGATGTGGAGGTGGGCACATGTGCCCATCCTGGGTCTGGGCCCACTTGGCGATGACATAAGGCCGCGATTTTCTTGACCAGGTGAGGTGAGGCGCATTCAGCCGATCCGCCCCCAGATGAGGCATGTGTGCGACTTCAACGCCACGATTCTGTAGAAAGATGGCACCCCCTTCTGCGACCGGGTTTGAGTCTTTTGTGCCGTACACAACCCTGCGGACGCCAGCGTTCAGTATGCGTTCTGTGCATGGAGGTGTTCGTCCGTGGTGATTGCATGGCTCAAGCGTGACCACCAGCGTGCCATTGTTGGCCCGCTGACCGGCCTGTTCGAGGGCAATCACCTCAGCGTGCGCCTTGCCGGGCTGGATGTGTCGGCCCTCACCAACGGTATGCCCTGACTCTGACAGCATCACGCAGCCAACGGGAGGGTTCGGTCGAGCGGACACCAAACTGCGCGCACCCAGTCGGACGGCTCTGTCCATGGCTACTGCTTCGGAAACGAAAGCCGCCCCGCAAGAACGCGGGGCGGCTTTAGGGTCTTCGTTTGGCATAGACCTCANGCCTTGAGGACATCCTCGGCCAATCGCGGAGGAAGCATGCGGTACTCGAGCGGCTCCATCGAGCTGGAGGCTCGGCCCTGGGTGAGGCCACGGAGTGTCGAGGTGTACCCGAACATCTCTGAGAGAGGAACTTCGGCCGTGATGATTCGCACGATTCCACGGAGTTCCGAATCGACGATCTGACCGCGGCGGGAAGAAATATCGCCGGAAACGGTGCCGAAGAAGTCTTCCGGGGTCGTGATGGTGACCTTCATAATCGGCTCGAGGAGGCCGATGCCAGCTTCCTCACAGGCCAATTTGAAGGCGAGGCGGCCAGCTTGTTCGAATGCAACCTGGCTTGAGTCAACATCGTGGTACGAACCAAATACCAGTTCAACAAAGACGTTCACCATGGGATATCCGCCAAGGACCCCGCTCTTCGCAGTTTCGCGTACCCCATACTCGACGCTTGGGATGTATTCCTTNGGGATGACACCTTGAGAAATGGAGTCCTTGAAGGCAACGCCATCTTTCATCTCAAGCCCGAGTTCTTCAGCTTGGGATGGCGTCATTGGCTTGACGGTCAGGACTGCATCACCGTATTGACCACGGCCACCGGTTTGCTTAACAAACTTCCCGCGAACCTCGTTGGCCTCTCCGCTCAACGATTCACGGTATGACACTTTGGGAGTGCCAACGTTCACGCCAATTTTCATGTCCCGGACCAGTCGGTTCTTGATGATTTCAAGGTGCAACTCGCCCATNCCAGCAATGATGGTCTCGCCCGTCTCGTCGTTGTATTCCGAGCGGAACGAGGGGTCTTCACGGCGGATGGTGACCAACGCGTCGCCAAGCTTCTTGCGGTCATCGGCGGTCTGTGGCTCGATGGACATGGAGATGACAGGATCGGGGAAGTGCATTCGTTCCAGAATGATTGGGTCAGCTTCCGAGCACAGCGTGTCACCTGTCATGGAGTTCTTAAGTCCAACGACGGCGACGATTTGTCCCGCTTCGCAGGAGTCGAGAGCGTCACGGTCTTTGGCGTGCATCTCNAAGATTCGAGAGATGTTTTCTTTCTTGTTGTTTCCTGGGTTCAGGAGACGTGACCCACGCTCAAGGGTGCCCGAGTAGACCCGCATGTAGGTCAGGTCGCCGTGGGTGTCGTTCACGATCTTGAAGACCAATGCGGAGAATGGAGCATCGGGGGTGTGGGGACGCGTCAGGGAGATTTCTTCATCCTTGGGGTCAGTGCCTTCCACGTCAGGGACTTCAGTTGGATTGGGCAGATAGTCGATCACGCCGTCAAGGACGCGTTGGACTCCGATGTTCTTTAGAGCCGATCCGCAGAACACGGCGTATCCCTCTTGTTCCAGGACAGCTTTTCGAACCGCTTTTCGAATGTCGGCTTCGTTGATGGATTCCTCGTCCTCGAGGTACTTTTCCATCAGGTCATCATCAAATTGCGAGGCGGTCTCGATCATTTCTGATCGATACATCGTTGCAGATTCTTGCAATTCCGCAGGGATGTCGCGTTCTTCAACTACTTCGCCCTTATCGCCAGTAAAGAAGTAGGCACGCATGGTGATCAAGTCGACCATGCCTTCAAAAGTGTCACCTGCCCCGATGGGAATTTGCACGGGGATTGGAATGACACCGAGACGTTCCTTGATGGAGTTGTAGGAGAAGTCGAAGTCTGCCCCAAGCTTGTCCATCTTGTTGATAAAGCAAATTCGGGGGACGCCGTATCGGTCGGCTTGACGCCACACGGTTTCGGACTGGGCCTCGACGCCTTCTTTTCCGTCGAACACAACCACGGCACCATCAAGGACACGCATGGACCGTTCAACTTCAATGGTGAAGTCGACGTGGCCGGGGGTGTCGATGAGGTTGACGTGATACTTCACGTCGTCCTTGGTCCAGAAGCAAGTTGTGGCCGCAGACTGAATCGTGATGCCACGCTCCTGTTCTTCTTCAAGGAAGTCCATGGTGGCGGTGCCTTCGTGCACTTCGCCGATCTTGTAGCTGCGTCCGGTGTAGTACAGAACACGCTCGGTCACGGTGGTTTTGCCCGCGTCAATGTGGGCGCAAATGCCGATGTTGCGGACTTTGCTCAGATCGAGTGCCATGGATGTGATCCTTGGNAATGAAGTCAGAAAAGGGAGGAGCCNGAACGGCGTTCCNGCGAAACGAAGATTCTAGCGGAACTCGGCGAAGGATTCACCGNTTCCGNATGAGATCCCGNCNTGGAATNTGAAGTCGTTCGGGGAGNTCGCNNATNTCNGACACCCANCGNCGACCGTCTTGGACATATCCAGCNGTTGGCNNNAGNCCNGGCTGNTNTTGCGCNAAGAANGNNTTCAGGCGGTTCATNANGAGTTCTCGGACNGTTTTNGCCGCCATGGAGGCNANNGCNACNGGNAGGTGNNGGGCNTCTGCNTGNGTTTCAAANCCAATNTGNAGNGTTTTNTCGCTNACGNNCGANGCGNTANCGGCTGATNTCNGGGGTCTCNGCNACGGNGNTGATNTCNGCNCCGTGGAANTTCGCCTNNAAAAGNGGCTGGTANCNCATNAGNCCNCCCTGNCGATCCACCACNANNCGNGGNCATNCNTGNTGNNTGTCCANGGCNAGNACNTCCCGGAGGAGNCCGAAGAGAAGNGTCGTGTTNGCNGANGATTTGTTNCCAAGNGNNTCAAACANTTCGTTCANNGNNTTGGGGTGGGTTGCNNTTGCNNNAACNNCNTCGANNTGNATNCCTNTNTCNNCNGNGATNCGGNCCAGCNTTGCNCGGCGAAGNGANCGTTGNCCCTGATCNAGNCCATCGANNNGNTCCANANNGACNGNNTCNGCANCAAANGGGCCNANNTCATCNANNCCNATGGCACNGAGNANATCTTCNTCGGTNNGNAGNTCAGTGCTGNTGGCGANCTNNACNAANGGNACNAGNCCCGCNAGNANGTTTCGAAGNGGGAGNTTGGANCTGCTTTTCAACTTNTTNGANTCGGNAACCGGGATTTCNNANGNNCGNGGNCNTGTGCCCACCACNGGNGCAAGNNGAGACCAGAGGTCTGGAGGNCCNNCNGCCGGATCAAAGTNCAANCTGAGNGANGCAGCNCCNGTNCANAGNGGNCCNAGCAAGGGCCCAAANCCNGCNTCNTCCAGACCGATNANGGTCAGCATNNNGGGTGNTTCCGNNNCCANCGNCNNACGAATGCCTCGTANTGCTCCANNGTGTCGACNCCGGGCGGAGANGGNTCCTGATGGGTNACCACTTGGATNGGNANNCCNTGNTCGAGNAGNCGNANNTGTTCGAGNTGNTCGGNCNNCTCNAANGGNGTCTGCGGCATCTNGCANAACTNACGNAGNGTGTCGGGCCGGTANGCATAAAGCCCAANGTGACGCCANTGTTNNGNCCCNGNGTTGTCNCGGTCAAAAGGNATCAGNGATCGNCTGAANTACAGNGCGGNNCCNTTNNNANCNATGGCNACNTTNACNACGTTNGGNTTGNCTTGNTCNNNGGGNTCNAAGGGNCANGCCAACGTCGANCACNTGGCNNTGGGNTCNGNCATGGNCTCGATGACNGCGTCNATNTGNTCNGGATCNACTTCGGGCTCATCNCCNTGAACNTTGACCACAATGTCGGCNTGCACGNTNTNNNTCANTACTTCCGCGCATCGGCTGGAGCCTGAGGTGTGCTGGCTGCCGGTATTGATGTACTGAGCGCCATAGGGCTCAACCGCTTGTTTGATGTCGTCGTGATCGCCCGCGACAACAACTTGATCGGCGTACTTTGATTTGCCCGCCCTATCTGCGGCGTGAATCACCAAAGGTCTGCCTGTTTTGTCAAGTATGGCCTTCTTGGGAAGGCGTGTTGATCCCAGCCGCACTGGCAACACAATTAGGACCCGTTGCCCGACAATCATCCGTTGATGGTGCCAATAACTTCGTCAACTTCCCGACGACGGTCTCGAATGTCGCGGTAAGCGATATTGGTACGGGCAATCTCGGAGCAAATGCTCTTGGCGCGTTGGGCCATCTCAAGGTCTTTTTCCGCTTTTGCCCCCTCGATAAGCCCCAGCATCAGGTCGTACTTCATATCGAGAGTCTTTTCACGTTCTGAAGACTCAACTCTTGATAAAGCTTCATCGAACTCTGCAACCGCCTCGACAAACCAGCCTTCAGCGTGGAAGCAGAGGCCAAGATTGTGTGCGGCGTCAGCATGGAGCCGGGGCTCATCCTTGGCAGCTTGGAATTGGGCCATCGCTTCTTCGGTTCTTCCAAGTCGGAAAAGAATGGTGCCAAGGTCGTACTTCCGTTTGCGATCGGTGGGGTATTTTTCGACCCGGTCGGAGTATTCGGACAACTTCAGTTCTTGGAGGCTCCGCTCAGCTTCTTCGAGCTGGATCGCGAGCTCCTCGTTGTCGGAATCTTCTTGGGCTGACTCTCGCCGCTCCTCGACCCTTTGTTCGGCGGCTTTGATCTCGAGATCGCCAGCAAACATTCTGAATCGGTATTCCGCTGTGGTTTCGAATGCAGACAGAGCCACTCGTTTTGCTTCGTTGAGTGCGTCAGCGTCGCCAACGCGACGGAGCAACTGAAGCAACTTGGCTACCGCGTTTGTGTCGGACGGATTTGCCTCATAAGCCTGGCGAGCTCGCTCAAGCGGGGCAGCAGCGGTTTCGGCACCGCCAGCAAGTGTTTCCTCTTCCTGCAGCTCCTTTTGTTTGTCTGCGTCTTTGATCATCTTTCGGAAGCCGCCTTCGGTCCCCGCGGCTTCTGTGTACCCACCTTCAGTCATGGCGCGGGCCGCCGCCAAGTCCTTCAGCTCTGTGTCGAGGTCACCGTCTGAGGGATCGAGTTCACGCGCTTTTGCCCCGGCTTGCTGGGCCAAGTCCCAATTGTTGGCCTCCCCGCAAAGACGCATTACTTCTACCCAACCCTTCTTCGAAGTTTTTCCACTGAGATGCATCTTGAAGATAGTGCTTGCGTGATGGTTGGCCCATGGCCTCGAGTCAAACGCCAAAGCTTGGCGCATGAAATCAAGGGCCACTTTGATGTTGCTCAGGTCTCTTAGCCAGGCGTAATAGGCACTAGCAAATTTGCCGTATGGCCCCATGCCCTCAATTTCTTTTTTCTCCGAAGAGGGCGCACCTTTTCCTCCTTGGTCCCGATGTGAGATGGCGCATGACAAAATCTGCTCGACCAAGTCGAGACGTGTGTTGTCAAACGAAAGGCCGCTGGCGAATAATTTCAAGGCGTAGGCGTGCTGGAGCGAATCCTTCGCGTTGTCGGCGTGGCGAAACCAGGGCTCAGCTTTGGCGGGATTGGGTTGAATTGAGGCTGAGTCTTCACCGCTGGTGGATTCCGTTGAATCTTTTGGCTTTTTCTTTCCAAAGAACATGGCAAGGCACCTCAATCTTGAAGAAGACCACTATACGAGATGTGAGGTGAGATCCGCCCAGTTTGGCTGGTCGCGTCGTACACTTTGCGAATCGATCCCTCAGAACTGCAAATCGTGTCTTGGCCTGACCCTAGGCTTCGTACCAGGGCGACTCATGTCCCCACGACGGAGGAGGTGACCCTCGTCGCACCAAGGATGCTCGAACTGATGCATGAGGTCTCAGGCATTGGCCTTGCTGCCCCTCAGGTTGGCCTTCCCTGGCGGCTGTTTGTGACGTACGTGCCAGACGCAGACCCCGTTGACCGTATTTTTGTGAACCCAGTGGTCCATCTGGACCTTTGCGGCCTCCCTCCTCAGCCATATGAGGAGGGCTGCCTTTCGCTGCCGGATCTTCGTTTGGAAATTCTTCGCCCCAAGGCGGCGACTATCTCGGCAACAAACGCCGACGGGCACCCATTTGAAATGGCCGATGATGGCCTGCTGGCCCGGGTATGGCAGCACGAGCATGACCATCTGGAAGCAAGGCTCATCTTTGATCTGGCCCAACCGGTTGAAGCCGCCATGGTGAAGCGATGGAGGAAGGTGTACGACGCCCAATGAAAATCGTGTTCGTTGGGTCGGGTGCATTTGGCGTTCCAACCTTGCGTGCGCTCGCTAAGAGTTCGCCGCACGAGCTGGTGGGAGTACTGACTAAACCTGGAAAACCGGCCGGGCGAGGTCAAAGAACACGCCAGACCCCAGTATTCGATGCTGCGAACGAGTGCGATCTTGACGTCATAACCCCAAATTCCATCAATGACGAATCGGGCCAAGAGTGGCTGGATGAAAAGTCGCCAGATGCATTGGTGGTGATTGCCTACGAGCGACTCTTAACACGGCGTGTCTTGTCCGGTCGATTTGCGTGCAATCTTCACGCGTCACTGCTCCCTCGATGGCGTGGTGCCGCTCCGATCCACCGTGCAGTTCTAGCCGGCGATCGTGAAATTGGCGCTTCTGTTATCGAGCTCGCGTCCTCAATGGACACGGGTGCGGTGTATGCCAGAAAGAGTGTCCCGCGAGACCCCTTGCTGACCACTGGGGAATGGCACGATCGAATGGCGGATTGGGGGCCTGAACTGATCATTGGGACCCTGAACGCCTTCGCGACCGGCCAATTGACGCCAATTCCCCAAGATCCTGAATCAGCGACTCATGCCAAGAAGCTGTCGAAGTCGGAGGGCGTGTTCGATCCACAGCTTTCTTCACAGTTGGCACTGGCTCAGATTCATGGCCTCGAGCCATGGCCGCGCTGTTTGGCCACCATTGGCGGTATCCAGGTTCATCTCAGGCGGGGCAAGATGGCTCAAGAGGGGCCCGAATGTGCAGGACTCGTGGATGAATTCGGACAGTTTCGATGCCATGATGGCTGGATTCAAGTCACCGAGGTTCAGCCTGAAAGTCGTAAGTCGATGTCATTCACCGACTTCGCCCGAGGCTTGGCATGCAAGTGGCCGCAGCAAATCAACCACGTTTGATTTGTCCACCCATTGAGGAATTTGCGTCGGCTTCGTGGTGCGAACTCGCGGAGGTTTGATGGCTTACATTTTGCTCTTTGGGACACATCCAGATTCCAGGGACTTTTCGAGGGTGGATATGCGAAATTCTGTAGCAGCTGTTCTTTTAAGCGTGGCTTCATGGGCGTCCGCCGATTGCCAATCTGAAGTGATTCCGTGGCCGCAGGGCTCCGGGGACCTGTTCGGTTCTGGTATTGCTGGAGATGCCGGGAAGATCATAGTAGGTGTCCCCAACGCATCGCTGGACGGGTTGTTCGAACACGGCAAGGTCTTGGTTTCGAACGCTGATGGAATCTTGGTCGAGTTGCCCATGCCGCCCCTCGAGTCGGGTCTCCATGTTGGTTTCGATGTCGCAGTTGCGGATGGGTACGCGTTTGCATCATGCACAGGTCGAACCGACGGATTTAATGGCAATGTCGGGGGGGTCCTCTTGTGGCGGCAGTTGACCACTGACACTTGGTCAACACCCCAGCTCTTGTCTCGACCTGATTGGGACGACCAATTCTTTGGCGGCTACCAGATCGCCGCCTTCAATGATGTCTTGGCGGTGAGTGTCCCCGGGCTAGTTGGTGGGTATCCCGCTGCTGCTGGTGCAGTGGACGTGTGGACCTTAGCCGGGCCGAATGGTTATGAATACGCCGGAAGACTTTCGGACGGAAGTGAATCGGGTTCTTTTTTCGGCGCCTCGATGGCACTCAATGGATCTTTCCTTGTGGTCGGCGCGCCAACCATCGGTCCTGGACGCGTTCATATCTACGACAGGTCAGGCAACTCTTTTTCTTACCGGGGCTTCCTTGAAGGCATCGCCGAGGGCGATCAATTTGGGGCATCTGTCTGCTTGCATGGAAGCACACTCTTTGTTGGGGCACCACGAGTCGGGCCGGCCAACGTGGGTGAGGCATACAGATTTGCGATTGAAGCGGGTCTCCCGGACCCAAACATGACATATGAGGCACCACAGAATGCCTTGCCTAATTCCAGGTTTGGACTCTCGATAGCCGGAGACGAACTTCACGTGTGTGCCACAGGTTTTTTGAACGGCCGGGCAGCTGTTTGGCGGGCTGATTTTATTGATGGGCTTCCCGACAGCATGATCACGGACAGCTTCGTGGGCCGCATTCGAGATGTGTACGCCGATGGCAGTGGTCGCTTTTACCTGCCGGACGAATTTTCCGGAGACGTCAAGGTCCTTAATCCTCGATTGGACTGCAACCTGAACGGCATTTGTGACCCCGAAGAAGAGGGGCCAGATTGCAACAACAACGGTATTCCTGATGCGCCATGTGATGTTGTCACCTTCGGAGACTGTGACAGCAATGGCATTCCTGACGATTGCGATCCGGATTGCGATGGTGATGGGGTCATCGACGCCTGTGACGACGATGATGACAACGATGACATTCCAGATGATTGTGACGCCAACTCATGCGGACCAATGGGGCCTGACTGTAATGACAATGGTGTGCTGGATGCCTGCGATATCGCGGATGGGGCTGAAGACTGCAATCTCAATGGCGTTCCGGACGCGTGTGAAGATTTGTCTGACTGCAACGGCAACGGAGCTCCCGACGAATGTGAAATTTTCGACGACTGCAACAGCAACGGTATTCCCGACGAATGTGAAATTCAGGGGAACGATTGCGACAGCAACGGCATTCCCGATGATTGTCAGCCTGATTGTGATGCAGACGGACTTCCGGACGCATGCGAGGTGGATTGCAATTCAGATGGAACGCCTGATGACTGCCAAGCCCTGTCCGATTGTGACGAGAATGGCACCCCTGACGTGTGCGAGTCTTTCAAAGACTGCAATGTGAATGGCATTCCGGATCGCTGCGAAACTGAGGGGAACGACTGCGATTTCAATGGGATCCCTGACGAGTGCGATCCCGATTGCAATGGGGACGGACTGCCGGACGCTTGCGAAACCGATTGCAACAATGATGGAACTCCTGATGAGTGTCAGGATCTTCCAGATTGCGACAGGAATGGCACCCCCGATATCTGCGAGCCTAGCGACGATTGCAATGCGAACAATGTTCCCGACCGGTGTGAACTGGCGGGGAACGACTGTGATAGCAACGGTATTCCCGATGAATGCGATCCAGACTGCGACAACGACGGGACGCCAGACTCTTGCGAAAAAGATTGCAACGCCGACGGCATTTCCGATGACTGCCAAAAACTCGAAGACTGTGATGAAAACGGCATTCCAGACGTTTGTGAAATCTTTGAGGACTGCAACGTCAATCAGGTCCCTGACCAATGTGAATTGGACCGAAACGACTGCAATCTGTCCGGCATCCCGGACGAATGTGAACTGAAGAATAACGATTGCGATTCAAATGGAATCCCTGACGAGTGCGATCCCGACTGCGATGAGGATTCGGTCCCTGATGCTTGTGAAGAAGATTGCAATAGGAACGGTTTGCCAGATGACTGCGACCTCGATCAGGGTTTAAGCGAAGATTGTGACTCCAATGGCGTGCCTGACGAATGTGACCTCGCCAACGGCGTACCAGACTGCAATGGCAATGGCGTGCTGGATGTGTGTGATCTTTTGGGTGGAAAATTCGATGATTGCAACAACAACGGAATCCCCGACGATTGCGATCTTGGCCTGCAGGGGGGGAACGCACTGATCAACGTCTCGTTTGAAGAATTCATCGGCAGTGACCAGTTGGTGCTTGATTCCCAAATTGAAGGACTTGAGTTCACCGGCAGCAATCAAAATGCTCCTTGGACCGTTCGCGATGCAACTACCGGCCAGTACAACATTTCCTCCTGGGACTGTGCGAGTGACTCTGATACAGGAAGCGCTTGGGGGGACGAGAACTACTGGATTTGCGATTCAGTTGCAGTCACAACCGCACTTGACAAGACAGGAAACGATGGGCTGATCCTGATTCCGTATGGCGCATCTTTCTTTGAGCTTCGGTACGCCTCGGTTTCAGAACTCACTCTGATTGCTTACGACGAATTTGGCCTCGAGGTAGCTCGAGACTCCCAGCCGAGCAACCTCCGCTCCGGCGGAAATGAGACTGGGCCCGGCTTGCTCCGAGTGGTAGCAAAAGCTTCCGAGCGGATTACCTCGGTGCGCATTACCGACTCTGGGAACTACTGGATTGTGGACTCCTTTGTCTCCGATGCTTTGTACAAAGGTTCTGATTTCGATTGCGACAACAATATGTTGATCGACTCGTGTGAAATCGACGCCGATCCCTCTCTTGATTGCAACAAGAACGGGGTCCTCGATGTTTGCGACGTACTTCAGCCCAACGCAGACTGCAATATGAACGGCATCCCCGATTCCTGCGACATCTCAAGCGGATTTTCTGATGATTGCGATAGCAATGGCGAGCCCGACGAATGCCAGTTGATCGACGGTTCTGGTTTCGACTGCAACAAAAATAGCGTTCTTGATGCTTGCGAAGTCAAAGGCGGCGCTTTGGATCAGAACGGCAACCTGATTCCTGATGAGTGCGAGTGCATCGCAGATCTCAACATCGACGGCTTCGTTGATTTGCTTGATGTCGTCATCATTCTTGGGCAATGGTTGACCGCTCCAGATGGCCTTCCTGATATCAACGGCGACGGCCTGGTGGACCTTCAGGATCTTCTGCTGGTGCTGGATGCTTATGGGCCCTGTGAGTTGTAGGAAATCGTGATCCCGAGATTTGCCTGACGTTCTTTCGTGCTAAGATGGTCTATGCCCCCATTCACGGATGATCAAAATTTACGTGCCTCGCAGGATGCGATCGATCTCTCTCAGCATGGCAAATCTACTCAGGACCATTCAGAATTCCTGAGCGCGGTTCCCGAGGGATATCAAAAGGGCCGCACCCGCTACGTCGCCGTACTGGGCACGGTGATGAGTGGACTGGGCAAGGGCATATTCTCATCTTCTCTCGCCAAGCTCCTCAAAGACAAAGGTCTCTCAGTCGCCCCAATCAAGCTCGAGGGGTACCTGAATATTGACTCAGGCACGTTGAACCCGTATCGACACGGCGAAGTATTCGTCTTGGACGATGGGACCGAAACCGATATGGATCTCGGTACCTACGAACGGATGCTTGACCAAAATCTGTCACGACAGAATTTCGCCACCAGCGGACAAATATTCTCCACCATCTTGGAACGGGAGCGACGTGGCGGCTATCTGGGGAGAGATGTGCAGATGATTCCCCACGTCACCGGCGAAGTGAAGCATCGTCTACGTCGCCTAGCCATGACTGGTGGTGAAGGCGGAGGGCCAGCAGACGTTGTGTTTGTAGAAGTTGGCGGAACTGTCGGCGACTATGAAAATGGCTTCTACATTGAGGCGCTCCGAGAACTGGCCTACGAAGAAGGGCCGTCATCCGTCTGCTTTGTTGGGTTGACCTATGTCATCGAACCAGAAATCCTGGGTGAGCAGAAGTCAAAAGCTGCTCAGCTTGGGATCAAACTTCTCATGCAGGCCGGGATCCAGCCCCACTTGATCGCTTGCCGATGCGAAAATCCAGTTACCACAAGTGCCATGGAAAAAATATCCATGTTCAGCAATGTGCCCATGCACCGTGTGTTTAGCATGCACGACCGCGAGTCCATTTACGTCATCCCTGATGCATTACGGGCCGAGGGACTTGACCGTGAAGTGCTCTCTATTCTTGATTTGCATGGTCGAGTTGATGTTGCCGTTGAAGATTCCGCACGTCAATCTTGGTCGCGCTACGCCGATGCCATTGTTGCTCCGAAGGAGGAGTCTGTTCGCGTAGGCATCTTGGGCAAATATGCCAGTTTAAGAGATGCCTACGCATCCATTGAAAAAAGCATCGAACATGCTTCGACTCACTTGGCAGTTCGACCCGAATTGGAATGGGTGGATGTTTCCGAGCACGAACCTGACAGCATTGGGTCAGTTCTTTCCGAACTTGACTTGAACGCGATTATTGTTCCGGGCGGCTTTGGCGATCGTGGTGTCGAGGCCAAGATCGAGACCGTTCGCTTCGCACGTGAAAGTCGTGTCCCATTTTTGGGAATTTGCCTCGGCTTCCAAATGGCCGTGATTGAATTTGCCCGGCACCGAGCCAGTCTCAAAGATGCCCACAGCTTGGAATTCTCTGAGCACGGCACCCCAGTTATCTCTGAACTTCCTGAGCAAAAGGCCATCGAGGGTCTTGGCGGCACCATGCGGCTCGGTGGCCAGGATGTGAAAGTGACACCCGGCACGCTGGCTCATTGGCTGTTTGGACAAGATGTCGTCCGTGAGCGGTTCCGTCACCGTTACGAAGTTGAGCCCGCCCATATCGAACGATTCGAGTCCCAGGGGCTCATCTTTTCCGGCCGTCATCCGGACCGCCCCATCATGCAGATGCTGGAGCTTCCTCTGGATCAACACCCATTCTTCTTCGCGGCCCAAAGCCATCCCGAGTTGACCAGCAGGCCTCTCACCCCACAACCTATGTTTATGGGGCTTCTTTCGGCCGCCATACGTCATGCGTATCCCACGCTGGCCCTTCAGGGGGCTCGTTCACGCTGGCTCGCTTGCGAATCAACAACTGGTGTTCCCGGCTCAACGACGCAGCCGTTACACTGATTCATTCGTTCGGCGACGTAGCTCAGTTGGTGAGAGCGGAGGATTCATAACCCTCAGGTCGGCGGTTCAAGTCCGCCCGTCGCCATTTTGGTCACCATGAAGGCTTCTTCCCCGTGGGATTAGCAAGGGAGCAGGGGGTCGCTGCTATAATTGGACCTGATTGACTGGGGATTTTCCCCACTCAGGAGGTTCTGATCTATGCGTCTTGCATTCCTCGCTTCGCTGTCTCTTCTGGCCCCAGCGTCAGCCGAATTTGGGTCGATGTTTGTGGAGCGAGGACAGGTCCCAACCTTCCCCGGCACAACCACCTATCGCATTTTCGCTACGTTTGATAGCCCGAGTGACCGTGTCACTGCGCTATCTGGCCTTCCCAATCTCCCCTTAGAGTTCACCAGTACCGGTGGATTTTTGGTTCAAGACCAGCCTGCTCCGTTGGGTTGCGTCCTTGACAGTTTGCTGCGAGACGGCATCAGCGGGCCGGCTGATTCGTTTCTCACCATCCGCTCTGTCGACTCACTCACCCCTTTTCCACTTATTGGTGAAGAAATTGGACCAGCTGCGAATATAGACGTGGCCTTTTCCCCAGATGTCCTCTGTAATGCCGACCCACCTGTTTCTGTTGATGGCTCCTCTTGGTCAACGGGAGATTCTGCCGGGGGAATTATCAGTTTTAACCCTGGGGGCAATGAGGAGACAGGCCAGGCGGTTCTGTTGGCGCAATTTACTCTCCCAGAGGCAGACGATTTCACTTTTACAGGGGCAGTCAATTACACCGAGGCAGGGACGGGCGAGAGCCTTTTTGCATTCTTTTCCATTAACAGTGCCGAACTTCCTGAAGATGCTATGGAATGTGACACTATTGAGAAATACCTTGTGATACTGAACTCCGGAACAGCTTCTGACTGCAACAACAACAATGTGCTGGACCTCTGTGAAGCAAACGACTTGAATGACAATGGCCTCGCAGACAACTGCGAATGCATTGCCGATATCAACGGTGATGATAGGGTTGATCTCGAAGACATTGTCACGTTGCTTTTTTCCTGGGGTGAGGAGCCAGTCGCAGGGCTGGCCGTCAATGTCGACGCCACCTCGCCCGGATCCGAAAATAAGATCGACCAGGCTGACCTTGATGCGGTGATGGCCGCCGCCTTGGGCACAGGGTGTGAGGCCGAAGTTGTTCCACTTCTATCTCCAGCGTCAGCCCCGGTGCAAGAAACCAGAGAGTCGTCTGCTCTGGAAAATACTTCAGCGACCCCGGTGGCCCTCGACGTGGCGTTGCCTCTTGAGGTTCTCGCCCTCCCAATGTTTGGATCCACCAATGAGCGTTCCACTCCGGCGAAGCCCTCAGGAGCTCTCCGAACCGGTCAGGTCCCGCCCGAAGTCTCGTTGGCGTCCGAAACGTCAGACAAGGATGATGCGCTCGAAAACTTCCTTGAACTTCTTTCTGTGCCTGAGTCAGCATCAAACCCTTCAGAAGCTGAGGTCGATTGGGACCTTGATCGCGATGGCCTCTTGGATCCTTGGAGCGTCATGATCCTCCCATTGTCCAGCTGGCCTGAAGAACTTCGGCCCTTTGCCAAACTGCTTCGCCCCTGACAAATGGTCAGTCAATTCATAAGCCCCTTCATTGAAAGAATGTATCTATGACGAATGACCCTCAGTCTTACCGGGGCACGATGGCCACCGAGTCTGGAGATCGCTCCTACATCGATCTTCCCGCCTTGGCCGGTGACCGCCTTGACGAACTGCCGTACTCAATTCGCGTTTTGCTGGAGGCTGCTGCTCGCAAGTGTGATGGTTCTTCAATCACTTCTGATGACATTGAGAACATTCTCAATTGGGCTCGCGGAAAGGCTGGGAAGGTCGAAATTCCATTCGCCCCAGGCCGGGTCATTCTTCAGGATTTTACCGGGGTGCCCGCGGTGGTTGACCTTGCCGCCATGCGTGACGCCATCGTCCGGATGACCGGCGATCCTGATGCAGCCTCCTTGGTCAACCCACTTGTCCCTTGTGATTTGGTTATCGACCACTCGGTGCAGGTCGACGCATTCGCCTCCGGAGAAGCCCTCACGATTAATGGCAATCTTGAATTTGAGCGAAATGGAGAACGCTACCGCTTCCTGAAATGGGGGCAGCAGGCGTTCAACAATTTTCGGGTGGTCCCGCCAGCCATGGGCATTGTGCACCAGGTGAACCTTGAGCACCTGGCCACCGTAGTCATGGATGACGGCAATTGGATTTACCCAGACTCGCTCGTCGGAACTGACTCACACACCACCATGATCAACGGGCTTGGTGTCGTCGGATGGGGCGTTGGCGGCATTGAGGCCGAAGCCGTGATGCTTGGTCAGGCAGTTTCGATGGTTTTGCCTGAAGTCATTGGCATGCGTCTCACAGGTGAGCTCCCCAAAGAAGCCACCGCAACTGACATGGTGCTTCGGATCACTGAACTGCTGAGATCAGAAGGCGTCGTCTCGAAGTTCGTTGAATTCTTTGGCCCCGGATTGACGGCCATGCCGTTGGCCAACCGCGCAACCATCGCCAATATGGCGCCCGAGTACGGCGCCACGATCGGTTTTTTCCCAGTCGACGAGCGCACAGTAGATTACATGAGAGCCACTGGCCGATCCGAAGCTCTTTGCGTTACGGTCGAAGAATGCTGCAAAGCACAAGGACTTTGGCACGATCCTCAAAAGGTCGCCAAGTACACAAAAGTTCTTGAGCTGGATCTCGCGACGGTGAAGCCTGCTTTGGCGGGTCCGCGTAGGCCTCAGGATCGTGTTGACCTCAGCGAGATGCAGAACAATTGGCGGGATGTTCTGGTCAAAGAATTCAACCGGGAACCCGGCGAGTGCCGTACCTCCGAAGCGCAGCTTGAAAACGGAGCCGAGACCCTGCGTGATGGGTCGGTGGTAATCGCAGCCATCACCAGTTGCACAAACACGTCAAACCCTTCGGTGATGATGGCCGCAGGACTCCTGGCCCAGAAGTTGGTGGCCCGAGGTTTGCGCCGAAAGCCTTGGGTCAAGACATCACTTGCGCCGGGATCCCGGGTGGTGACCAGCTATTTGGAGTCTGCTGGTTTGATGGATGGGCTCGAATCCCTCGGCTTCCACACTGTTGGGTACGGCTGTACCACCTGCATTGGTAATTCTGGTCCACTCCCGGACCCAATTCGCGATGCCATTCATGCCAACGACCTCGTGGCATGCTCGGTGCTTTCTGGGAATCGCAATTTCGAAGGCCGCATCGGGGCGGACATTCGGGCAAACTGGCTCGCCTCGCCACCCTTGGTCGTGGCTTACGCTGTGGCCGGTACGGTAGATATTGATCTCGAGTCCGAGCCTATTGGAGTCGACTCCGATGGGAAGCCCCTTATGCTCTCGGAAGTGTGGCCCACGCCAGAAGAAGTTGATGCAGCGGTCCGGGCCCACGTGCAGAGAGATCAGTTTGAAACTGAATACGCAACAGTGTTCGAGGGCTCCGAGGCTTGGCGGGCGATTAATGTCGAAGGGGGGGCACGCTATCAATGGGATGAAGCTTCAACATACATCCAGAATCCGCCATTCTTTGCTGACCTCGGCGACGATGTCACCGAGCGCCCAAATATTGAGGGGGCTCGGGTTTTGGCCAAACTCGCTGACTCCGTGACCACTGACCACATTTCTCCGGCGGGCGTCATTAAGGCTGATTCTCCCGCCGGCCAGTGGCTCGTTGGACGAGGCGTTCCCGTCTCGATGTTCAACTCCTACGGTTCGCGGAGGGGAAACGACCGCATCATGACCCGCGGTACTTTTGCCAACGTCCGAGTTCGAAATGAGTTGGCTCCTGGGACTGAAGGCGGGTTCACCACGGACTTCACCACCGGGAAGGTCACCTCGATTTACGAAGCTGCATCGGCCGCGAAAGAAGTTGGCACACCGCTGATTGTGTTGG
This sequence comes from Phycisphaerae bacterium, assembly GCA_002709295.1. Lineage (GTDB taxonomy): Bacteria > Planctomycetota > Phycisphaerae > Phycisphaerales > SM1A02. The sequence goes on along the minus strand of PAQL01000013.1, from coordinate 80,821 downwards.
CCGGAAAAGACTATGGCATGGGATCCAGCCGAGACTGGGCAGCTAAGGGGACATTCCTCCTTGGAGTGAAGTCCGTGATCGCAGAGAGCTTTGAACGGATTCACCGTTCCAACTTGGTCGGCATGGGCGTCCTGCCACTTTGCTTCACCGAAGGCGAATCCTCCTCATCTTTGGGACTAACTGGTCACGAAGTCTTTGATATTGCTATACCTGACGATTTAAGTCCGGGCTGTGCTATCCCGGTTCGCGCCACCAAAGACGACGCGACGGTCGTCGAGTTCAATGCCGTATGTCGATTGGATACACCGGTCGAAGTCGGCTACTGGAGCCAAGGCGGCATCCTGCACACGGTCTTGCGAAGGATCGCGTCGACTCATCTAGCGGAGCAGACCTCGTGAGTCGGCTTGTCGTTGGTGGAACGATCGGTATCGATACGATTCGAGCACCTTGGGGATCCGCTGACCGCGTCCTTGGTGGCTCCGCCTCGTATGCAGCAACCGCAGCCGCTCTCCTTTCTGAAGGGGTGGAATTGATCGGGGCGGTTGGCGAGGACTTCCCTACGATTCATACCGACACTTTGAAGTCGATCGGGGTTGGACTTGAAGGCCTTGATGTCCGGTCAGGCGAAGAGACCTTCCAATGGGGGGGCTGCTACGGCGACAACCCTGACCAGAGGACAACCGATTTCACAATCTTGGGTGTCCTTGAAGGGGCTCCGGCTCCAGTTCCCGAGAGTGTGGCGTGCAGCCCGAAACTCTTGCTTGGAAACTCCCACCCTGCACACCAATCTGCCCTCCTCGACTCGATGTCATCGGTTGATCTGTGCGTGGCCGACACCATGGGATTGTGGATTGACGTCGCCCGCCCCGAACTGGAATCTTTATTGTCTCGAGTGCATGGTGTGGTGATGAACGAAGAAGAAGCTGCCTCATTTACTGGTGCGCCTTCACTTGTCGATGCCGCCCAGAAACTCCTTGAGCTCGGTCCGAACTTTGCGGTGGTTAAAAAAGGACAGCACGGCTGCATCATTGCTTCGCCAGAGGGCTTGTCGGTGCTTCCAGCGTGGCCTTCATTGGCCGCTGAAGTTCGTGACCCGACCGGCGCTGGCGACACCTTCGTCGGCGCGATGATGGCCTGCCTGCCAGGTTCGGCCTGCCCTTCGCTGAACGACCTTCGGAACGCCGCCGCGTTGGGAACAGTCGCCGCCAGCTTCACCATCGCTGACTTCGCCACCAGTGCTCTGCACGAAGCGGGAAAAGATGGCATCCATCAACGCTTGAAAGTATTCCGTGAGATGTGCAGCTTCTCATGAGGCCTTCTCTCGCAGCAAGCTTCACCCTGCTCGTTGGCGCCTGCCAAAGTATCCCCGAGCGTGATCCAGCGATTACTCGAGGAAAACCAGACGCTTCCAGTTTTTCTCAAGCCCAGAGTGCCGCTTGGTCGGCGCGACGCGCCATACGGCCCTCCGTTCGTTGGCACCCCGACGGTTCGGCCTGCTGGATCGGCGGGACGGTTGACCAGTCGTTTGGACTCGATGGTGCCGCGGTCGAACTGGAACCGCCGGACAGTCCTTCAAGTTCGTCAAGGCGGTCCCCACGCCGTGGGCGTCAGCTCGACTCATCGATCAGCCCGGACAACCTATGGAAGGCCGTTTCTCGCAACGGGAACATCCTCCTTGAAGGCGTTGATGAGGAACGTCGGCAAGTGGTCACAGTTGAAGGCGATGGCGTTCTGAAGTACGGGACGGCCTCATGGGTGTACGGTGAAGAGCTTGATGTCAAAGAAGCCATGTGGTGGCGTGGTGACAGCCAAGGATTGGTGTACTACCGCTTTGACGAATCTGGTGTTCCAACGTACCCCCTGACGTTGGACATGACATCAACCCGCCCCACGCTTTCTACAGAAGCCTATCCGAAGCCCGGTGATCCCAACCCGATCGCCGACCTTGAGTATTTTGATCTCGAAACAGGCGAGCGATGGCTGCTTCCTACTCAGCCGGAACAACCTAACGGCGATCCTTGGTACATCTTTGGCGTCAACCCTCACCGCGAACACGAACTCCTGTTTCACCGCACCGATCGGAGGCAGCAAACATGGGAACTTGTTTGGGTTGACCTTACCTCCGGAGCCTCAAGGGTTGTCTTGTCCGAAACCCAGTCGTGCTGGCACGAGAACAATCCCCAACGGCAGTTTTTGTCGGATGGCACAACGTTTCTCCACCAATCACAGCAATCAGGCTGGCTTGGATGGAAGTTGTGCTCCTTGGACCCCAATGTAGATCCGATTCCCCTCACGCCTCCAGGCATGGTTGTAGGTCCCATAGTCCATCTCGATGAGACATCGCGAACTCTTCGCTTCACTGCTGCCAACCAGCCCAAATTCCCGCTCCATCAACAGCTGTTTGAAGTTCGCCTGGATGGTTCAAAACTAACTTGCCTGACTCCAGACCCCGGTCACCACGAAATCTTCCACGCTCCCGCGGGCAGCGCTTTCATCGCGATACATCAATCTGTTGAAATGCCTCCAGAAATTCGCCTTCATTCCTCTAAAGATGAGGCTTACGTTTTGAGCCCTCGAGAATCCTTTGACAAAGGCTCTCGGCCGGCTCAATCCGAGCTGGTCTCCACCATGGCCGGAGACACTGAGATTTTTGGCGTCTTGCATCTTCCGGCTGGTCAAGGCGATGGCCCATTTCCTTTGTTGGTTGATGTGTATGGTGGGCCGCATAGTCGAGGGTTTGACCCGAGGTTCGAACCGACACGGGCCGAAAACGTTTTAGGGATCGCCACCCTAAAGATCGCCAGTCGCGGCACCACTGGTCAATCGAAAGCGTTTCAGGATGACGTCTACGGCAAGCTTGGACAAGTGGACCTTGATGATCAAGCAGCCCTTGCGGCAGCGATAGCTCTGCGTGGAGACATTGATGAAAAACGAGTAGGGATTTATGGATTTTCCTACGGCGGTTACATGTCAGCGCTGGGATTAATTCGACACCCTGAAGTTTTCCGCTTTGGGGTGTCAGGCGCCCCAGTGGTCGATTGGCGGTACTACGACACGATCTATACCGAAAGGTACATGGGGCTTTTATCTGAGAATGAGGCTGGTTACGACGCTGGCTCTTGCCTCACCCATGTATCTGCAGATGCTATTGGTGAGATGCTCCTCATTCACGGAGCGGTTGATGACAATGTTCATGTTGCGAATACGTTCGCATTGATGGATCGGCTCCACGAGAAGCAACACCCATTTGAACTGATGATTTACCCCAATGCTGGGCACGGGCTGCCTCGGGACGGCTCGCGCCGGATGTGGAACTTTCTTCTGAGGCACTGTTTCCCATAAAAACCCGTTTTTTCTAGGGTTTTTCCCGAAAACGACTTGCCGAGAGGCCAATTTCGCCGGTATTTTTTGCCTCCAACGGAGAGCAGATCGACGGATCGATCACCCATCGCCCTCCCGTCTCCGACGTAGAAAGGATTCGCCACGATGGCTACCCGCAAGAAGACAGCTAAGAAAGCTGCCAAGAAATCAACTGCTCGCAAATCCACCAAGAAGGCCGCTCCAAAGAAGGCCGCTGCTTCGAATGTGAAGCGTATCCCTGGTTCAGCGAGCGTCCGTACCAAGAGTCAGATCACCAACAGCATTGTTGATGCCACTGGCATGACCCGCAAAGAAGTCAATACGGTCTTCGAGGCTCTGGAAGCCCTCACGGTTGCTGACCTCAAAAAGGGGACCGATGTCAAATTCATGGGCATGAAGCTCACCGTGAAGAAAAAGCCCGCCACCAAGGCTCGCAAAGGCATCAACCCCTTCACCAAGGAAGAAATGATGTTCAAGGCAAAGCCCGCATCAAAGGCGGTCAAAGTTCGCGCTTTGAAGACCCTGAACGACAAGATTTGAAGTCGGGGGGTCTCCCCTTTGACATCGTAAATACTCCCGACCGGCCGCTGTATTGCGGCCGGTCCTCGTATGGAGGGCTGAACTTCTTGTGCCCCCTATCTTCCTGCCATTCTTCAGGTAAGATGTTTTCACCACGGACAGGTGGCAGAGAGGCTGAATGCACCGGTTTGCTAAACCGACGTAGGGGAATTAGCCCCTACCGCGGGTTCGAATCCCGCCCTGTCCGCTCACGGAGCCTTCGACTTGCAGATTGCTTCTCAAATCCTCCGTAAGCTTCGCCAGAGGCCGATCCGCTCGTCCCTGACCGACGATCAACGTTGCTGGAAAAATGTTGAGTTACTTGCCGGAAGTGCTTCGCTGGCAAGGCACCTCGATTCTCTGAAGTGTTCTTCGGCAACTGCTTTCATGTTGCCCACCTCTGGCCTTGCGCCATTGGCAATGCTTGGCATTTGGAGAACCGGTCGCCGCGTTGTACCACTGAACTTCCTCGTTTCTGAAGATGACCGGGCCCACATCTTTTCTGACAGTGGCGCTGACGCCTGCGTCACTGTGCGACCCATGGTGGAAATGTTTGGCTCGCCTCCGCCAGGCGTTCGCACGATCTACCTTGAAGATATGCCGCGCCGGCTTTGGAACGGGATCCTGCGTACCCGCTCAACCCCTGACGAAGTTGCCACTTTGTTGTACACCTCCGGCACTTCAGGCAAACCCAAGGGGGTGGAGCTGACCCATGGCAATCTCAGCGCTAATGTGAGTCAAGCCATGAGAGCGGCCAAATTTACTCCGAATGATTGCATTTTCGGGGTTTTGCCTCAATTCCACTCGTTTGGTTTCACTGTTTTGACTCTGCTTCCAATGACCATCGGTTGTCGAGTGGTGTACTCAGCGAAATTTGTCCCGGCAAAAGTACTCTCTTTACTTCAGAAACATCGGCCCTCATTTTTGGTAATGATCCCTTCCATGTACGCGGCGTTGGCCCGGGACAAAAAAGCTTCAAAAGACATGTTCTCTTCGGTTCGGATTGCCGTGAGCGGGGGAGAGGCCCTCCCGCCAATCGTTCGCGAACAGTTCCTTGATCGCTTCGGAGTCGAGATTCATGAAGGCTACGGTCTGACCGAAACCAGTCCGGCGGCCCACATTTCGCTGCCCTGGGCCTCAAGGATTGGCACCGTTGGCCAGGCGCTTCCGGAAGTTGAAACACGGATCGTAGGTCCTACCGGAGCAGTCCTTCCGGCGGGACATGACGGCGAGGTACAACTGCGCGGGCCCAATGTCATGCGTGGCTACCACGGCATGCCGGAAGCTACCGCCAAGGTTCTCGATCAAGACGGATGGTTCCGAACTGGAGACATGGGTCAACTTGATTCGGATGGCTATCTTTCGATCACCGGCCGAATCAAAGAAATGTTGATTGTCGGCGGAGAAAATGTCTTCCCCCGAGAAATCGAATCCGTTTTGGAAGTCCATCCCGATGTCGAAGCGTGCGGAGTTATTGGCCGCTCTGATGAGAAGCGTGGTGAGGTTCCTGTGGCCTTTGTAGAGCTCCGGGATGGCTCATCTCTTCGCCCGGCTGACCTGCGTTCATGGGCTGGAGAACGACTTGCCCCCTATCAGTGTCCACGGGAGGTCTTCGTGGTCGATACCCTTCCTCGGAACCCAACCGGCAAAGTCCAACGACGTGAACTCCACGCCCTTCTCCCATAGATTCTGCCAGCTTCTTGATTTTGCCACTGCACACGGGTCGGGCCGTTTTGTATCTTGAATAACGAATGAGCGCACTCCCTCCCGAAACTGGTTTGGGTTACACCCCGCCCGTGGTTCGTCAGCTGTCGGTTTTTCTCGAGAACAAGGTAGGAAGGCTTCATGACATGCTGGAGGTTTTTCAGCGTGAACCAGGTCTTGAGCTCTGCGCGATCTCTGTTTTGGAAGCGAGTGAGCACTCAGTGGTTCGTCTCATTTCAACCAACATCAAACTAGCGTCTGACCTCCTCAAAGAGGACGGCTGGGCATTTACTGCGACCGATCTTTTGGTGGTGCGACTTCAGCCAGGACAGACTATTGAAGGACTTTGCCTTGCGTTGTTGTCCGTTGAGCTCAACCTTCGATTTGCCTACCCACTCATGGCCGGTCGACTCAACGAAGCCACCATGGCCATCAGTGTGGACGACCACGTCTTTGCTGGACAAGTGTTGAGACGCCGGGGGTTCGACCTTCTCGGCGAGGCCGACTTGGTCTCCCCGCCGGGGGAATGACTTCAGGAGCCCTCTTTGGCTTCGTCCGCTTCCATTAACTCGCCCCCATCTTCGACGGGAGAAGCGTTGGCTTCCGAAATCGTTTGGGGAACATACGTGGAACCGTCGCGAAGCCGGACTACCGTGATGTCTTGAATCAGATCGTCCTTGCGGAGTTGGCAGGCAACTTCACGCCCTTCAAGCACCCGGCCGAAGACCGTGTGCCGGTTGTTGAGCCAGGTTGTTGGTCGATGGTTGAAGTAGAACTGGCTTCCCCCGGTGTCCGGAGCGCTGGTCTTGGCCATGGCCACCGAATCTGCGAAGTGCAGACGAGCGTTGTCACCTTTGCACTCATCTGCAATGGTGTAGCCAGGACCTCCGGTGCCGTGGGCGCCTTCTCCAGTCTTTGTGTTCGGACATCCACCTTGGATCATGAAGTTTGGCTCAAAGCGATGGAAAGCAATGCCGTCGTAATAATCATTTTGAATAAGAGAGATGAAGTTGGCGACGGTATTTGGGGCATCGTCCTCGAAAAGTTCGATCAATATTGAACCCTTTGGGGTGCGGACTTCCACGCGTGGCAAGTTGTCGGCAGCCTCTTCTTTCGCTCGTACTGCGAGTTCAGCATCCCAAAGGGGTTTGATTTCTTCGCACTGTCGGACGATGTTGTTGGCCTGGGCTCGCACCGCAACATCTTCAATGGCCTCCAAATTCATAGCGGCTAGGACTTTGGATGCTTCGCCAAACATATTTTCATCGAAATATGCTTGAGCAAGCAGCACTTTTGCTTTTATTGGGGCATCATTGCCAAGCTTTAGGAGCACATCAATGGCGGCTTGACAGTCGATTTCGCGGCGGAGACCTGCGGCCACTTCAAGAGCCGTTTCTGTTGACTCTGGGAATCGATCCAAGAGTGAACGACGTGCTTCGAGAAGCGACGGACCCTTGAGCATTCCAACGCTCGCTTGCCAGGTGATGTATCCACTAGCTAGTGCTCCATTTTCCGGAGCTGCCGCGAGCAATGATTGCCAATCTTGCTGAATTCGTTCTCGTCCGTCCGTCGAGCTTGAGTCCTCGATCCAAAGAGACAGCTGGAGAGTGGCCGCTGCCCCTTTTACGCTCAGTCCGCTGAAAGCATCAAATCGAGCCCGAAGATTGCTAATGGCAGTTTGATCAGACTCATTGATGGACCGCAGATTAGACAGGCTTCCCCGGCACTGTCCGAAGGCATCCATGAGATCGGATTCCGATTCCGCTCCTTTGGCTTGGACGGTGGCAGAAAGAGCAATGAGTAGAGTTTGAAAACAAAGCATGTCTGGATCTCCCAAATGGCCGATTGGTCATATTACCCAAGACGAACCCGAGCTCGAGTGCGATCAGTCTCACTTACTGATACTTCTCGAAGTGTGAGATTCGAGGCCGCAAGAGGGGCCTGAAGGCGATCTGCGGCCTTTTCGGCGATCCTTTCGACACTTGGCGGAACATCTTGAAAATCTTCCAGATCGTTGAGAACCCGGTGGTCCCATTTGTCCAGGAGATGCTCCGTCACCAAGAAGTCGAGTTTGTCAGCCGGAATTGGGTCGTTGGATTGGGGCTCAACGACAATCTCAACTTGATAATTATGGCCATGGATACCTGAGCACTTCCCGTACAAATTTCGATTCTCCTCGTCGTTCGCCTCGTGGGCCCACAGGTAATGTGCTGCCGCAAAATCATACGTCTGAGAAAAGGTCAAAATGGGGTGCTCGTTGGGCATGGCTTGTTCCAAAGTAAGAGAGGCATACGGAGACAACTGAAGCTTGACCGAGATCAGTTCGTGAGGGAAGTCACTTGAGGCTTGAAATGCTTTGCGGAGAATTTGGTCGAGATTCGAACTTTGTGGGAGCGCGCTTATCGCCGAGAAGATGTGCTGGTTCGCCCATTGGTCAAATCTCTTGATGTCGAGAACGTAGTGGGTTTTGGGGTCCGGATCACCACGAAGAGTGATATGGATTTCGACCATGGGCGCGATACTTGAAAGTGCGGGGCGACCTGCGTAGCCATTGCACCCCAGAGGGGAGGGGCTGCCCTCAAGGTGAAAGCGGACGATTCGTGTCAGTTCAACCACGGAAATACGATAGGGTCAGAGCGTCGTGAAGTCCCCGATGTTCCTGAATGTGTTGCTTCTTTTTCTCATGGGGTGCCAATCGGCTGGAACCAGATCCGACCCCATACCGTGGGCGAATGGCATTGAGATTTTGAGAAGCCAGTCTCAGGTGCGGGTGCCGGCAATCGCCCTTCTCCGGTCTGGATGGCTTGAGCAAGCGGTGTGCACGCCCGAGACCAGAACGCACGAGAGTGTTTTTGCAATTCTCGCAGCACCCTCCGAGCTGCATGCCGCTCTTTTGGTGGTGGGGGGGGTGCCTGGGGCCCCGGGAGCTCCAGCATCTCTAGACAGTCCTGCTCGGCCTCCTGAGGGCTCGCTGCTTCATATCACCATGGATCTTGACGGCTCTGTCCACCGACTTCAGGACCTGATTGTTGACGATCGCAGCGGCGACAGCCTTCAGGGCAACTTTGTGTTTGCCGGAAGCAAGATGGTCGAATGGAATGGTGCGATTAGGTACCTGGCTGATGACGAGGGATCAGCAGTCGGTTTGGTGACGTTCGGTGACGAACTCGTTGGGTACTCTGAGCCGCGAAGCGCTTCGATTGAGCATGCTCGAGCAATTTTCCGCCCCAACGGCTTGCTTTTGCCACCGCCCGGAACCGAAGTTGTGCTGATCTTTACAGTGTGCCCCGAAGATGAGGGGTGAGCTTTCTCAATTCAAAGAGGGCCATCCCAAGGGCGTCTGCGGCGTCATTGGGCTCTGGGGGCTTCTGCAATCCGCACCAGGCTGCCACGGACCGTTGGACTTGGGCTTTGGTGGCTCGTCCTGAACCAGCAATGACTCTTTTCATCTCTGCTGGCGCTACGGTTGATATGGGCAGTCCCTTTCGTCGGCATTCGAGAAGGCACACTCCCCGTGCGTGCCCGAGAACAAGAGCCGAACGGGGAAATTTCCCGTGACTAAAAACCCCTTCGAGGGCGGCCACGGTTGGGCTGTGCTGCTGAATGATCTCAGTAATTTCAGTGGACAATTCGAGGAGTCGATCTTCTAGGGCGAGTGAGGCACTTAAATCAATCACGCCAACTTCTTTAATTTTGGGTCGATCGGCCTCCGACGTGAGAATGGCGTACCCAGACCTTCGCGAGCCTGGATCAATTCCGAGCACAATTGGTGTCTCAGTACCATTCTTCATCGGGGTCAATCCTATAGATTCTTGACACCATGACTCGCCAGGCAATGAAAGCCCGATTGGTTTCCCGAACGATTCCATCTGACGACTTGACACCTATTTTGGCGTATCGCCGCCTCGTCTCCGCCGACGAACGGGACGCTCCCTCTTTTCTTTTGGAATCCGTAGAGGTCGGCGGCGTCATGGGCCGCTGGAGCTATCTCGGAGCGAATCCACAGCACGTTGTTGAAGCTTACTTAGGCCAGCCTCCGCCTTGGAGCCGCCTCCGTGAGGCGAGCCTCCCTTTGACGAGATCCAGCAGCCCAGATGATCCGCCGTTTCGTGGAGGATGGGTTGGCTGGACAGCTTACGAGGCAGCCGCATGGTCGGAAAGTACCGCGATTCGACCGAGACCAGACCAGCTTGGATTGGCGTTTGGGTTGTACCTCGACACCGTTGCTTTTGATCACGTCCGAAAGGTGGTCCATCTGCAACACGTTGCCCACAACGACGAAAGCAACGATGACGCCCATGCTGCCCTTGATGCCATCGAAGCTCACATTCGGCGGCAAGTTGCTTCGATCCCTGGGGGTCGGGTACCCGACGATCTTGGACGGCGCCCCGAGATCTGCGAAGACGGCGCTTTTCCCCGCAAAGACTTTGAAGCTGGCGTTAGAACCGCCCAGGACTACATTTCCGCCGGTGATGCTTTTCAAATCGTGTTGTCCCGTGCCGTTGAATTACAAACGAATGTCGACCCCTTTGAAATCTACCGTGCGCTCCGTATCACCAATCCAAGCCCCTACATGGGCTATCTCCAAGGTGGGGGGGTCATGCTGGTGGCGGCAAGCCCCGAGATTCTCTGCCAAGCACGGGGCCGACACGTCGTCAATCGGCCCTTGGCAGGCACTCGTCGCCGGGGACGCACGCCTGAACAAGACTTCAGCAATGAGCAAGACCTCCGGGGTGACATCAAGGAGAACGCGGAGCACGCCATGCTCGTTGATCTAGGACGGAATGATTTGGGACGCGTGTGTCAACCTGGATCGGTGCAAGTCACCAAGCAAGCCGAAGTCGAGCGCTTCAGCCACGTCATGCACCTGTCCTCGACGGTAGAAGGAACGCTTCGTGATGACCTTGATGCTTGGGACCTGCTGGCGGCCACGCTTCCCGTAGGCACAGTGAGCGGCGCTCCGAAGATTCGCGCGATGCAGATCATTGATGAGTTGGAGCCTCAGCCAAGGGGCCCATTTGCGGGCGGTTTTGGAGTTGTTGGCCTCGATGGGGACACAGACATGGCGATTGCGCTTCGGACCATGGTGATTTCCGGCGATGGTCCGCCTTGGAAAATCAAACTGCAAGCGGGTGCGGGCGTGGTCTCTGACAGTGTTCCTTCGGCAGAATTTGAAGAAACCCGTTCAAAATCAGCGGCCTCCGCTCGAGCCGTAGAGGTGGCAGAAGAAATGTTCAGGCCTGGTGTTCCGCCTGCCTAACGGCAGCCACGAAGTCTTGAATTCTCTTTCGACACTTCACGCCCGGAGCTGACTCAACCCCACTCGATACATCAACGGCCCATGGCCGAAGCGTGCGAATAGCACGATCGATATTCCCGGCGTGGAGACCGCCGGCAAGGAACCATTGTCTGGGCAGCTCCATGTGCTGCAGCGAGCACCAGTCAAATGGCTTTCCCGAGCCTGGTTGATCATGGTCAAGAAGAAAATGACGACACGGAAATTGGGCATGTTGGCGAAGCCCCTTTGCTCCAGCCACTGCGCGGATAGATGGTCGTGGGTCGACTTTTGCCCAATCGGAGTCCTCTTGGCCGTGCCACTGCACGATGTCTCCTGGGTACCACTCCATGGCTTCAACCGCGCTGCTCGGCTTCGGGTTGTTTCTTAAGACACAAACCAAGGGGACCCCCAAGTGACGCGCTGCGTGAACCATAGAGGGGCGATCTTCAGCGGGAACAAATCGTGTTGTGTTTTGCGCAACCACCATCCCTACAAAATCTGCCCCAGCTTCGGTGGCGTATTCGATATCTGCTGGAGTGCGGCATCCGCAAATCTTGATTTTGGTCATGATGACCTCTTGCGTAAAACTTCAAACAGTTCACGTTCTTCAGGACGAAGCAAAGTAGCGTCAACTTGATTGAGTGTTTGACGGGCGGTACTGATGTCCCCTGAACGGTACTGAAGGTTTGCTAGCCGCATCATCCGCAGGGGGCGGTCGGAAAGTGAGCCAAGGGCCAATGCGACCAGCAGGGTTCGCTGCGCATTCCTTTCATCGCCGTCCGCCATAAGTTGCTCAGTCCACCGGTCCCATGAGTCAACGGGGGTGTGTTTGACCAAGTCTGGATTGTCAAAAGCGGGCTGGATAGATGACAGGTCCCGTTCGCGCAACGCTACGCTCAGAGGGTCAGGCCCTGTTTTTTGTTCGGCATTCATGACGCGCTTCCACGCCTTTCGCCTTTTGCTCATGCTCTTTGCACGTTTCCACTCTGACCGATACGTCCAGAGAGCGCCCAAAGCCCCAAGAGTTCCGCCGGCGGTATGCGCTACGTTGTCAATGGGGAGGACCCGAAGCCAAGACAAAATAAAGCCCAAGGCAAACCAAACCACAAGTGTGCCCATGCTCTCATCGCTTACCGATTGCTGGAGGCGTTCATCAAACCGACGTGCTACGAGCATCCATCCACCAAGCCCGAATCCCCAGCCGGAAAGCCCAATTGTGGCGTTACCAAACGTGACGGTGCAGACCACGGACAGGGGCGTCACCACCAACAGGAAAAGCAGCGAGGCGCGGTTCCCGTACCGATTTTCAAAAGGCAAACCAAGGCGCATGGCCCACAATGCATTAAACACAAAGTGAAGGATGCCACCGTGCAGAAGAGCCGTGGTGAACAACCTCCAAGGTTGGGCCCAAAGAATGTCGCGTGGGATGCCGTGTATGGCCAGGAGGCTTATTGCCCCCTTCGGATCTGCGAATTGCCACAGGGTGGCAAGACCACTAATCAACAGGATGGTGTGGGTGGGAGATGATTTCACAGACTGGCTTCGTAAAACCGTAGGATGGCTGGCCCAACTCGAACTTCCATGCCGCTTGACAGGGCAATAGCGTCAATCTTGTCCCCATCGACAAAGGTCCCAGATGAGGAGTCAAGATCTTTGAGGACCAAATCAGCACCGTTTCTTTCGATCACACAGTGCTCACGGGAGATCGCGCGGCTTGAGATCTGAATGTCGCACCCGTCGTCCCGGCCGATGAGGACTTCCTCTTTTTCGCCCAGCGCGTATGCCTTCAGCATCGCACCGTCGGCATTGCAGACATGAAGTTCAAGCATGCTCTCATGCTACTTGATCAAAGAGGTCAACCAAGAGAATCGTTTTGAATCGCATCCCAGATGCCAGATCCAGTCTCAGAGGATGGGATTTCAGCCTCCCACTGCAGGAGGTGGTCACCGCATCGGAGAAGAGTTGGCTCGTGACTTGCCCACCGGCGGCATGATTTTCCCCGAAGACGCAGTTGTTGTTCTGAGGAGACATCCAAAAGGGCTGCGCCGGATTGCTCTTGGATCAGCGCTAACTGGATGGGCGACCACCCTTCGATGTCAAGAGAACAATCGGCTTCAGGGGATGTTCCGACAGTCGTGAGTTCGCCATCCAGAGCACAAATGTGAATTGGCCGGGCCTCCAAATCCATGATGGTCAGTGTGGCGTTCGCGCTCTCTGTTGAGGAAGGACTCCACAACTTTTCGGTAGGTGCTGCGGCCTCCGTCGATGGTCGGACTGGAGCGCCTGGAGCCGTTTGGAGCCAGAAAAATGCTCCGCCAATTTGAATAGGACGTTCTTCCGAGAGGGCGGCATAATCAACCTTTTCGTTGTTCACTTTGAATCTGGACTTTGAGTCAGCATCGATCAGAGTCCATGTGTTGTTCAGGCAGATCATGGTGGCGTGACGGCGTGAAATGGACTCGATATCCATAGTCAGATCGCAACGGGGGCTCCGCCCGATGGTCAGGGTCCGACGATTTGCCAAATCAACGGTCCTGACGACGGTGCCATCTTTAGCCGCCACGATTAGTTTGTAGGGTGATTGAATGGGCATTTGGACGACTGCTCCGTGCCATGTGCAGCGTGTTAAATGTAGCATTTTGGTGTGAGACTCCTGCGAGATTTGATCCTCTTGTCTGGCCTCCTCCTGGTTGCTCCCTGGCGGTCACGGTCTCGCAGGCACCTTCGGCGCCTTTGGCGCCCTCTTCCTCCTCTTCTTGGTTCAGGATCAAGAGCTGTGGTGCACGCTGTCAGTCTCGGGGAGGTCAATGCCTCAGCCAAGCTTGTGCATGAACTCACAGAATTGGGCTTGGACGTGGTGTGTTCCTCGACCACGTTGTCCGGACACCAGCGTTCTCGTGAGCTGCACCCGAGCCTGAATCACACGGATTGGCCGCTCGACATCTCATTCTGCTGCAGACGCTGGCTTGATCATGTGAACCCTGACGTGTTGGTGCTGGTGGAACTTGAAGTCTGGCCCACCTTGGTTGCGATGGCCAAGCATCGCGGCATCCCCGTGATGGTGGTGAACGGACGTTTGAGTGAGCGCTCTTTTCGAAGATCCAAGCGATGGGAACTGGTACTCCGCGATGGCTATGCGAACTTATCTCGTGTATTTGCCCAGTCTGAAAATGATGCCAATAGATTCTGCCAAATGGGGGTCGCCGAAGAACTGGTTTCTGTCCATCCCAATCTGAAGTGGGACCGTGAGGCCTGTTGTTCTAAAGATGTAGAAGCCATTCGGCTTGCACTAAGACTCGACGACACACGGCCAGTGGTGTTGTTTGCTTCGTCTGCACCTGAGGAGCATCGAATTTTCGCCAAAGCTATACCGGCGTCGTGGCAGGCCGTGATCGCTCCACGCCGACCGGAGTGGTTTGATGAGGCAATGCAAACATTTCCGAACGCCCGCCTCCGTACAGATCCCGATGCCTGCGGTGACACCGTGGTCTTGAATACCTTAGGGGAGCTTGAGGCCGTATTCGCTTTGGCGGATGTCGTAGTAATGGGGCGATCTTTTGGGGCTCGCCATGGTTCTGACCCCATGGGCCCCGCGGCCGCCGGAAAGCCCACCCTGGTCGGCCCCAATTACGGCGACTTTTCACCAGCGGTAGAAGCCCTTCAGGCGGCAGGCGCTCTTGAAGTGGTCCGTGCCGAAGAACTAACCCGGCGATTGTCTGAACTCGCCAGCTGCCGAGAGACGCTCAGACGCATGGGCGCTGCGGGTGAACAGGTTGCTGCTGCCTCTCAGGGTGTTGCCGGGATAGTGGCGATAGAAATCGCCGGGAATACGCAGCCGCCCCGGAGAGACCGGGGCGGCGCAGAGGAGAAAGAAGAGTCTGTGCACCGTGGTGCTAAGAAAACATCGGCTTCAGGGGGTGTTCATGGCCACAAATGACGGATTTGACCACTTTTCGCATGAAACCGTCCGTGAGGACCAGATTTTGCGGTCAATTACATCCGCCTCAACTGATTTAGCGAACGCCCTCGTGGGTCCCGGAGATGATGCGGCTGTTCTTCATCCGGTGCCGGTACCGCTTGTGGTCAGTGTCGATCAGTGCATTGAAGGCCTTCATTTTCTTCCCGACACACCGCTAGGTGATGTCGGGGTCAAAGCCGTTCGGCGTGCAGCGGGGGATCTTGCTGCGATGGCGGCCTCGCCAATAGCACTTGTGGCAACGGCCCTTCTTCCCGCGTCTATGACCCACTGCGAAGCATTGCTGCTCTACGAAGCAATCAAACAGGAAGCCAGACGCATTGACTGCCCCCTTGTTGGTGGTGACACGTGCATTCAGCGGCGTGACTCTGCTTCGGGGATCCACTTAACCGTCACCGTGATCGGATCGTCAGCCCACCCTGTCCTTCGATCGGGGGCGAGAAGAGATGACCGAGTCTGTGTCACTGGCTCCTTGGGAGGATCGTTTGAATCGGGTCGGCACCTACTCCCGCCGGTAAGAATCGCTGAGGCACTTCATCTGCGATCACACCTTGGTGATGATTTGCATTCGATGATCGACATCTCGGATGGCCTTGGCAAAGACGCAATGGCCGTTGCATCAGCGAGCAACGTTCGGTTGTTGCTGAACGCCAGCTCGATTCCATGTCATTCCGGATCCAGTTGGAAAAATGCGATACAGGATGGTGAAGACCATGAATTGATGTTTACCGTTGCCCAAGATGCTGATTGCTCGTCACTCCCCTTCCAAGTCACCGAAATCGGGAGGGTCATCGAAGGTTTGCCAGGCGTCATAATTGTCGACCCAGAAGGCAGTCCCATCGATGCCAGCACATATGGCTGGAACCACGGCTCATGAATATTTCTCTCGGAAATCCTGAAGAGACGGAAACTCTCGGCGCGCGGCTGGTGCTGGACTCCTTGGTTGATTGGAAGACCCTTGCTCTCCGTGGAGAACTTGGTGCCGGTAAAACCACACTCGTACGCGGGGTAGTGCGAGCCTTAGGTGGAGATCCTGATCAAGTGCATTCACCTTCGTACGTGCTCGAGCATTATTACGAGGTCAATGGGGGGGTTCTCTTGCATCGTGACGCTTGGCGGGGTGACGCTGGAGAATCCAGTGGGTCGTCTACCGATTGTCAGAGGCTGGTTGTCGAGTGGCCCGACAAGGCAAACCCAGAAGTGTGGCCGAAGCCAGTGCTCTGGCTCACCTTGAAGCACGCGGATGACGGGCGTGTCGCTTTGTTGTCTGACGGAGTCCTATGAGCCGTGCTTGTCAGGTGAATTTGCCATGATGTGAATTCGATATCCCCGGTACGACCAGCCATTCTTTGTCGCAATATCTCGACACACACTGTTCAACTGGGGGTCGTCCACAGGAAGCATCTTGCCTGATTCGGGATCGATCAGCGTCGTGCTGCTCCCGTCCCCGGTAGAGATTCGGTAGTGCGCCCGATCGCGGTCAATCAAGATTTGCTCAAGCACACCCGCATCAACCATCAAACGAACGGTCCGGTACACAGTTGCTTTGGATGCGCCTCCACCTCGTGCGGAAAGTTCGTGCATGAGCTCATCAACTTCGAAGGCTCGTCCGATGTGAAACGCCGCATCAAGTGTTTTTGCACGCTCAGGTGTGTACTTCAAGCCAACATCACGAAGGTGACGACGAAAAAGAGCACACAATGGTCCTGGGGGTTGCGTCATATCAATTCCTCGGGTGGCTTCTCAATCTACCATGGAATGTATGGAAATCTTGGCCATGGAATCGTTCGACCGAGGGTCCCACCGTCATTTTCGCGAGATTTTGTCGCGACACAGCAAACACCATTGGCACTGGATCACCAACAATGCCACACCCTGGAAGTGGGCCATGAGGGTCGGGGGACTTGTCCCTTTCTCCAGCCTCCCTCAGCCTGACGTCTTTTTTTGCACCAGTCTTCTTGATGTGGCATCGGCCCGCATTCAGGTTGAGTCAAAAATTGGCAAGCGAGTTCCAACGGTGCTGTACATGCATGAAAATCAGGTGGAATACCCCGCAGACTCCAACCGTCAGGAGGACCAGCGAGATATTCACTTTGCTTTGACGAATCTCAATTCCATTTTTTCAGCCGATTTGGTCTTATGGAACAGCCGCTGGAATTTGGAATCGTTTTTGTCCGGGCTTCCCGGCCTTCTCGAACCATGCCGCGGTATTCCCTTTGATGATGTAGAGGAGTCCATTCGATCTCGGAGCAATGTGGCCTGGTGCCCGGTTGAAGTCCCCAATCCAGAGCTTCCTTGCCCCATTGAAAATGCAGATACACCGCTGGTGGTGTGGCCTCATCGCCACGAACACGACAAGGGGCCTGACCTTCTGCTTGATCTAGCCAGGTCTCACCGAGAACTTTCGATCCGATGGGCCTTGCTGGGCGAGCGGTTTGATCGTGTCCCCGAGGGCATCCAA
The DNA here is from genome assembly GCA_002709295.1 of Phycisphaerae bacterium. GTDB lineage: Bacteria > Planctomycetota > Phycisphaerae > Phycisphaerales > SM1A02. The sequence continues at coordinate 63,484 of PAQL01000013.1, read as the reverse complement.
CAGTTTCGTAAGGAGTTTTCCGATTCAATAGTCTTTGACGATTACCCCAAACGAAGCACCTATGAATCGATCATTGCGTCCGCCGATTGGGTGTGCTCAACCGCACGACATGAATTCTTCGGGCTGTCGGTGGTTGAGTCCATGTTCGCTGGATGCATGCCGTGGGTTCCGGCCGGACTGTCTTATCGCGAGCTTCTGCCTGCGGCGGCTCGTGGACTCTCGCCCGGATCTCCGCCTGATGACCCATCTGCGGTGTCTGAACAGATCAAGTGGCACTTGGGCGCGGCGGAGGCTCCAAATGCCACAAGGCGGATTGACAGCCTGCTGTCCAGCGTTCTTGATTAGCCACCCCCCCTGCCTCGTCCCATAATGCGTGTTATGTCGAATTCAGGCTTTGGGGGAGTTTGAGGGTGGTTGGCATCTGTTCTCGTCGCAGTTCTCCCGCCCCATCCACGAGCCGATCTTGAGCCGGTTTGCGGCAAACCGCCGGTACATCCAATCCGTAACCGGACGGAATGGCCAGTAAGCGGTGAATGAAACCATGAATCCCAGGCCGACCACTCGGTACGCCTCCCTCACGGAATCCATCCCAACCGTGACCGTTCCATCTGGCTTGATCCCGTGGAGCTCGCGGTGAACGTCATCGTGCTCAAACCCAAAGGCAGCGCTGTCGAAGTCTTTGTCAGAAATGTCGACCACATCCATAGCCTCAGGATCTCGGCGGCAGAACCATTCGATTTCTCTCCGGCACAGAGGACATTCTCCGTCATACAGCAGTGTGAAGCGGCTCTGTCTCGAATTCATGGCGTCTTTGGGTTCGCCGGTCATCCCGCACTCCCAAATGCCACAATGCCACAGCGAAGGGTCCAACCGGCAGTTCTAAAATGGTGGGCTCGGAGAAGCCTTGAAAGATCCTTGCGAGTTGCCCGCTCTTCCACAAGAAGTTGGTGAACCGGTGCTGCAAAAAGCCCCGTGATGCCCCAGATCAGCAAAACCAGCCCCAGGGAGACAACGCTTCTGGTCGATCCGTCGGTCCAGCACAACCAGGCTGCAATTATAAGTTCAGCTGCCATAAGGATTCCCACCAGTGGGAAGATGCGTTTGATGTGCCGCTGGAAGTAGATCACGCCTGCCCCATCTTGGTGGAGATCGGAAAGAAGCGGGTAATGGACCACCGAGCAGGTCCATGAGAGCCCCGAAAGGGCCGCCGCCAACACCACATCAAGAACGTTCACCGACACACCTGACTCTAGGCACTCTCATGCCCCTTGTGGCCTAGCATGCCGTCCTATGGCTGATCATTTCATTGACGAAGCGGACCATGAACCTGACGTCACCAAATGGCGAATTCGCTGGGTTGAAACGATTCCGTACATCCTTCTTCATGTGGCGTGCGTGGCAGTCTTCTGGGTGGGATTTTCATGGGCAGCGTTGGCCTTGTGCTTGGGGATGTACATCATCCGCATGTTCGCAATCACCGGTTTTTACCACCGCTACTTCAGTCATAAGACATTTAGCGCGAGCCGCCCCGTTCAATTTCTCATGGGGCTTCTGGGCACCTCGGCGGTCCAGCGTGGCCCCATTTGGTGGGCCGCACACCATCGTGACCACCATTCTCATTCCGACACTCACCTGGACCCCCACTCCCCCAAGCAGCACGGCTTTTGGAAATCCCACTGCGGGTGGTTCCTTTGCAAGGAGGCTGCTCCGGTTCGCGTCCGTTTGGTTAAAGACTGGATGAAATTTCCTGAGTTGGTTTGGCTGGACCGCAACCATCACGTACCCGCCATAGGAACCGCCTTTCTGATGTTGGGTGCCGGTTACGTCGCTTCGTCATTCTTTCCGAGCATTGGATTAACTGTTGGCCAAGCTTTGGTTTGGGGATTCTTTGTCTCGACCGTTCTGTGCTACCACGGCACCTACACCATCAACTCTCTCGCCCATGTTTGGGGACGGCGAGACTTTCAAACAAAAGATGATTCTCGGAACAACTTCTTCTTGGCGATCATCACCCTGGGCGAAGGTTGGCACAACAATCATCACCACTATCCCGCCACAGTGCGTCAAGGGTTCCGCTGGTGGGAATTGGACCCAACCTGGTGGATTCTTTGCGCGATGAAAGCAGTCGGACTGGTAAAGAACTTCAAGGGCGTGCCTGAACATATTCAAAAACAACGCATCCAGTCCCCCGCGTGAAACCCAGAATCGCCATAGTTGGCACCGGCATCGCCGGAATGACCGCAGGCTATCGCTTGCGAAATCATGCTGATCTCACCCTTTTTGAAGCCGATTCTCGACCCGGCGGACACGCAGACACATTTGATGTTGAAGATCCGAATGGCCCTCTCGCCATTGATACCGGATTCATCGTATGCAACACCGAAAATTATCCAACGTTCATGGCGCTGCTTGCAGAGCTGGGTGTGAAGACCCAGCCCTCGTCCATGTCTTTTTCGGTGCGTCGCCCCCAGACAGGCTTGGAGTGGGAGTCTACCGGGCTGGGCGGATTGTTTGCCAATCGTCGCAACCTCGTTTCACCTCGCGTGTGGATGATGCTCAAAGACATGCTCAAATTTCACCGAGTGGGTCTACAAGAACAACCTGATATTGACGACCAGTGTTCAGTTGCGGAATATCTTGATCGACACCGTCTTGGTAAATCTTTTCGCGATGACTACCTGGTGCCGTTTGGCGCGGCCGTATGGAGTTGTTCAGGGCAAGCATTCCTTGATTTCCCGATTAAGTTTGTCTTAGATTTCATGAAGCACCACCGAATGCTTGCCATCCGAGGGCGACCAAAGTGGAGGACCGTCGAGGGAGGATCTCGAACGTACGTTCGCGCCTTGTTGCAGCATCTTCCCCAGGTACACTTCAACGCTGCGGTCGATTCTGTTCACCGGGATATCGATGGAGTCACACTCACGGTCTGCGGTGAGTCGCATCGATTTGACGAAGTCATCCTCGCTTGCCATGCTGATCAGAGCTTGGCCATGTTGGCAGACGCCGATGAAGATGAAGTGAATGTTCTGTCTTCTGTCCCGTTCCGCAAAAATACCGCGCGTTTGCACTCGGATTCCAGAGCCCTGCCTTCGAATAGAAGATGCCACGCCGCGTGGAACTTCAGATCAGGTGATCCGTCCGGCACCCCCCCTTCGATCACCTACGGCATGAATATTCTCCAGAATTTGCCCGCCGCCCATGATTGGTCCGTCACCCTCAATGATGTCCGAGATGTTGCACCTGAGACCGTGGCCCGGACGGTTGAATACGATCATCCCGAATTCATGCCGGGTTCAATGGCAGCTCGCCGCCGCCAACTGGAATTTTGCCGCCGACGACGCACGTCCTTTTGTGGAGCGTGGTGGGGCTGGGGCTTCCATGAGGATGGGTGCGCCAGCGGCCAGGCCGTAGCCGCGGCATTTGGTGCCTGTGAATCTCCTCTCCTCCGCGCACAAAATTAGGCAAAACGTGCAGATTGCCCCATTTATTGGCCGCTAGGACGCCTTTTGGCCTAATCTTCGGTCATGTTGGGCTGGATTCACGAAGGTACGGTTCGCCACCGCAGATATGGGGTCAAGCCTCACAACTTTCGCATGGGTCTTCGAATGCCTTGTGTCAATGTGGACCGTATTCAAGAAGTCTGCCGCCTTTCGAACTTTTGGTCTTCGAACCAAGAAAATTTGGCGAGTTGGCAACAACGTGATTTCGGGTTTGATGAGCATCGAGCGATTGGTGACGAGATCCGTGAGCGAATCCACCGCGTACTCGGCCATTCTGACATCTCAAATGTGTACTTGCTTGCACATCCCCGTTACTTCGGACACCAGTTCAACCCGGTGTCCTTTTACTTCGCGCACAATGAAAAAGGTGATCTCCAAGCAATTGTGACCGAAATCACCAACATCCCTTGGGGTGAGCGACACGCATATGTTCATGATTGCACGAACGGTCAACGTTCTTTCGACTTTGCGAAGCAATTTCACATCTCACCATTTCTAGAGATGGATCACCAGCACCACTGGCGTTTTCACTGCACCGATCGACACTTTGCAGTTCACATGGAAAACCGCTCGCGTGGCGAGCTTAAATTCGACGCCACCTTTGCCACCTCCAAAGTTCCTTTAACCGCTCGAGGTTTACGTCGCTGTCTTTGGGGCACTCCATTGGCCACCGTACGTGTGGTCGCAGGAATCTACTGGCACGCCATGCAAGTCTGGCTCAAAGGTAACCCATACATCAAACACCCTGGCACGCATCAAATGCAGGAGTCTGTTGCATGACCCAGTCCCCCGCCATTGTCCCCGAACAAATCCGTGTGCGTAACTCCTCGCTTTCCAAACGGCTTGTTCTTTCGCGTCTGGAAAAGATCTCCTCTGGAGTCTTAGAAATCACCGAAAATGGGCAGATCTCCCGATATGGTCATGGCAATCATCTGGCCAGTTTTCGAGTGCTCGACGAAAGGTTCTGGTCCTCAATCATAAAGCACGGTCCGAATGGTGCCGCCGAAGCTTGGGTCGAAGGCTGGTGGACCACAGACCACCTTACGGATGTGCTTCGAATCTTTGCTCGAGAAGCCGAAGTCCAAACCTCTCTGTCTGATCGCGCTTGGGTGAGCAAATGGAAAAGCAAATTCTGGCAGGCAGCGCGATCAGGAACCGTTGACCGAGCAAAGCAGAATATCCTCGCCCACTACGACTTGTCGAACGAGTTTTACAGCCTTTGGCTTGACCCATCCTTGACCTATTCTTCGGGGCTGTTTTCGAGCCCAGATGTCTCGCTCAGTGCGGCGCAGCACGCGAAATACCAGAGGATGGCAAAAATCGCAGATATCCGTGACGGCCACCAAGTTGTAGAAATTGGAACTGGCTGGGGTGGATTCGCGGTGTATCTGGCGGAGAATCACGATGTTGAAGTTACCACCACCACGATTAGTGATGCGCAATTCAACCACGCAAAAGCCTTGATCCGTTCCCGAGGCCTCGAAAGTCGAATCCATCTTCTGCAGCAGGATTACCGCGAAATCTCCGGAACGTACGACCGCTTGGTCTCGGTCGAAATGATCGAAGCCGTGGGCCACGAGCACTTGCCTTCATACTTCCAGGCCATTGATCGACTGCTCAGGACCGATGGGCAAGCATCAATTCAGGCGATCACCATGCCTTTGTACAAGTACAAAGCATACTTGGCGGATACTGATTTCATTCGTCGATACGTGTTCCCCGGGTCATGTTGCCCATCTTTGGCCGCCATCCTGAGCGCTGTTGCCGAGAACTCAAAGCTTCGTCTTGTTGCCCAAGATGACTTTGCGGAGGACTATGCCATCACCCTTTCAAAATGGCTGGACAATTTCTGCGCGAAAGAGGCCCAAATTCGAACGCTTGGATTTGATGATCGATTCCTACGATTCTGGAAGTACTACCTTTCGTACTGCGAGGCTGGTTTTAGAGAAAGATCCATCGGCCTCTCACAACTTGCCTTTGCAGCACCAGGAAATAGATCGTGTTAAGACTCGGCATTCTCCTGCATGTAAATTGGGTTGCTGTGGTTTACGCTGCGTCTCAAGGATTTCCCCTGCTGGCGGCTCTTTTTTCCTTGATCACAAGCGGCCTGTGCCTCCGCATGCACCCCAAGGCCTCAATCCGCTTAGGAATTGTCGCAACACTCATTGGCTTGGCCGGGGACGTCGGCGTCGTCGCATTGGGGGGACTTGATTTTTCGTCCGCATCTCCGGTCTTACCCGTTCCCATGTGGATGGCTGGTCTTTGGTTGGCCTTTGGCACATCACTCCCCGCTTTTGAGCCTTTCCTCTCGAAACGGTTCTGGCTGACCCCGGTTTTGGGAATCTTGGGCGGAGTAGGCGCTTACACAAGCGCTGGCTCTTTTGGTGCGGTGGAGCTTGGCCAAGCCGGACGCCTAACCATGGTGGTTTCGGTCGGCCTGCTGTGGGCTACCGCATTTCCTCTCTTGGTGCACCTGGCAAAGAAGCAACAATCATGAAATTCCTTTACGAACTCGCCACGTGGCTGATCGATCGGGGGCTTCTTCCCGATCGCTACATCAGGAAAGGCATCCGGAAGCTTCTCCGGTCCCGTCTTGAGCATTCTGTACAGAATCAAACTGCAGCCGAGGCCATGAGGGACTTTCTAAACGCCATGCGGAAATTTGACGCGATTGCGCCCGTGCCGGAAAAGGCAAATGCCCAACATTATGAAGTACCAGCTGCCTTCTATGACTCATGCCTTGGAAAGCAGAAAAAATACTCTTCTTGCTACTACCCGGATCTCACGGAGTCACTTAATGAAGCCGAAGAGATTGCCTTTGTGAAGAGTGCGGAACACGCGAAGCTCGAAGACGGACAACACGTTCTGGAACTTGGCTGCGGCTGGGGATCTTGGTCGTTGTGGATGGCTAAACACTTTCCCAATTCCAGGTTTACCGGAGTCTCAAATTCTCACTCGCAGCGTGAGTTCATCATGGCCCAGGCCGCTGAGCAGAAATTGGCAAATCTTGAAATTGTGACCTGCGACATGAATCATTTTGACCCAAAGCAGATTGTGCCGGAACGCATGCCCCTCCATGGCTTCGACCGCATTGTGTCAATTGAAATGTTTGAGCACATGCGAAACTGGGAGAAGTTGCTCAGCGGTGTCCGATCGTGGCTGCACGACGAGGGGCGGTTCTTTGCCCACGTGTTTGCCCATCGCACCCACCCCTACCAATTTGATGAAGACGAGCCAGAAGGCAACCGTGAAGAGTATGGGCGCCGGGGCTACGGGAACTGGATGGGCGAGCACTTCTTTTCTGGTGGAATCATGCCTTCACGTAATCTTTTCCATCAATTTAAAGACATCCTTCGCGTGGAGAAGGATTGGTGGTGGGATGGCCGCCACTATGGTCGAACCAGTGAGCATTGGCTGGCCAATTTGGATCAGAACAAGTCGCTCGCCGTGAAGGCGCTCAAAGGAACTCCAAGTGTCCCTCCGGAGGTCATGTTTCGCCGCTGGAGGGTGTTCTTCCTTGCCTGCGCGGAGACTTTTGCCTTCGACGAAGGTAAAGAATGGGGCGTTGTCCACGTGAGAATGCAGAAGTGACGAAAAATTTCCAAACAGTGGGTACGACGGCCGGATTGATGGTCCTGCTGGCCATCATCTGGGCCCTACTTCAGGGGCCTGCGGCACCATCAAGCACCTGGATCCAACAGAACAAATGGTTTGCTGTGACCGTGGTTGACGTCTACGCAGGCCTCGCCATGGCCATCGCCATTATGTGGGTCGTTGAAGATGGCCGAAAAAGATTGGCCTATGCGGCCCTATTCCTCGTGCTTGGAAATGTTGCAGTGGGGGCCTGGCTGGCCCTTCGACTCATGGGCAATCCGTCTGGCCGAATCGTGAAAGCAAAAAGCTGAGATCAGCAAAGCTGTTCAAGCCGTCACAGTTCAAGTCTGGCTGTGGGATGGTGGACAGGTATGCGATCAAATCTGCGTTATTAATCACGTTGTCGTCGGTCAAGTCGCCTGGACAATATGAGTCAGTCAGGATGGAAGACACATGATCGACCCGCATAAGATCGTTGTTTGCGCCAATGGCATACACATCAGAGAGGAACTTTTCACCCTGGCGAGTGCGAAGCTCAAGGGCAGTTAGCGTTGTTGCAAGGTCGCTCGAGGGGATTGGCTCGTCGTTCACAAAGGCGATGAGTTGGGTACCGAGCAAATACACATCCCAGCTCAGGTCAGCAAATTCACCTCCCGCCGAACGAACCGCGTTGACATCGTTGATGTTGAACTGCAGGGCATGCAGATCAAAAGCACCTTGCCACGCCATTTCAACCGTGAACACATCGCATTCGTCCAGGGTTGATCCGAAACTCAAGAGGCTGAGCTCTTCTTCGCCGTCTCGGCAGCGAATGTTGGAAAGGAACTCGCGGGTCTGCCAGATCATGGCGGCACAGTCGGCTTCGCCCGGGATGCCAGTGGGAGCGCCTTCGTACAAGACATCCGGATTCGAAAAGTGATCAATGCGGGTTCCAGGCGAGTAGGCCATGATGGTTCGGTACTGCTCGTCATCTTCGCCAAAGAAGCGATGGCCGCGACCAGAGTCTGTGTACCCCTGGCACCCTCCCCCGTCGCCAAGAGCATGGCAGCAATTGAGGTTGTGACCCACCTCATGGGCCAAAACAAACCCGCCAAGGCAGCCCACGAGGGTCTGTGAAACATCGCTGTTGAGGTAGGCCACGCCACAGAAGGGGAACTCGTTGCCGGAAATCAATGTGACAATGTCGGCCCGGAGGTCTTCGCGAATGTCTTGGAGCTCGGCAAAAGGACCGCTGCCCGCAAGACCTTCCTGCATGGTGGGCAGGAGGAAGTCTTCAGAGGGTTCTGGCTCTGAAATCAAATGAAGACCTCTCACGTTGAGCTGGAGGGGAATTTCAGAGTTGATGTAGGCAATATTGGCTTGGAGCACGTCCACGCGAATCAGAGATCGCAGCAGGGCTTCAGCGTCGTACCAGGCGATTGGAGGGACCGTTCCTGATTCTACGAGGGCCTGAAGGGCCTCCTGGGTGTAAGGCGCGAAGACATCGATGGTATTGAAGATGTCACAAGGCCCGCCAAGCTGGAGACCTCCACCATTTGAGATACCGGATTCGAAGGAGCCCCCACAGCCCTTGTCCAAGATCTTCTTCGCACGAAGGGTCAAGCCGTCCTTGCCCTGAAGCACAAAGACAGTGTGCCGAGGGGTGCGGAAAAACCCTTCAAACCCGATTGGAGTTCTCTGGAGACCGAAATCCCCGCCAGTGGGTGTCGTTCCGGTGACAATCAGGGTGCCCTGAGAAGCAACCGCGCGCTTGACCGTACCTTCGAGCTTGAAGTACTCGCTTTGAAAGTGGACGGTGGATCCCGCTTCAAGAATTTTGGGAACGTAAAAAGCTACTTCTCCCGCCGTAGGCCGTGAAGCAAAGGTGTTGAAACCATCTGAAAGAACAGCGACAAGCAATGCGGAAAGGATCATGGGCAGCTTCCGGAGAACGTGGTGATGTAATTCAGATCAAGAATGTTGACGAGACCGTCGTTGTTAACGTCCTCAGGACACCCAAGGCAAGGCGGATCAGATTGGCCGGAGTCTTGGATAAACGCGAGGACTTGATTGAAGTCTTCAGAGTTCACGGTGCCGTCTTGGTTCACATCACCGAGGCATTGGCAGACGTCAGGAATACCATCAGCGTTGACGTCATCAACATTTCGGTCTTCGATGTCGCAGAAGTCGAGAATGCCGTTGCCGTTGCAGTCCTGGCCAGCGATCTCGCAGATGTCGGGGATAAGATTTTCGTTGCAGTCGGTGAAGATGTCACCTTGGCAGTCGTCAAGAATCCCGTCGTTGTTGCAGTCGCGAGAGGAATCCGATGCGATTTCGGAGGAGTCCGGAATGCCATTCTCATTGCAGTCGTCGAAATTGGTCTCGTACATGAAAATCTGATTCCGAGACTCAAACCGGCGAGGAATGTCAAAGACGAGATCGCCACAGTCGGGCTCTATCGGACTTGAAGACCCGGGAGCTCCTGTCGTCCCAGATACGTACAGGCGGACGGAAGTTTGAGATTTCTGAGGGCCACGGCGGTAGAGATTCATCGCCAGCCCCTGACTAAAACCAGAGAGCTTCCGTTCACCCAGCACGACAGGCTGGTCGGAAAAAGACCAATCCGATGGCGCCGTAACGTCGTCATTCAGCGAGAACAAAAGCGCAGATCCAGTTCGTTGATTGGTCAAATTGGCTCCGGCGCCGCCTTGATCACCCAAGACAACAAAGCCGCCCTCCTCGTCAAGAACAGAAATGGACTCGCTGAGCTGATTAAAGCTGAAAGAGACTTCCGGGGTGAGGGATGAAGCGAGGATTCCCTGATCAAAAGGCACGGAATAGTTGTAGGGCGGATTGCTGTAGAACGTGTTGACATCGGAGAAAACGTATCCAGCCCGGATATTGCTGAAACTTCCAATATCAAATAAGTGCGCCGTTCCTTCTGATCCAACGCCCAACAAATCACCGCTGAGCGACATCGAAGTGCCAAAGCCGAGTGAAGTATTCACTCCTTCAAGAAGGGTTCGAGAAGGTCCGGTGAGGATCTCAACCTCGCCTCTTGTGAGTTCGGTGTCGGTAGAAGTTCTCGTTTCAAATCCAATTGAAGAGGCAATGATCCTGTTTTGACCGGAAACAATGTCGGCTTCTACGTCAGCACCAAATTGCTTTTCATTGGTGATCTGACTATTGCCTACATTGTCAAAAGATTCAACAAAGCGGGGCGCTGTGAACTGACCGTTGGAGTGATTGGCAAAGAAGACCCGGCCTGTTCTTACCCTTCCCAGAGTGTCAGAATAAAATTGACCTCCGGATACGAGCAGTGATCCAGATTCATCATTCGAAACTGCGACCGAGTACCCCTGCAGCGTATTCGGGAAAGATTTCCCCGCGAGAGTTCGAGTGAATTCAAAGTCATCATTCGTGCTGTTTCGGTGATAGACGTACGCAATTCCTCGAGAACGAAGTGGAAACGGATCGTCGGCGGCGTATCTGCCGCCGCCTCCCCATGCCCCAACCAGAAGTGTCTGAGCATCGGGAGACATGTCGAGTGAGAATCCAAAGCGTTCCTGAATGGCATTTCTCGCAATGAATCCAGCGGCATCTCCGAGGGGGGATGTGCTGGGCTCCAAACCAACGGCAGGCGAGCGGATCGTTTGCCTCAGTTCCCAAACTTCTGTTCGGAGTCCTGAGACGGGATCTTGGACTGTCGACCTCTCGAAGAGATACACTTCTCCGGACTCGAAAATTGCACCATCGGCCATGAAAAAAGTGCCGTTGCTCGATTGAACAAAGACTGACTCGGATTCAACCGGCACAGTGGAAAAAGGAGACCCCACTGCAATCCAGTTTCCATTCTCAGAAGTGGCGATGTCGTAGCCAAAGCCTCTGCGGTCGGCCATATCCTCTGGTGTTGATTGGATTGCTTGGGACAGGGGACTCTCGAAGGCATCTTCGATATCGCCAAGGTCATCAACATCATCTAAGTCGATCACCAAAGATTGAACCGTCCCTGGACGAGGACGATAATAGAACGGGACTGGCACATTCTTTTGGACCGTGAGCTCGGTGAAGAACAGGTTGATGTCGTCGCCAAGGCTGTCCTCTTCGTCAAGGGAAAGCTTGTAGCGCGACATTGACTCGCCGAGTCTTTGAAAAATCCGGGAGTCACCTGATGGGTCCGGAGCCAAGATCAAGCCGGTTCGTTCATACTTCGTCAGGTAAGGCCCCTGTGGGATGCCGTCGTATTCAAAGACAAAAATGCCACCGGCCGAGTATTTATTCACGTCCGGATCTGGAAGAACATCAAAATCGAAGTCGTCAGGGTCGGCATCTGGCTTGATTCCGGTCAATCCAGGCGCTCCCACAAAAATGAAATCTGCTCGGTCATCTGATACGCCACCAAAGCGGACAGTTGATCCGAAAAGCATGGGGTCATACCCAGAATATTGCGGATTGGTTGACCACTGTGCCCACGCGGTCAAGCCTTCGTCTTCTTCATCGCCTCCGGTTGCTCCTTGCTGGTACAGGTCGGGGAAGTAGCCCTGATCGGTCGAAAGCCGATCAAGCCGATCAATCGAATAGATGCCACCAAACTCATTTCGGGTGAGTACCAGAGCTTCACCTTGCCCACCATTACCAGGCATTCCGATCACGGTGAGTTGGTAGTCGCCAGATTCTGGTGGCTGCGGCCCCCAGCCGAGCGGTAAGGCGTCGAAGTCAAAACCGATCCGCCGGGCCCAGAATGGCGCACTGTTATACACCTGGGGGAACGTCGTTGAAGCGAGTGGATCGTAAGCAAAGGGGTAGTCGGAAAATTCGTACTCGTCGGGCGGGACGAGGTCGATGAACTTCACGCCTCCTGATCCCCCACGGCCGAAAAGAGACGAGGCGAGCAACAGTGGTATTCGGTCACTGGCTGATTCTTCCGTATCAACCACAACTTGGACTTTGTGACCAAACTCAGAGAACTCAGGAGTGAACCCGCCAAAGTCAACGAGGTCAGTTGAATAAAAACGACCTCGACGAGAATCGTTGAAGAAGTCGTCGTCTTTGGTGATGTCTGGTGGATCGGATGGGAGAGGTGCCAGGCCGGCCTCGCAATCAACACTCTGCGCGTTTGGCAAGACCCATCGACCATTGACCCGGTACCACACAAATACCGCTCCGGCCTCCTCGGTGCCTAAAACGAAATCGCATGACTCTGGGCAATCAGGATCGACTTCGCAGCCGAAGTTAGGCTCTGCCAAAAGTTCCCAAAATTGACCATCCTGATCAACATCACACTTGTCGTAGGCGAACACCGAACGTCGTGGGGCACCGATGGCGAGGACACCATCAACATCTTGCCCGTCAATTCTTGGCAGTTCTCCCGAGAAGATCGAAACGGATTCGCCATATCGTTCTTCAGGGATGGAAAAGATCCCCGCCATATATTGCGTGCCCCCGGGGAAAGACCACTCGATGGTGTCGAGATCTTCATCTTCCCAGTCTTCCGGAATTGGCAAAGCAAGGTTGAAGCATTCCGGAAGACGCAGCGGGCTCTCGGGAACTTCTTGCCAGCAATACGAGCCCGCGTCCAATTGGAAGACGTAAACACTCCCGGTATCGGCTTGACCGGTGGTGGCGTGACGCGTCCCCGGTGCTCCCACAACAAGGGTGTGTGAATCATCTTCGTTTTTAGAGATATCAACCGAGTGACCAAAAAGGTCACCGGGTTGGAGACCGGAAGGGAACAGTTTGAAGTCTCTACCGCCGGGGAGTGGCAATCCATCGAGGCCCGGAAACGGAGCCCAACCTTGGTCCGTCTTCTGGTAGACATACACAGCACCGGCATAGAGGCTGTTGTCCCGGTCGAACCCTCGCTCATCACACCATGGTGCCCCGACTACGAGAATCTCGTCTGTGGCTGCGGTGGCGTAACCAAAGAGAACATTGTCTGGTTCGGCGAGTGGCGTGTCGGCTTGGTTCAACTGATCGGAACGAATCTGGAAATCGACATTGGCCCCAAAAAGCAGCTGGTCATCCTGGGACTGCGCCAAAGATGGCGATGCCAAGATCGCCATGGACCACGATGTGACGAGGAATCGAATCAAGTTGATTTCCCTTGCTGAGCCACTGCATCCATCATGGCTTGAATTTGCTCCGGATCACCCAAAAACTGGCGATTTCGCGCTGTTCCATCTTGATCAATCGAGTAAACAATCGGCACTCCGGTGGGAATGTTTAACTGAAGAACTTCATCTGGCTCCATTTCGTCCAGAGCCATGACAATTGCCCGCAGACTGTTGCCATGGGCGGCCACGACTGGCGTAGATCCAGCGGCGGCAGCGGGGAGAAGCTCGTCCTTAAGGAATGGGAGCACACGTTCTCGAGTCAAGGCCAGACTCTCACCGGATGGGAGCAAGGATTTGGAGACGTCGGCATAGCGGGGATCATTCTGAGGATGATCCTCGCTCGAGGGGTCCATCGGTGGTGGCGGAACATCAAATGACCTTCGCCAGATGTGGACCTGTTCATCTCCATACTTCTGGGCGGTTTCGGATTTATCGAGCCCTTGCAAGCCGCCGTAATGTCGCTCGTTCAACCGCCACGACCGATGCACAGGGACCCAACTCCTCCCCAACTCTCGCATCACAATTTCACCGGTATGGATCGCGCGATCCAACATAGAGGTGTACAAGACCTCTGGGGTAAAGTTCTGCTCACGTAACAGTTTGCCGGCCATGGCCGCTTCCGAAATGCCCTGTGAGCTCAGCGGTACATCAACCCAACCGGTAAACCGATTTTCCAAATTCCATTGGCTTTGGCCGTGACGTAAGAGGATCAGTGAATGCATCGGTTTGTCCTAGTTGGGGGCTTCTTCAAGGAAAAGGATGTCAGGTTGGTCTCCGGGCTCGTTGACGTTCGAGCGGTCGATCAACATGACAAATCGCCTCTCATCAACGATGGCGGAGGGATCCGTCGCGTCCCAAATACCGGTCTCGGGATTTTGACGGAATGAACGAACGCGGAAATGGGCCACAAAGCTGTCAGATCGAGTGGTCAAAAGATTCGCGGCCCCAGCAATCAAAAGGTTGGCATCTTCAAGATCTCCGCCGGATGCATCCTGTGCCAACACCGGGTTGCCGGTGACTGGATCCGATTTCACAGAGGCGTTCCAATTGCCGCCCACGTCAACGGATGCAGTCAACGATTGTTGGATCGGCATGTTGTCCTGCAAGACATGATCAGCCCGTTCATAGGGCGAGAGGTATTGGCCGAAGGCTGGGCCGAGCTCCAAGGTGAGATTGTCGGTCTCAAGGAGATCCCAAGCGTTGTTTTGCTTCCCAAGCTGCCTTTCCATCGATTTTCTAACCTTCTGACGGAAGGGCCAGAAAGGCGGCGAGCCTGAGTTTGTGCCGGCCATGGAGTATGCGGAAAAGGATTCATTGTCAAACTGTTGGTCTGCGGAAGTACCAATGACATCTTCATAGGTAGCGGGGTCGCCATAGATCCGAGACCATCCAGGAGCGAACAATGGTGCCCCCGCTGGATCAGTGTCGGGACGGAGCGACTGCAAACCTCTCCCTTGGCGATGATCGACAAGGCGAAGTTCGCCCAAAGCACGGAACCCTCGTCCCGAATTCATCCGGGCGGGCTGAGCACGCTGGTAGGAAGAACTTGGGGCCGAATTGATATCAGTGATGATCTCCTTGGGATGCAGTTCAGGAAGTGATGGATCAGGTTGCCTCGAGTGGTTTGGACTGAACAACTTCTCATGATTGGCTTTACCGCCAAAGAGGTGAACGGGGAAGTCAGATGCGTGGGTGTCAAACTCATTGAAATACGGGTTCACGGTGTGGACTGTGTCTCTCAAGTCAAAGAAGGTTCTGTTCACAGGAAGTCCGTGGGTCCCCAAAAGCCCTGAGTAGCCGTCTCGATAGGTTGCGGCGGCTTCAGCCATCCAGGTTCTTGGGAAGCGCTCTGCGCCCCCTTGCTGGTACTCACTGGCATACCCATCAATACCAACTGACTTGTACCAATTTGGGAGGGCCCGCAGTGCTTCAACTGAAGCTGTGTTGAGGTTCAATAACCCACGGGTCCCCCTTTGGCTGAATCCACGGGCCAGATCAAACCGTTCGCCGCTGGGGGAAGTCTCAGGGAAAAATGAACCGTCGGCACCATCGTGGTTAAAGCCGGGGCCGTCGCATGTGAACAAGTCAAGCAGCCTTGCGGAAGCTGGAAGGTCAGGATGGGCGTGACGCGGATCAGCAAAGTCTGGAGCGGTCCGCCCGAGCGCACCTGCATTGAGAGACAAGGGGTCAGGCACTCCGAGCAATCGTCCAAGACCGAGGCGACCAGCCGCCGGCGTATCCAAGAGGAGATGCTGAGCAGTGGGAGATTCCTTCAACAAGGAATCAGCCTCGGCGTCGATCGGTTGCGGGTCACTGAAGATGCTGTTTCGATAGGGAAGGTCGAAGTCGGCAAGGAATTCAGAGAAGGTCCTGACGGTCTGAACGGTTGGGATCCGGCGGACCGTATCGGATTGATTAAGAGGTGTTGTTGGAGCGCTTCCAGGTGCAAGGGGCTGCGTGTTATTCCCAAGAGGGACAATTCTCAGGTGATGGCCCACCACAGGAATATTCATGATTTCCCCAATTTGGTCGAAATCGGAATCTTTGTGGTTCAGAACAAGCCCCGGGGAATACTTTTCAAGATTGACGCTCTGCGGGAATGAGTGCAACCTAGGCATCGACTTGGAAAAGACGAACGGATAGGGATCATTTTGGTTATCACGTGCGAAGAAGTGTGCCTGTCTCTCGCCATCAAAAGCAAACGGGGTCAGAACAAAATCCTGCAGGGAAACAAGTTCAACTTGCTGTGTCTGCTGGTTGAGAAGCTCGTAAGCCATGTTGGGGAAGTAGCCTGAGTCAAGTACCAATGGCTCGTTGGCGGTTTCAATAAACGTGGGGTTGTTGGACCCGAATCGAACCGGCCCCCCCCATCTGTCCCAAAGATCGTTCTGGCCAGCCTGTTCCAGTGTGGAACGAGAAGCCTCAAGCGGAGCCCGAACCGCTTGGCTGTCATCAACATTGATAAAAGAGCCAAAAACTCGAAGTGCCGGCGGAAAAGGATTTGAAGAGAAACGAAGCGCTCTAAAGTCCCCTGCTGTTTGCGACTCTTCATATATGACGTCGAATCCCCCGGTGCTGCACTCTTTCACAACACCAAGACTGACAAGATCGATGACCGTGTCCACATCGGGATAGACGCGGCACTCAGAGTTCAGGCGGGTAGTGGTTTGATTTGCGGAGAGAAATTGGAGAGAAAACTCAGAGGGCTGAACGCCATAAGTGGCTGGAGATTGACCGATGGTGTCGGCATCTGTATCAACGAGCCAGCCGCGGCGAACCCCGAACGCCTGAACGAACGCATTTGCGTTCGAAAAAGGATTGGGGTTTGAGGCGTACTCCACAAAGAGATTGGGATCACGACCGGTGCCGTAATCAGAACGTCTTCCAACTGGCACAACAGCAGGCGGGTAAAGGCCAGGTTGGTAATAAAAGACGGGAGTACCTGCGCTATTGGAATTCTGCTGAACAGCCTTGGGTGTCCCTGAAGTCGCAGCGACAGATGGGAAAGAGAACTGCCCTCCACGCTCCCAACCAGCAGGAAGGGCGGAACCGTTTTCATCTTGTCCGCCAGAACCTGGAGGCACTCCCGGGCCGCCCCCTCCGCCGGGAGGGCCGCCACCACCGCCGGGAGGGCCGCCACCACCGCCGGGAGGTCCTCCTGTGCCCCCGCGGGCAAGAAGTGGGATTGAGTACAAAACAGGATCGACAACATTGCCGCCCGCATTTTGATTCTCAATTGCTGACGGATCGAAGAGGGTTGGATCCAGCATTCGAGCGAACTCATTGCTTGGGGACACGCGTTGGTTACCAAACTGCCCATTCGTGATTTCGTCAGATCCGGACAGGAATCGATTCGCGGTTGAGTCAAGCCCTTGCCCCAAGTCGAACCGATCAACCACCACCCAGACACAAAAGTTACTTTGGAAATTAGCAATATCAACGAGGCCGTCTTGCCCTGGGTCACCCGTTGAATTAATCACTTCGTCCAAGTTGGGGGCGAGTCGGAGAGTGGCGGCGTTATCGATTCTAGAAAGTTCAACTGAACGCTCGCCAGAGACCAAATTCAACTGGGTGTTGACGTAACGACCATCGTCAAATTGACTCTCATAGGCTTGCCGGTTGGGAGCCCATCCTGATTCAAATCCTGTGAGTGAAGTGCTGGGTGCAAGAGGCACGCAATATCTATTGGTTCCAGTCATACCCCAAACGTCAGGATCAGGGCTTTCTCCTGCAAATCCAGTGGAGCCGTCCTGCCAGGTGTCAATGCCCATCCAATTGATCAAATTTTGTTTAAAAACAACAGCGTTAGTAGATCCGGGCGTCCAAGGAGTGGCTGATGGCCCATAGTTCACCGCACTTGGATCAAGCCAAAAGATAGCGCTTGGGTTCCGGTCAATGGAGACTGGCTCGAGTGGAAGCAAAGTTGTGGAGACTGCGTTGGGCCCTGAAGGACCACTATTCTCACTGTCGAACCAGCACGAGGCCAATGGCGCGTGCATGCCGTTAACCGAGATGCGGTATTTGGCAAGTTCTTGAACTGGTATTGGCTTGTCGAAAGGGTTGGCCAGCTGGACTGCGACAGCCACACGATGTTCAGATTCTGCTGTGACGTAAGGCAGGTTAACTTGACTGTTCATACGTCCGACACCGCCGGGAGTAGCGCACGGGTCAGCATCACCAGCATTATTAAAATCGACAGGGGCCTCGGCTTTATGAAGGAAGACAACCGCAGCCTCCGCAAGGAAAGGTTGAGCTTCAAGCCCCAGAACGCCTTCAAGTGGAGTCACGCCAGGCGTGGAGGGGTTTTGCCCCAGCGGCACCCCAGTAAAGGCAGAAACCACTTTATCGGAAGGGTCCCGAGTGGTGGCACGATCCCATTCTGGAAACAACGTCAGACCCGCCTGCTGAGAGAGCTGAGGGTTTTGCGGAGCTTCTTCAGGAAAAATTGGGGCAACGTCATTGAACCTGGGGAAGAAGGCGCTGAGCGGGTCGGATGGATTGGGGTTGAACCAGTCGTTGTCTCGGTAAGAAAGGATGTTGGCAGCCAGTCCAGTTGAGATCATGCGAAGCCAATATTCGTTCAGTCGACTGTGCCCACGGGGATCGACATTATCTGATCCCAAGGGGCCGCCAGCGAACCCTTCCTCAAGTCGCGCGAAATTTCCATCGAATCCAAACGTATCAGCTCCCGCATCAATATTTGTGGGGCGAAGGATGTCTCTGGTCATGCCAAAATAGGTTCCACCAGCACGTCCCCAAGGTCCAAACCATGCTCCGTTCTCATCACCGTCTGCAAGGGCGTTCATTAAGAGATACGACAGTCGGCGTGAAAGCAGTGCTTGTCCCGTTGGAGCGCCGTTGGCGTCGAAATGACTGCCAACAAGTTGCGAAGGGTTGGCTTCTCGTAGGTCAATTTTCCGGTCAAACTGAGAAAGGAGCGTCTTGTATGCCGTAGACCAACCATCAAAAGCCGAGTTGGACTGCGGCGTATTCCAGACATTGGGCACCGAGGAGGGATTGACCGTGAACAGTGGGTACGGTGAACCATTGGCATCGATCAGGAGAGAAAACTGAGCGCTGTAAGTGAAGTCGACACCTGGACCCGAAAACTCAAACTCTGGCGAAGGCACACGAGGTGCATCTAGGATGCCGTCGCCATCGAGATCAAAGAAGAGGTCCCATTTCCAACGAAGCCAATCAGGGAGCAGATCGTTGCGGGTCATGCTGTAGGTGGTGACTCGGTGACGCAGATCGCCTTTCAATTCACCATTCATAAGGCCGCCGAAGGCTTGGGCCTCTTCGGTCGCAACGGATACCGAGCGAAGCGGGTGGGCGCCGCCAAACTCGCCCGCGTACGGCTTGTGCCTCCAGGATCCGAGCATGTACTCCGCGTCTGAAAAGATGTCGGAGGAGTTGTGGCCTTCTACGAGCCGAAGTTCCAGCTCACCTGACAAGCTCAGACGACGAGCATTGTCGACCCCGAGCCCGTCACGCCAAAAGGAAAGCCGTTCCTCGTGGGTCAAGAACGCATCACGTTCTTCATCAAGATTGGGGAATTGTCCAAACTCGCGGAAGTACCAGCGTCGCCATCCTGTGGCATCCAGGAAATTCCCCCAGGAGCCCGCAAAATTGCTGCCGGGATTGTGATAGCCGTTGTAATCCTGCTGAACGAGGGAAGACGACTCAAGGCTGCCGGAATAGTTGGTGGCGAAGGGCTCATACGGCTGGTTGTTGGCCGTGGCGACGGGCCACGGCAGCTGGGTAAAGGACGTTTCGTTCAGCAAGCCGGGAACTTGTCGCCAAGCCTCCCCATGTTCGGGGATGTCGAAGAATCCAACTTTCGCCTCGGCTACCGGCTGCCGATTGCCCGAAGGGTTTGTCGGGTGATCGGGGCCCGAGATGAAGTCATCAATCTGACTGACCAAAGCCAAATCGCCTGGCGTTGCCCCACGGGTCCCGCGGTCACGCAGTTGTTGACGAATCTGCGCCCCACTCAAAGGGCCAGCCTGGGGAACCTCCTCGAGACCAGGGGAAAAGCGAGTGCCCGAAGAAAGGTCCAAACGGCCTGCGTTGTCGGTGACGCTCACGGAAACGACTTGGAGCACACCATTCTTGGGTGATGAATTGGGCAGATACCAGAAGGAATCGGTAAAGCCATCACCGTCCGCATCATCAAGGAAGCGGGAGATGTTCCACGCTGGGGTGCCATTGGGGAAATCAGGGTTGTCTGGAACAGCGGCCCACGACCCGGGCTCGATTGACTTCCGAACCCCAACGTACCGATCCGAGAGGCGTTCACCGGGCTCCGCTCGACGCCCATTGGCGTTGAGGTCATAGAGGTTGAAGAAGTTCAGGGGAGGAGCGATTTCATCAAGCAAGGTCAGGCGGCGAGGATGGAGGATCCGATTTCCCCATTCGGCCCATGATCGCTCGAGTGGTGATGGTGAAAGAAGATCGCCGCCAGTCCGCACAAAGTCGGAGGGGAAGAGACGTGGGGTACCGGTTGCTCCGACACGCTGCAGTGGGGCAACCGCTGGGTTGAAATCGTAAATTTCGCCGTAGGGCAGATTGGGGAGCCACTGCTCAATAGGAATCGAGAGGTCGGAGACCATCGGCAATGAAGGCCAGAGGGCTGCTGCGGGGTCTTCGGCGTTGTAGCCGCCTTCGATCCGACGGACCCCGGTGACATCAGAGATGTCAAGCACGACCCGCCAGGTGTTTTCAGCACTTGAAACATTGGAGAGATGTCGCCACTGCCGAAAGGAATCGGAAATACCATCGCGTCCCCGTTCCAGTCGACCATCGGATCCAGCTGTAAAGGCATCAACCGCGATGGGCTCTAAGTCGCGAAGCCACCTTGTGTCACCAAAGCCGGGGCCAAAGAGAGGATTGCCTTCACCTACACCAACAAAGTTGAAGTTGGAGCTGTTTGCGAAATTGGACGGCCAGGTGTTGTCACTAAAGCGCGGGGTCACGCTTTGGGTGCCNGGGCCACCCGCGGTCTGGTAAAGGTCTTCGAACGGTGACAGTGGATTGGCGGAGGAGAAAATTGGGGTGAAGGTTTCAGGGGCATTGAAATGCCCCCGCAAGCCACTACCACCATTCGATGGGGACCATGGATACAAGGGACGATCTGGCCAGTTCGTCCAGGGAACAACTTCGTAGGGGGCAAAGTTGGCCGGGAACCGTGGGTCCACTCCGTAACGTTTGAGCCAACTTGGAGCGCGGCCAAGTTTGATTCCGGAGTCAGTGATTGGAGCAGTTGCCGGTGAAAAGAAGGGGTCATCTGGGTTGTATTCGGATTCAAATGTGGCCCGATCCGGATACGACCAAGAGGCCGCAGACTCAAGATTGAATCTTGCGACGAGGTCACCGAAGGCGGTGCCAAGTTTGGCGTCTTTCGCGGGGATTCTGGGGCGATTCGGATCCGAGACCTCCCGAAGACCAGGGTTTTCAGAAGGGATGCCAAGCCGAGACATGGGCGGGCCTTGCCCCCCCGTCGCGATTTCCGTGGGAAGTTGGGACACAACGCCGCGGACCTCAGGGATGACTTGCTGACCAAGTGTTGAGCCGGTCTCAGGATCACGGGAAGACCACGATGTTCTTGGAATCGCAAACGTATTTTGAGGATTGTCGCCCGCAAACGGATCGTAATGGGCGTCAATCAGCCGAACAAACAGGGCATCTGAGACCAAAGTGGAAAGCGAATCTGCAATGCCGTCAAAAGAGGTCTCAGAGGCCGCGTCACGTTGGACCGCGCTGGCCGTGCGACGCGCGGTCTGGGTGCGGGACACAAATGTGGTGGCGATAATCACCAACAAGACGAGGATGGAGGCGGCCAGCACAATGGCATTGCCTCGTCGACGGGTTGTGGAGTAAGGCATCATTCGGAAACACCTCTTCGTGGAAGGGTCACAACAAATTGGGTCGTTTGGCCGGCGGCCAGTCGGCCGAGTCGGTCGTGGATGGTGGCAGTAACGCGAATCGCAGTGGGCCATGGCGTCCAGTCACCGCGAAAATCTCTGATATCAAGAACACCAGGAATGTCGTCCGGTTCGCCATCCCCATTGACATCAACGTTGCTTACGGTTGGATTTTCAGGACGCACGAAGGGCTGGGTGGAGTTGGTGCCAAAGTACGCCTCGTACACCGCAGTCTTGCCTGGCACCAAGCCAAGTATTGAGAGTTCACCAGCAGTTGGGAACTGCTCGAAATCGGCGAAGACTCGCTCACCGCCATCAGCAAGGATGGGAAGTCCACCGGGGTAATTCAGTGTGGCCGATGCGGGAATGAAGAGAGGCTCGTCAACATCCTCGGCAAGGCGTGGGTACCAACTTTGACCAGGGAGGTTGGTGACGCCCTGCTCCAAGAACGGCTCATTGGGGAACTGGGAGATGGACCCTGTTCCATCGGCCCAGGCCCATTCAACTTGGAAATCGCTGCAGGAGGCGGCAATGATGTGGCGGGTCAAAGGAAAGGAGACACGAGAGGTCGAGGGTGATCGAGCTTCCCCGCGAGGCCAGTACAGCCCATATCGACTCACGAACTGACGGCGCCAGTAATGGTTGTTCGCCAAGACATTTCCATCGGCCTGAGAAGCAAAATCATCGAGAGTTTCAATTGCACCTCGAATCGACATGCCAGCGGCGTCGACGCGGCCTCCCACCCCGCCGAAATACTCCGCACGTCCGATTGGATTAAAGGGGAACGGGGGACGGACAAAAATCGATGGGGTCACCACCACACCGCCGCCCCACAACGCTTGGCCGGGGTTGTAAGGGCCATCCAGATATCGATACGAAGAAGAAACCCCCCCGTCGTCAGCCATCATGAACGCCTGCCGGGAGAACAACCATTCATTGGCCGGGACGGCGGGAAGCGGAGCCGTTCCTGCGCCACTTCCAGCTTCATTTTCTGGCGTCTCGGCGTCAAAGTTACTCAGAGGAATATTGCCAACGGTGCCTGAATCAGCCCATGGAGGAATCAACTGGAACCGGTTGGTGTTTGGGTTAACGCCAACGTAGGCGGATCCGACTGGAGGCAGGGCCGCATCTCCCAACTGGAAGGCATGTCCGTAATACACACGATGGGCTGCGGATCGACCACGGTTGTTCGCACCGGAGGAAAGCCCATAGTTTTTTGAACCAGAGATGCCTTCTCGGAAGAACAACAACTGATCGCAACGAAAAATGTGGTCGGAAGGAAGGGTGCTGTCAAGAAGAATGGTCGTTGCGGGATCAGTACCACGGACATCGTTGCGAACCGCAACAGAACGGATCATTAGAAAACCGTCCCGAGATATCGCGGAAAGATCGTCGCGAATCGAACGTTCAAAAGCCTGCAGATCTGCGTTAACGTCAGAATTGGCTTCGCCAAGGCCGGCAACTTTGGAAGTCGCGCTGAAAATCTGACCGGAAGCCAGTAGGACCGCAAGGAGCACCAGAATGGCGACCAGCAGTTCAATGAGAGTAAAGCCGCGTCGGTTCATCAAAGAGTCTCCACGGAGATGTAGACGGGCTCCATTCGTCGACCGCCTCTTTCGAGGATTGGGATGAACCAAATCTGGCGAATGGGGGTGCGTTCCGAAGCATCGGGACCGCCTAGCGTGTTCAGAAAATCACGCTCCGCCGGTGGGGTGAAGAGCGGATCCGCAAATTCAATCCTGGTCTCACCCTCTCGAGTTCGCCCACGAACCACGCGGTGCACCCCGCCGTGCTCATCAAGAATAAGTTGGCCGGGCGCTTGCCACTGCGAGTCCATGTAGCCAAGGCCGGAGGTGTCGAATGGAGATGGTGACTGAATATTTGTGACCAAGGTCTGACCACTCACGAGAAAGTGGTTCTCTCCAAAAAGAGGTGCGCTCTCGCAGGCTTCGCGGGGAAGCCAGACGCCATGAGGCCGACGGGAGCCCGGAGAGAGGTACCCGTCTTCAACGGCATCGGTAAGACCTCCGATTTGGTCGCCAATGACTCGGTACACAAAGATGGCCACCTCAACAACTCCGTTGGTGCGGCGGAACATGCAGTCCCAGTAGTACTCGGGGGTAGTGGCACCAATTGGCCATTGCCGTTCTTCTTGCCGGATGAACCAAGAGAATGGCTTTTGACCGTCGGGAGGAAGAGATGAGACATCGGTGACACCAAGGATGTCCACCAAAGGAATAGCGCCGCAAGGATAGTCGGCATCATTGACGGGGATGTTTCGAGTGAAGAACGGTGCGGGCGCCTGATTGTTGGTAAACCCTTCACCGGATCGCAAAAAGGGGTTAAAGCACGGGTCAAGCGGGTCCAGAGATGACTGGGCATCGGGGTAGTTTGGAACCGTTGAAGGCCACCACATCGAATCGGTTCCACCTTGGCCCTGAACCGAAGGCGGGCCAATGAAGGGGTGCACCGCGCCACGAGGGGCAAAAGCAACCTGCTGGTTGGCCGCAGTGTCAAACACTGAAACACTGGAAAGGGCATTGGCAGACCATCGGGCAGGCCTCGTCCAGCCAAAATCTCCAGGAGCCAGGTGGCAAAAATAATCGTTGGTGAATCCGGTGCCGCCTTGACAGGATGTCGACGATGCACCGCAGTCAAAGCCCATGTCGTCGCCACCAAAGGTGTCTTGGGAATACTTGGAACGCAAAAGGCCAATGGCAGACTGCGCGACCACCGGGCCAACTGAAGTGTCTCGAGCAGCTCGTTGTTGACGAATGCCTGCAGGCAGCAAAGAAGCAATCGCGATCACGCCGATACCGAGAATGAAGACGCTCATGAGGACTTCAATGAGAGAGAAAGCGCGACGGTTCATCATTTGAGCACCACCCCGCTGTAGGCGTTGAAGGAAATTTGGCGCCCCTCGCGCAAGGCAAAAATGATGTTGGCCGTATTGTTGCCAGTGACCAAGGTATCCCGCTGGTACTCCTCGAGGGTCGGTGTGCCAGACTGGGTGAACACAGCGCTTAAAGCTTTGGTCTGGTCGTAGATGGTGATGAAGGGGGAAACACCAGCAAACGGTTCATCGCGCACATCCAAGGTGGCGTACATTTGACCAGTGGAACGAGGAACATTGAAAATAAGATTTGAATTATTTGTTGACGCAATCTGCTGAGAACCGAGAGCAACCCTCGGCAAAGCATCTGGGGTGCCATCCCAATCGAGCCAAGGCCCCTGAGCGCTCGAGTCCGGGTTGTTGACAGCGACGGCTCCAGTTCGATCAAAGAGAATGGCGGGCACTTCGAACGGGAAGCCACTGGCGCCGCCAGCTCCATAAGACAGCCCATTACCAAACGCGACAAAGTCGCCGGTCACCACGAAGTCGTCGTCACCGTTGTCATTGAACCTAAAAAATCGTGGGGCGGCGACACAAACATCATCAGGCAGGGGGAAAGTTTTGATCTGAGGGTACGGAATCCACCGGTCAACGGAGTATCCACCATCCCACCCCCCAGAGTTATTCGCGGTCCGAAATCTGAAGGTATCACCAGACCACTTCATGATGGTGATTTCAACAAACGAAGTGCTTTGGGGCGGAGGCCAATTTGAGCTACTCGGAGGTGAATTGTCGGAAGCACGGACCTTCGGCCGGAAAGCCACAAGAACGGGCTCACCATTCTGAATGGCAAGCGAACGACCAAGCTCAAGAGCGGCGGTGACAGTGTTGACACCGCCGGAAAGGCGGAGCCCGCTGCGAATGTTTCGAGTAGACGCCAGGGCAATAGCGCTCAGCAGAACAATGATGCCCATAGCCACCAGGAGTTCAATGAGAGTGAATCCACGGCGTCTCATGGGGTCCCTCCTCCAAAGAAGACGTTATCTAGGGCGTTACGAAAACAATCGGGATTGGCAACTTCGGCAGAATTCCCGTTGGTACCGACCACCCGCTGGCCGAATTTCAAATCAGGACCTGCGCTAACGAATCGGATTTGCCCGTCAGTCGACCCCTGACCGAAATACTGGAACTCGGCAAGGCGGGACACGGTTCCGTCGGCGTCTCTGGGTTGATCCATCACCCGGTCGAGCCCTGCTCCATCGGCGGTAAGCGCAGGAAAAGAATCGGGAGACAACAGACCGTTGGGGCCGACTTGAGCGAGTGGTCCAGGATGGATTGCGCGGATGGGTTGACCCCATGAATCAAGGACAAGCAGGGCCGTATTTAGGCAGTACGGGTTGTAGTTCCCTGAAAAGGGATCTTCGCCCACTTGGCAAGTACACGCCGCATTCCACCGAGCCTGTGCAAAAATTTTATTGAGGTCTGGTTCACACTCAAACGTCGGTGGTGAAGGGACCCAAGATGGAGGATTGACGGCGTCAAATCGAATCGGAAAGAGTAGTGACGGGTCAATTTTGGCCAAAATATCAGCGGACTCTTGATACGTAAGCAATTGCCGTGTCAGCTCTGCCGTGGTCAGGAAATGCGAACCGTTTCTGTGCATGCCGTAAAGCTGAACGCCACGGCGCAATTGTTCGGGGCTGGGCGGCTCAGGTCCCAGCTCAGTCCCCCCCAGATCAGCAGCTCGGCGGGACAAGGTGATTTTGTTCCCAGTGCCTTGCTCATAGGCGTCGACGGCTGCACTCAAGAGCTGCATCGCCGTTTCTGTTTTCGCCGCTTCGGAGCGAGAGATGATGGACGAGAATGAGCTGGTCACCAAAGCAACCAGAATCAGAACAATGCCAACAACGACAACGAGCTCAATGAGAGTCAATGCGCGTCTCATTTTCCAATCTCCACAATGTTGTCTTCGTTCAACTCGGAAGAGCGGACCCATGGGTTGTAGGTCTTATCAGCACCTCCAGAGAACAGGGCCCATCGGGCCGTCTTCAGGGCCAGAGTGGTTGAACCAGGGATGTCTCTCGCCTCCGGCCCTAGGTCATCAACCAGGCGAGAGTCAAATGCTCCAGTCCCGTCGCCATCGACCGACTCATCAGCCGTGAAGGTGAAGGGGCGAAGGCGTATGACATCGGCAAGTGTTGAGGGCTGGTAATCGGAGTCGTCGGGAAGATCTGGGCCGCCAAGAAAGTCACGAACATCTCGTTTGGAGAGCTGCCCCGGCGCATAAGGCGAGCGGAAGTACTCGATAGGGTTGCCGTAACTGTCGAGCATGACCAAGCGTGCCGCGGGATCGGTCCACGCCAGATCATTTTCGGTGATCAGCTGGACGGGCTCAGGCTCCTGATCATTCACAGACCAGGTTGCATTCGAAGGTAAAATTTTGCCCAGAGAGCCCGCCTGTTCGAGACCTAGATAAGGGCCATACACCGGCCCCGGACGTCGGAAGCGAATCGAAAAAGGGTTTGCGTCGGGGTCCACGTAAAAGGCACGCAGTCGATCCTCCTGAAGCGCCGCGCCGACCGGAAGGTTGTTGTTTGGACCGGAGGCGTAAAGGGTGCTGCCCCATGCTCCGTCTGAACCAGGAGAGCGAATGCCTAAGGCGGGACGTTCGGTGGTTGAATTGCTGTCCCCGTCATACTGACCGTAACCGTCAATGTCACGCCCACCAGCACCCAACAGGTACTCCGGGAGCGCGGTCATGGAATACCAAGACTGAATATCAATCGAGTAGTCGGAAGTAGGTGATGGATTCGGCACCACATCACTCCAGGCGGGCCCATTGCGATCCGACAGAAGTCCTCCCCGCAAAATTGGGGGGAAGTACCCGTGATCACCTTGAAAGGCAGCAAGCGCCTGGGCAATGGCACGGAATCGAGATTTGGAATCTGCATCCCGGGCGGCTCCAGTGGCCGCACGGAGACCCGCGAGCAGGAGGCCCGTGAGCACAATGATGACGGCAATCACGACCAAGAGTTCAATAACAGTGAACCCAGAACGGGATGTCCGTGAACCGCGGTGGAACTTAACCACCTTGAGACACCGATTCGATCATTTTGACCAAAGGCAGGAACAACGCCAGAACGATGGTGCCAATGACGCCACCGAGGAATACCACAAGGAGTGGCTCGATCAGCCTGGTCAAGCCTTGCACCGCAACATCAACTTCCTCGTCATAGTTGTCGGCGACTTTCATAAGCATGACGTCAAGGTCACCGGTTTCTTCACCGACCTCGATCATATTGACCACGAGTTCATCCACCACCTTTGACTTCCGAAGAGGTTCGGCGAATGACTCGCCTTCGCGGATCGAGTCGTGCACCTTGCCCAGTGCGTCTTCAAACACACTGTTGCCACTGGTTTCTTTGGTAATCGTGATGGCTTCAAGAATCGGCACCCCCGCCGCAATGAGCGTTCCCAAGGTCCGAGTGAATCGAGCCACAGCGGTCTTTCGCAGAAGACCACCAACAGGAGGAGAGATCAGCAGCAGACGGTCGGTAATCTTTCGTCCGATTTCAATCTTCCTGATGATCTTCCAGAGGATGAAGATGATGAACGGACTGACGACGATCCAAGCCGCGCCTGGAATCTGTTGATCAGGTGTCGCCGAACCTGCAACCCATGCCGAAGCTTCGGTCAAGAAGATGGTCAGGCCTGGCAACTCAACCTCAAAGTCATTGAAGATCTCAATGAATTTGGGGATCACGAAGTACATGATGCCGGTCACGATGAGGACCGCAATGATGATCACTACCACGGGGTAGATCATGGCGCCAATCACCCGTCGCTTCAGCGCTTGGGCCTTCTCCATAAAGACCGCCAAGCGTTGCAGAATGACATCAAGAACACCGCCCACTTCTCCGGCCGCAATCATCTTGGAGTAAAGACGGTCGAAGGTGCCAGGGTGGCGCGCCATGGAATCAGCTAGCGTTGATCCAGCGGCAACATCATCGGCCACCGAGGCGAGCACATATTTCATCATCCCCCCCCGCTGCTGAGATTCCAAAATCTGCACCGATCGAAGCAGGGGAAGGCCTGCGTCTTGCAGCGTAGAGAGTTGCCGTGTGAATAGCGTGAGCTTTTTCTGAGAGACCCCGCCCAAGGCGAGAGGCTTCTTGCGTTTGGTTTCCGCCGCGCCGGCATCAGGCACGCCTTTCTTTCCACGCTTGCGTGCCTTATCAGGAACCACAGATTGGGGGAAGAGCCCCTGGGCGCGGAGCATAGCGCCAGCATCATCAAGATTCTCTGCGTCAAGGGTGCCCTTGGTTGCTTTTCCATCGGCGGTTACGGCTTGGTATTTGAACGTAGGCACGGAGCCTCCTGGTTCTGAATGGAGCGAATGCTCCGGTACATTTAATCGTCGGTGATCGTCTCGCGCACAACTTCGTCAATCGTGCTCTGGCCTTCGTAAATCGCCAGCAATCCGGATTCCCGGAGGGTCCGCATGCCGCGCCGACGGGCGGCGTCACGAATGACCGTGGTAGACACTTGTTGCATGACCAATTCTCGAATCTTGTCGTCCATGACCAGAATCTCAAACAGAGCCATTCGACCCTTGAAGCCAGTATTGTTGCATTTATCACAGCCAATGCCACGGAAGAAGGTCCGACCTTCCACGTCACTGGGCCTTAAATCAAGCTCCATCAACTCTTCTTCAGACGGTTCATAGGCCTGCTTGCAGTCAACACAGATGCGGCGAACCAATCGCTGGGCCACAATCGCCTCAATGGTGGCGGTGAGCAAGAAGGGCTCCATACCCAAGTCGGTCAAGCGCAGAACGGTACTCGGCGCGTCGTTGGTGTGCACCGTGGTAAATACCAGGTGGCCCGTCAACGAAGCCTGCACCGCGATCTGCGCGGTTTCGAGGTCACGAATTTCACCGACCAGAATGATGTCCGGGTCTTGGCGAAGGAATGACCGCAGCAATTTGGCGAACGTGAGTTCTTGGTCTGGGTTGATCTGACACTGAATCAAGCCGTCAATGTCGTATTCAACCGGGTCCTCCGCGGTGAGGATTTTGGTTTCTGGGTCATTGAGTTCATTGAGGCAGGAATACAACGTCGTGGTTTTGCCAGAACCGGTGGGACCGGTCACGACCACAATGCCATTGGGCCGTTTGATCAAGTCGCGAACAGTCTCAAGGTCATCAGGCCGCAAACCAACATTGTCAAGGCTCAACTGGACATTGCCTCGGTCAAGCACCCGCATTACGACGGATTCACCAAACATCGTGGGAAGAACCGCCACGCGAAGGTCCACGGGGTTGCCGCCCAAAGTGAGCTCAATGCGGCCATCTTGGGGAAGCCGACGTTCGGCAATGTCCAAATTCGACATCACTTTGACGCGAGAAACAATGGGCATAGCCAAGTGGGGTGGCGGCGGGCTCATTTCGTAGAGCACACCATCGATTCGATAACGCATTTTGAATTCGTCTTCGAACGGCTCCAAGTGAATGTCAGAAGCCTTGTCGCGGATGGCCTGCATCAGCACCATATTGATGAGACGAACAACCGCACTGCTTCCGGCCGCCTGCACCAAGTCTTCGAGATCCACAGAATCGCCTCGGCCCTCAAGTGCGGACAATTCTTCGCTACCGAAATCAATATTGGCAGCGCCTGAAGACTGGTTGGCGTAATGCTTGGCAATAACTTGATCGATGGCTTCAGCGTCGGCAATCACCGCCACGGCATCAAAATTCAGCAGCAAACGAAGGTTATCGATGGCCTGAAAGTTGTCCGGGGACTTGAGGGCGACCACCAAGCGGTTGGAGCCAGCATCGAATGAGACTGGAGCGATCTGGTAGGAGGTGGCGGTTTCAGCAGGAAGGGCATCAACTGCTTCGGCAGGGATTGCTTCGGGATCCAAGTCGACCAACTGCATGCCAGCTTGTCCGGCCAGGGCGTAGGCAATGTGGTGATCAGTAACGAAGCCGAGTTCACGAAGAACCTCACCGACCTTGACCTTTTGTCCCGACTCTGCCCGCTCCTTCTGCACGGCAAGGGCCTTGGAGACTTGCTCACGCTTGACGAGTTGCATCTTGACGAAGATTCGACCGATGCGGCGACCCTTCATTTCACTCGGGGGGATAGCCTTGAATGAAGTTTCCGACTCGGGCATTCGGGCAGGATACCTGAATATCGAGCCTCAACCCGAAGATGCGGCGAGGCCGCAGGCCGAGAGAGGGTGACAGTGGGTATTTGCGGCCAAATCATCCGGCCGAGAACAGGTCCAACTGCCCTGCGGGGGCAATAAAATAATGGTCAGTCCTCGAGATCGTCGTCGTCCCATTCGATGCGGCCGACTGCCCCGCCCTCGCTATGGATCTTGGCCGAAAGTGCCCCAGGATCTTTGCTCTTGTCGATCATCTCTTCGGCACTGATCATGCTGCGTTGGTAGAAGCTCCAGAGGTGGTCGTCCAGAAGCTGCATGCCAAACTTCTTGCCGGTTTGGATGGCCGAATCGATACGGAAGGTCTTGTTCTCACGAATGAGGTTGGCAATGGCCGGAGTCACCACGAGGAACTCATAGGCTGCAACTCGGCCAGGCTTATCAGAACGCCGCAGCAGGGCCTGTGAAAGAACGGCGATGAGTGACACTGAAAGCTGGACACGCACCTGAGCCTGCTGGTTGGTCGGGAAAGCGTCAATCACCCGGCTAATGGTTCCGGCAGCGCCGGTGGTGTGCAGGGTCGCGAAGACCAAGTGACCAGTTTCAGCCGCTCGGATCGCCGCTTCAATGGTCTCGAGGTCACGCATTTCACCCACAAGGATGCAGTCAGGGTCTGACCGAAGCACACGGCGGAGTGCTTCAGAGAAGCTTGGGACATCCGCGCCAACTTCACGCTGATTCACGACCGACTTCTTGTGGTAGTGGTAGTACTCGATAGGGTCTTCCGCAGTCACAATGTGACGCTCGTAGTTCATATTGATGAAATCGAGCATGGTCGCCAAAGTGGTGGTTTTCCCTGACCCCGTCGGGCCAGTCACAATGAAGAGCCCACGTGGCCGCCGAATCAAATCTTTACAGATATCAGGCAGACCAATTTCGTCGAAGGTCAGCAAACGGTTGGGGATCAAGCGGAGGACCAGCGTCAGATCCCCACGCTGGCGAAAAACAGAGACACGGAAGCGAGCTTTGTCGCCGTAGGCAAAGCCAAAGTCGGTGCCTCCCTCTTCTTGAATTTCCTGCTGGTTGCGTTCCGGGGTGATCTGCTTCATGAGCGCCACGGTGTCATCTCCATCGAGAACCTTGGTATCCAGATTCTTGAGGCCGCCATGGAGGCGGAGGGTTGGTTTTCGACCTACGGAGAGGTGGAGGTCAGAAGCATCGAGTTTGATCACAGTGTCAAGCAGACGGTCGATCTGGATGGTGGACATAAGTGGCTTTCAGTGAAATGACAAAGGGGTGCTTTTGTTAAATGTCGACGTTTCCGGTAGTCAGGAACTCGGCCTGAGCAAATCGGGCAACCTCAGCTGGCGTGGTTGAACCGGCAAGGGTTTTGAGGCGGCCATCATCAACGAGAGTTCTCATACCGGTTCGAATGGCAACGGCACGAATTTCTTCTGCAGGAGCGCGTTGGAAAGCAAGATCACGAACCTCACTGTTCATCTTCATAAATTCAAAGATGGCACGGCGACCTTTGAAGCCGATGTTGTCACACTTGGGGCAACCAACCGGTCCCATGATTTGGTCTACTTCGGGCGAATCTGGATCAATGCCAATGAGCTGCAACTCCTTGGGATCAAGGTCCTGAGCAGGAGCCTTGCAGTCTTTGCAGAGGACTCGAACCAGCCGCTGGGCCATAATCGCCTGAATAGAACTGGCGACCAAGAAAGGCTTCACCCCCATATCAATCAACCGTGTAATGGCACTCGGCGCGTCATTGGTGTGAAGTGTCGAGAAGACCAAGTGACCCGTGAGCGCCGCTTGGATGGCAATTTCAGCGACTTCGCGGTCGCGAATTTCGCCGACCAGAATGACATTCGGAGCCTGACGAAGCATTGAACGGAGAATCGAGGCAAACGTGAAACCGATGCTCTCTCTCACCTGACACTGGTTGATACCTTTGAAGTTGTATTCAACCGGGTCTTCCGCGGTAATGATCTTTTTGTCAGGGCGGTTCAGTTCGTCAAGTGCGGTGTACAGAGTGGTGGTTTTCCCGGAGCCGGTGGGGCCAGTCACCAAAAAGATGCCATTGGGCCGACGGATCACGCGATTAAAAATGTCGAGGTGATCCGGCTCAAAACCAAGGTTTGCCAGGCCAATCTGTACCGAGTCGGGACGCAAAATCCGCAGGACGATGGACTCGCCGTGGTAGGCCGGACATGAAGAGACCCGAAAGTCAATTTGAGACTCGTCAACTTTGAGTTTAATGCGGCCGTCTTGAGGAATACGCTTTTCGGCAATGTTGATGCCTGCCATCAACTTGAGGCGCGCGAGCACTGCGGCTTGCATCCTCTTGGGCAGGTTGTCTCGGACCGTACACACACCGTCAATGCGGTAGCGAAGCACGACCCGGTCGGGCATGGGCTCAATGTGAATATCAGAAGCGCGGTTTCGAACCGCCTCTTCAATAATACGATTCACCAAAGTGACCATGCGGGAGTCTTCTCCCGCATCCACATCAATGGACTTGTCGACGGACCGATCGACCGATGAGTCGACCGAAGCATCGATGGAGTCCGTGACAAAGCTCTGTCCATCGAAATTGCGCCCCCCTCCACCTTCATTGCCATCAAGGGCGGCTTCGATTGCGGAGGGTGAGGCAACCTCAATCACCAGCTCTCGGTTGAGCCGAAAGCGAAGCATGTCAAGAGCATCAAGGGCCATGGGGTCCCCAATGGCAAGATGCAGGCGGCCGCCGTCCTCACCCAACGGGACAATCTTGAATCTCTTCCGCAAGTCATCAGGCACAAGGTTGAGATCAACCCTTTGGGCTGCAGATCTGTCGTTGAGGTCAACAAATGGCAGTCCAGTTTGTTCAGCCAATGCCTTCGCGATGGCAGTGTCATCACACGAGCCGGCCTCAATCAAGGCGTCACCCAGACGCTTGCGAGCCGCGGAGGCGGATTTCAGGCCCTCTTCAAGAGCAGCCGGCGTCAGAGCGCCATGCTGGACAAGAATTTCACCAAGTTTGAGGCGCTTGCGTGCCATGAGACTCCTTCATCGGCTAAGAGCCAGTTGCAGAATGATGAGTATGATCAATGGACCCCGTCCCGTCCATCTCAAGTGACAATTCCGCCCCGAAAAGTGGATCATGCCCTCTCCAAAGTCTCACGAGCCCCGAATTTTGATCACGGCTGGTCCAACTCTGGAGCACTTGGACCCAGTTCGAGGCATTCTGAACCGGTCTAGCGGAAAAATGGGCTTGGCTTTGGCCAAGGCCTGCCGAGCGCGAGGTCTTGCTGTTCAAGTTCTGGTCGGGCCCGTCGAATCGGCGGTTCGAGATGATTTGAGAAGCCATGGCGAGATTGCTGAGTACCAGACCAGCGAAGATCTCCAGAAGCTGCTGATCAATTTCTGGCCCGAGCACGACCTTTTATTCATGGCCGCGGCGGTCTCTGATCTCAGGCCTGCAGAAGTATCCCAATCCAAGCTGCCTCGATCGCCCGTCTCAATCCAG
Organism: Phycisphaerae bacterium; assembly: GCA_002709295.1. Taxonomy (GTDB): domain Bacteria; phylum Planctomycetota; class Phycisphaerae; order Phycisphaerales; family SM1A02. The sequence continues at coordinate 29,363 of PAQL01000013.1, read as the reverse complement.
CTAGAACCAGTCCCCGACTTGCTGGCGGGTCTATCGGACAAGTGGCCTTCCCATGGCATCCGAATCGGGTTTGCTCTCGAGAACAAAAATCAACTGATGGACCGAGCCCGAAGGAAGCTGGCATCGAAAAAGTGTCACGCCATAGCGGCAAATCCCCTCGAAACCGTCGGATCTGAAGTTGTCTCTGGCGCCTGGATAACTGCAGGGGAACACGTCGCTCTTCGCAAAATGACAAAGGACGAATATGCGGTGGAACTGCTCGACAGGTCACTTCAATTGTGGTCTGGCAAATTTGGGTGAACGACGCCTAAAACCCTGCGGGCTATTTGCCTAGGGGCCACTGCCTCCACCTCAATCGTGACCGGCTCTCCTGTCCGCGTGGCAAGATGTTTTGCCATGACAGCGAGTCTTCGTTGCTTGGTTCGACCGACAGAGCGAAATGCCAAATCGCAGGTCCGACGCGAGCGAACCTCAACGAGGCAGAGCCTCCCAGAGAAACGGCGTTCAATTCGATCAGCTTCAAATCTCCCAATACGGACCCGGCAGCCGACCGTCCGGCGAAAACTCAACAGACTCCAGAGCCAAGACCAAACCTCGGCTCGGAGGCCGCGATGCAATGTTGAGGCCTTAACCGAAAGAATGAAATGCAGCCGCCGCCGACTTATGAGCCGTCCCCATCAGAGCTGGTGGGAATATGCCGGTTGTATACCACATCGAGAAGCCGGCGAAGCATCTCGTTTGGGGAGGGCGACAGGTCTCCGTTGTTGATCAAAACTCGACGATTCGCAGTCAAAACGCGACGTTGCTGTTCCGCTTGCAAGAGTGACCGAAGCCGTTCCTGAACATCAGGATCCCAAAGGTCAGCTGGCTGGGCACGCTCGAAAGTGCGCAGAACCACAAGCCACGGTCGGCCATTCACAGAAACCACAGGGGTCACTGGATTTTCAGTGCTGAGAGTCCGCACGGCGGCTTGAAGCTCGGGGACACCAAATGTCACTTCGGGGAGGCCGCCATCTTCGAAGTTGTAACTCAGCCACAGTCCGCCGCTTCGAGGGCTTGCATACTTGGAACCAAGTGACTCGAGTATTGCGGGGTCATCACCCGGATTCCACGAAGAGAGCGCCTCTAGTAGCGGCGCAACGCTGTCTTCGGAATCAAGCTCAAAGCGAGCTAGGGTGAAGCTGCCTTGATCAAAGCTCTCGACTTGTCTGGCGTACAGGCGTTCAATGTCTTTCCAGGTGACATCACCGGCAGCGGCGGCTTGCTTCAATTGATACTTCCGCACCTCTTCCTGAATCAGAAGGTCTTTCGCAAATTGCGCTGGTGACACGCCCTTTTCATTACGGATGGTCCTGCGGAACTCTGCATCTGACAGGCCAGAGTTTCTTGACAAAATTGCCGCCACGGCCTGAACTTGGTCGCTGAACTGGCCACTGCTTTCGGGATCTCGTTGCAGAGCTGCCTCTTCAATCAACAAACGATTGAGTATTTCACCCTCGAGTCGTTGCTGGACCCGCTGTCGAGCCTCCTTACGAAATTGGGCGACATCACTTTGGGCGGCGACGGCTGTGAGCTCGTCCCGCATGGGATCAAGGATGTCGTGGGCATACATCGGACGCCCTGCTACGTGCCCCACCAAACAGTCAATAAGCTGTCCTTCGTTGTCGGCAGCAAGTTCCGGAGAATCATTCTCAATGGACTCGGCAGTGAGCCTGAGGCGATAGTCATCAAGCACGAATGATTGCTGCCCAGTTTGACACGCCGGAGTGAGCCCGCAAAAGGCAATCATGAGGAGTTGGACGATCCGCAATGGAATCGGGCCACGAAAGATTCTGGGCATCGGAAAATGTGCTCTAGACCTATACTTCACGATGGAAAGGGTACCCCACCACCATGACTGAGACCGATCCGTCGAACCATTTCTCTGCCGATGAAGATTGGAAGTCCGAAGCCGAGGCGGAGCGTGCCCGGCTCGCCGAAGCGGACGCCAAGGCTGCCGCCTCCGAACAGCCCCCAATACCGGAAGCCACCTTCGAGTATTTCGTCATTGCTCTAGCCTCACAAGCGATGATGGCGATGGCCATGCGGCCGGACCCCTCCGGTCAAGTCTTTATCGATTTGAATGCTGTTGATCTCAAAATGGCAGAGCATCACATCGATCTTCTGGCGGTCCTCGACGACAAGACAAAGGGCAACCTCACCGACGAAGAGTCCAAAATGCTTACCGAAACCGTTGACGGACTCCGCACTCAGTACGTCCAAATCAAAAATCAAGTCCAAGAACACCTAGCCAAACATGGCGGAGGCCTGACTCCAGATGCTCAAACTGGACCCGGCACCACAACTGGGGAGGACACAGCTTCTGGGGGGTCCGGGCTCATCATTCCCTAACCACCAATTTGATGTTCGGAACACTTCCTAACTGAACCGACAGCAAAGAACACCCATGTCCATCATTGATCGCCACTACCACTTGCTTCGCCGACTTCACAGTCTCTCAGGGGTGTTCCCGGTGGGCCTTTTTCTGCTCCCGCACTTAACCACCAACTCATCCATTGTCTGGGGAAGATTTCTAGGAAAATCAGAGTACGGAGACGCAGGTGTCGAGACCTTTCAGCACGAAGTAGATTTTATCCATTCTCTTCCTGCCCTCGAGATCATTGAATGGACGGTCCTTTTTGGCCCCATCGCATTCCACGCGGGCTTGGGTGTCATCTTCGCGCGATCCGGTAAGGCCAATGTGGACCGGTATGGGTGGCATGGATCTTGGAGGTACGCTCTCCAGCGAATGACCGGCTATCTCGCCGTCGCCTTTATCTTTTTGCACATCACCTCGCTTCGCTTCGGCTGGACGTACTTGGGCCTCATGCCAAAGTTCGACACTCATCACGCCGCAAGCTCCCTAGCGGTCCACTTCCAGCAAGGTGAAGTTGGGCTTTTCCTCGCCGCGTTCTACCTGGTGTGCGTCCTCGCCATTGTTTTCCACTTCGCCAACGGCTTGTGGTCAGCCGCCATCACTTGGGGACTCACCGTCAGCCGAGCCTCGCAGGCACGATGGGGCTATGCCTGTGCTGCACTCGGCATGGGCCTCTCCACAATGGCCGTTGCGGCCATCGCGGGGTACAGCACCTTAGATGTTGAAGCGGCCCAGAAAATTGAAGACAAAATGAATCAGGCTTCGGAATCGGTATCAATCCCCCCTGCAGATCCCCCGTTGAGAGGTGCGTCGTCATGAGTGGCCCCCGAGTGATTGTCGTCGGTGGTGGACTGGCCGGTCTGGCCGCCACCACACGGATTGTCGAGTCAGGACTCCAGGTCGACCTCTTCTCACTGGTGCCGGTCAAGCGATCACACAGTGTTTGCGCCCAGGGCGGCATCAACGCCTGCAACAATGTGGCCCGGCAACAGGGATACTCCGAAGATCAGCACTGTGATGAGACCCTGTACGGGGGCGACTTCTTGGCCCACCAGGCACCAGTTCGCACAATGACGCACTGGGCCCCGAAGATCATTGACCTCTTGGACCGGATGGGCGTCCCGTTTAACCGGACGGCTGAGGGGCGTCGAGATCTTCGCCTTTTTGGTGGATCACTCTTCAAGAGAACCCACTTCAGCGGCGCCTCAACCGGCCAGCAATTGCTCTACGCCCTCGATGAGCAGGTCCGACGTCATGAATCTGAAGGGAACGTTAGTAAGTACGAATACTGGGAGTTCTTGCGCCCCATCGTCGACGCCGACGGCCGGTGCCGCGGGATTGTCGCTCAAGATCTCCGCACCATGACTATTCGCTCGTTTGCTGCCGATGCCGTGGTGATGGCTACTGGCGGCCCCGGATTGGTCTTCGGCAAGAGCACAAACTCCGTGATGTGCACCGGCGCCGCTGCGGCCCGATGTTTCACTTCGGGGGCCCCCTACGCCAATGGCGAATTCATTCAGGTGCACCCCACCGCCATCCCGGGAGCAGACAAACTTCGCCTGATGAGTGAATCTGCTCGTGGGGAAGGTGGACGCGTTTGGGTCCCCAAGGCCTCTGGCGATTCACGTGACCCTCGAGACATTCCTGCCGAAGAGCGCTGGTATTTCCTCGAGGAAAAGTATCCGGCATATGGCAACCTGGTCCCCCGAGACATTGCCTCCCGTGAAATCTTCAGTGTTTGCGTGGACGAAGGTATGGGCGTGCGTGGTGAGAACCAGGTCTATCTGGACCTCACGCACAAACCCCGCGACTACCTCGAAACCAAGCTGGGGGCCATTCTGGAGATCTACCGCAAGTTTGTCGGCGAAGACCCTTGCGAACTTCCCATGCGCATTTTTCCTGGCGTCCACTACTCCATGGGCGGACTCTGGACGGAGTACACCGCAACTGAAGACGGACAGCTCATGGAATACGGCGCCCCCAATTCTATGATGACCGGCATACCGAGCCTCTTTGCCTTTGGCGAAGCCAATTACCAGTACCACGGTGCGACCCGTCTTGGTGCCAACGCACTTCTTTCGTGCATCTTTGATGGGCTCTTCTGTGGCCACGGTGTTGCCAACCATGCGCGTGAGCACGCGGGGGCAAACTCAGACGACACACTGTTTGCTGCGGCCGTAGATGCTGAAACAGAGTTGCAATCACGGCTGGCGGCTTCCTCTGGGCACGAGAACCCCTATGTCATCGCCAAAGCCATGGGTGACGAAATGACCGCGGCAGCGACGGTGGTCAAAACCGAAGCCAGAATGACAGAGGCCTTAGGGGCAATTCGAAGCCTCCAAGAACGAGCAAGCAATATTGGTCTTTCTGACACCGGCTTGTGGACCAACCAAAACCTTTCTTTCGCCCGAGCCGTTCCGGACATGCTGGCCCTCGCCGAAGTCATGCTCATGGGAGGGATCGAACGTAAAGAGTCTCGCGGCTCCCACTACCGAACCGATTACCCAGAACGAGTGGACGATCCATTCTTGGCCAGTACCGTGGCCAAATGGAACGGCGGAACACCATCAATCGAGTTTGAGCCGGTTCAACTAGGCATTGTGGAACCGCGGGCTCGGACATACGGCAAAAAGCAAACCGCTTAGCCGAATCTGGCAAGAGACGCGCGCTTACGCTGGCCAGATCCAATCCATCACAAGATCCAATGCCACCAGCAAGGCGACGATCCCGCTGAACATGATCTTGGCGAACATGCCAGCCAATCGTCCCCCTGCCGCCCAGATTGCGGGACGAAGGGCCTCCTTTTTGCTTCGTGCAGCAAACCATGTTTCGCCTACAAAGGCTCCGAAGAATGCGCCAAGCAGGGCCACCAAAATTGCCCCAACAACAGGCGGCGGAACAAACAGTCCTACCACGCCTGCAACCAGTGATCCAATAGCAGCTCCCCACATGCCTGGCCTACCCCCTCCTCCCCTTTTGGTGGCGGCAATACCAAGCACATGCTCCACAACCTCCCCGGCCACTGCGACAGCAACGCCAGCGCTGATCCACCACAAAGAAACGGCGTCTCCCCCCGCCACGAACGTTCCAGCACACCAAAGCAGAATCAGCCAACTGCCCGGAAGCCCCAATGCTGCAAGCGGGACCACCAGCAGTAAGAGCAGAAAGGTAATCAGCAGCCAAAGGGCATTTCCCACAGCCGCACCTGAAGGTAGAAATTCAACCAGCCAATCCATCACATGAGCTCCCCAATAACCTGATCAGCAAGAAGGAACCCCTGATCTGTGAGCGAAAGCCGTTCGGACCCACGATGCAACAGGCCGCGATCAACCATGCGTCGAATCACCGCTGCTCTGGGTGAACCCGGACCGGCTTGAAGACTCTCGAGCTCATCGATGGAGAGGCCTTCTTGCAGTCGAAGCCCCAGTAAGAAGCGTTCGGCGCGATGCAATTCCCCGGTGCGAATCTCAACACTTTCTAGGGGGCACCACCCCGTTGACGACAAATAACCATCGAGTCGACGCTGGTTCTTCCATCGTGCCCCGGAGAATTGGCCAGACGAGCTCGGGCCCAATGCCCACCATGGTTTGTTCTTCCAATATTTCAGGTTGTGTCGACACTGTTCACCGGGGAGAGCGAAGTTGGAAACCTCATACCGGTGAAGTCCCACCGATTGGAGCCGAGAGACCACCAGCTCGTAGGCCTCGGCTTCAAATTCTTCATCGCACGGTTCAACCATGCCAAGGTCGCGTCGTTTGGTCAGCGCGGTGTTGGGCTCAAAGATCAACCCGTAGACCGACAGATGGTCAGGCTTCAGCGCAAGGGCTTCTGATATGTCGTAGGCAACCCCATCAAGATCCTGACCAGGAACACCAAAAATCAGATCCAAAGAGAGCCGAGAGATTCCCGCCTCCCGCAACAACTCCACGGCACGCGGTACGGATTCGGGCTGATGTCGGCGTTCGAGGGTCTGCAAAGAGCCCGTGGTGAAAGACTGCACACCCAAACTCATTCGGTTGACACCGGCTGAGACAAGTGCGTGGGCCATGTCAGCCGTAATGGTTTCGGGATTCGCTTCAACCGTCCACTCGTAGTCGGAGGGCAACACAAACCTACGGGACAAAATGCCACTCCAGGCTTCCCAAAAGTTCTGAGGAAGCATGGTTGGTGTACCGCCGCCAAAGAAGATCGTGTCAAAAGCGGTACCCGCTGGGATCTGCTCCAATTCTTCGAGCAGACGATCGCTGAATTGGCCAATGCGATCGTTCTGATCAACAAGGCTGTAAAAGTCGCAGTAGTGGCATTTGTGGGTACAAAAGGGAACGTGGGCGTACAAACCCAAGGCCGCGTCAAGCGGCGGCGACAGGCGGGGATCATCCCCGAGAGCACGGCCATTTTTGGTAAGGTTCATTGTCCAAAAGCGATCGTATCGTCCTTGGAGGAGCACAGGATGGCATCTCAATCTGGCGTACCAAATACTGCGATTGTCGGCCTTCAGTGGGGCGACGAAGGCAAGGGCAAGTTTGTTGACGTTCTGGCCGCCGAACACGACGTGGTGGTTCGATTCAATGGCGGAGCCAACGCCGGGCACACCATCGTCGTAGAAGGCGAGAAACTTGCGCTGCACCTCATGCCAAGCGCGGTCCTAAACCCCGATTGTGAACTGGTCATCGCCAACGGCACTGTCATTGACCCCAGCATTCTGGTGAAAGAAATCGAACTCGTAGAAGCCCGGGGGCTCTCACTTGAAGGGCGCTTTCACGTTTCTTCTCGAGCCCATGTGGTACTGCCCTGGCACAGCTTGCTCGATGGTGCCGCCGAAGCCCGGCTCTCCAATCGTGGCGAAGCCATTGGGACGACCAAGAGGGGCATCGGCCCAGCGTATGCCGACAAAATTGGACGATCGATGGCCGTGCGGATAGGCGATCTTCTCGACGAGCCGTATTTGAAAGCCCACCTCGGCAAAATGGCCCCCCTTCGCCTTGAAGAACTAAAAGTGGCCGGGAACGATTCTGCCATCGATATCGATACCCTCCTTTCAGACTTGCTGAGGTTGGGGGAACGTTTGCGGCCATACATCACCGATACCACCTGGCTCTTGCACGATCGAGTCAACGAAAACCGTTCACTCTTGTTCGAAGGTGCGAACGCGTGCCTTCTCGATGTTGACCATGGCACATATCCCTATGTCACAAGTTCGAACGCTTCAGCCCTTGGGATCTCCCCCGGCACCGGACTCCCCGCAAAATCTCTCGGACGGGTGGTTGGCGTGGTAAAGGCGTATTCCACCCGCGTCGGAGGAGGCCCCTTCCCTACGGAACTCGACGATGCCATCGGCAACCGAATTCGAGATCGGGGGCATGAATACGGAACCACAACAGGACGCCCACGACGCTGCGGCTGGATCGACCTGGTTGCCCTCCGATACGCCGCCATGGTGTGCGGCGCTGACAGCTTGGCCATTACGCTTCTCGACGTCCTTTCCGGATTTGACGTAATCAAACTGTGCACCGGCTACAGGACTGCATCAGGTGAGGTTTTGGACCGCTTCCCGCCCGACGCTCGACTGCTCAAAGAATGCATCCCGGTCTACGAATCTCATCCGGGATGGGCCGAAGAGATTGACCAATGCCAATCCATCTCCGACTTGCCAGAGGCCTGTCAATCGTATCTGCATTCATTGGAATCTCATCTCGGAGTCCCGATTGAATTCGTCTCGGTGGGACCAGATCGCCGACAAACCATGCGCCGCACCCTTCAGCCAAACTCCGGCGAGGATTCCTGCTGCCATCCGGGCTCCCTGGAGAATGCGTGACCAGCAACAACACTGAATTGCCCGCTCTCCCGCGACACGTCGCCATCATCATGGATGGCAACGGGCGTTGGGCCGAAGCGCGCGGGCGCCCACGGATCGACGGACACCGTGCCGGGGCGAAAGCCGTTCAGGGCACCGTCGAGGCGGCCGCAGAATGCGGGGTGGAAGTCCTGACGCTGTACTCCTTCTCGACTGAAAATTGGAGCCGGCCCCAAGCCGAAGTCACTGCACTCATGACCCTTTTTGAGAGCTATATGACCTCTGAAAGAGATCGACTTATGGAGCAGGGCATTCGATACCGACGGCTTGGGCAGCGTGAGGGACTGCCCGCAGCTGTGCTCGATCGGTCAGACCGGCTAGAAGCCGACACGGCACCGGGATCATCGATGACCCTCCAGATTGCCATCAACTACGGATCCCGTCAGGAAATCACGAACGCAGCACGACGACTTGCCCTAGACGTCGCCATGGGACGGTTGAATCCAGACGAGATCAGCGAGGATTCATTGTCCGAACGACTGCTTACCGCAAATGTGCCTGACCCTGACTTGGTCATACGCACCGGAGGAGAAGCAAGACTCTCGAACTTCCTACTTTGGCAATCAAGTTACGCTGAGCTGGTGGTTCAAAACGAACTGTGGCCAGATTTTGACGCCGAAGCACTCCATCGAGCACTTCATGAGTACGAGCAACGCCCTCGAAGACTCGGTGGGACGACTTCAAGTTAATCAGGAAGCACGTGATCCACGCTCAGAAGGAACCGCTGTCCAGAGCGGGCATCAAAATCCCCGCTCAAGAGCTTGCCAACCGCTGAGGCCACAGCGCTCGGATCAAGGGCAGCCTCAGGAGGAACCATTGAAGTATCGGCAAAAGCACGCAACGCCGGAGTCTCGACGGCGGCCAGAGCCACATTGAATCCGATGACCTGTCCGTCCGTCTCCGCCGGCAGAGAACGAACCAGCGACTCCAATGCTGACTTTGAAGCCGCGTACGCACGAAAGCCGGGAAATGGGTCGTGGGTGGCAAAGCTCGAAATAGAGACCACCCGACCTGGCGTCCCTTGGACCAAAGAGTCTTGCAACTTGCGGGTGAGATCGAGCGGAGCAATGACATTGGTCTCAAAGACCATGCGATCGAATGCAGAGTCGGTGTCCTGAACGTCAATATTTGGCGCAAAGCCGGCGTTGTGGACAATGGAGGTCACCCCAGTAGCCCAATCTGACAACTGGCTGCGAAACACATCAGACGCAAGATCACCCGAAAGGGTCTGTACCCCTTCGGGGAAGCCCTGCAACCGTTCAGCACTTCGACCCGTAGCAAAAATCTGATAATCATCAGCGAGGCGGGAGACCAGCGCACGTCCAATGCCGCCTGAGGCCCCGGTGATCAAGATCGAAGATTTCATCCAAACAACCGACTTAAGTCGTTGAAGAAGGTGACCGCAAACAGCGATCCCAGAAGACCCAACCCAATCATGGTTGCCCATTTTTGGAAAGTGACGGATGGAGGCCGACCGGTCACCCCTTCCCACGCCAAGAAAATCATGTGCCCCCCGTCAACCACTGGAAGCGGTAGGAAGTTCAACACGGCAAGGTTGACGGACAGGAGGCCGAGAAAGAACAGCAAGTAGGTCAACCCTTGGGCCGCAGTTTTCGCCCCGACATCCAAAATGCCTACGGGTCCGTGTAGCTGCTTGACTTCAACGGAACCGCGAACGAGTCGGTCAATCGTTAGATAGGTCAAAGTAATCCACTTCACCGTCTCTTTGGTGCCCATGGCGGCAGCCTCAAACGGAATCGAACCCTGAAGAGTGACAGATTCTGGTTCAAAGAAAGAAGGCGAGAGTCCGACAGTTCGCTTGAGGGCATTGGCCGCGTCCCGCTCGTCCTGAGTCAACTCGATGGGGTAACTGCCCCCATCGGTCATGATTTGAGGCTCGGACATAGCGGAGAGGGTCTGGGCGAATTCCACAAAATCAATATCACCGGTAAGAACCAAGCCGCGGGGCACGGCAAATTCTTCACCGATCCGAGGGCCAGTGAGCTGCAGTGGGCTCGAGGCTGGACTCAGCCCAATGCCCAACTTTCCATCAGAACGCAAGAGCAACTCAAGTTCAATGAGTGATTCTCCACGTTGGATGGTGGCCCTAGGACTCACCGAGTTGGCAATGAGAGTTTGAATCTCGGTGATCGAAGGCCAAGCCACCCCTTCAAGTTCGGCGAAGCGATCACCAGGCTCCAAGAGACTCTCGCTTGGTGCGCCATCGGCGATTGAATCAATTTGTGGCACGGGAGATAGGCCAGCCCAGCCTCGTTCCGTACCGTCTTCGGAAATCAAAGGAAGCACTGAGGTCGTCCCAACTGGAACTTCAACCACCCCCCCTTCAGGTGTTGCAAACCGGAGCCTCGGAGCTCTCGAGGTCACGCCTCGGTCTGCGGCCTGAGAGAACGAGGTCACAGGTTCACCGTCGAGATGGGACAAGATGGACCCGGGAGGGACTGAGTCAAGCCCAGCCGCGGACCAAAGTTTATGAGAGATCACATCATCGAGGTCCGAACGAAGCGTGGCACTGGCGGCAGGGAGAATGCCCAGCGACAGGAGCCCTCGGGGACCAACTTCAGGGAGCACCGAAGCCTCCTGCACCAGCCCATCGCGTGTCCATTCGATCTGCAGGGCCGCATCTGGCTTGGCCATCGCCGCGGAAACATCAACGTCTTTGAAAGTAGAAACGAGAGCGCCGTTCACCTTCGTGATGGTGTCTCCCGGCAAGAGTCCAGCCCGGGCGGCCGGACCACCGATTTGGATGGTCCCGATGACCGGGGCTTCAAACTTCACACCAATTCCAAATGCAACGACAAAAAGTACGATCGCAAGAATCAGGTTCATCACCACACCGGCAGAAATGATGACCATTCGTTTACCAACTGGAGCCAAGTTGTAGCTCCGAGGATCATCACTCACTTTGTCAGGCTTGCCATCCTCTTGTCCGAGCATGGAAACGAAGCCGCCCAGCGGGAGAAGCCGCAGGGAGTATTCAGTCTCACCCAAGCCATGCTGCGCCAGCTCTTCATCCGTGAGTTTGTCGGCAGGAGAACCAGTCAACTCAACCACCCGGCTCTGGCTAGACCCAGCCACAAATCCGATGCCTCGACGCCAAGAAATGAGCACAGGACCCATCCCGACTGCAAAAGCACCAGTTCGAACTCCGGCCCACTTGGCCGCCACGAAGTGGCCAAGTTCGTGAAAGAAAATGAGAGCGCCGAATCCGAGGATGACGGCAGGCAGATTGATGACAGTATCAAGCATGATGGTTCACGGGATTCGGTTGGCGACATCTTCACGGACAGCGATGTCTAATTCAAGAATGTCACTCAGAGTGCTGGGGTCATGATGGCCGAATCGATCAACCGCTTCGGCGACGAAATGGTAGACGTCAAGATAGGGAAGCCGCCCGTCCAAAAATGCTTGGACACACACTTCATCGGCAGCGTTGAGTACACAGCCCGCCCCGCCACCTTTTCGGATGACTTCGAAGCCGAGCTCAACAAATGGGAAACGCTCAGCATCGACCGGAATAAATTCGAGGCTAGTCAGTTCTAGAGGGTTGAGCGTGGGGGCGACTGGCGCATCATGTTCACCGGCAGTAAGTGCCCAACGAATAGGACCCGCCATATCCGGTGTACACATCTGGAGCAGCGTGGTGCCATCACACAAGTGCACCATGCCGTGGACCAATGACGTTGGATGGATGATGGCCTCCAGCCGCTGATCGTTCACAGCAAAAAGGTGATGGGCTTCGATCAACTCCAGGGCCTTGTTTGCCATAGTAGCGCTGTCAATAGTGATACGAGGACCCATGTCCCAGACGGGATGATTGAGAGCCTGTTGGGGTGTCACTTCACGAAGATCTGAAAGAGGGGTGTCCCGGAAAGGGCCACCGGAAGCGGTGAGCACAATCGATTTGATCTGATCTGAACGAATGCCTCGCAAGCACTGGGCTATGGCTGCGTGTTCTGAGTCCACCGGCCACAATGTCCCGGGAGAGGACTTCAAGGCCTGCTGGACCAAATGCCCAGCACAGACCAAGGTTTCCTTGTTGGCCAAAGCGACTGAGGCACCCAGTTCAATCGCCCGCAAGGTGGGGCGCAAACCGGCGGCACCAACAATCGCCGAAACCACGATGGTCTCGGTCGAAGCGCAAGCTTCAACCAAATGCAATGCCGCGTCAGAACCACAAAAGTCAGCTCTGTCATCGTCAATAACCGAAGCGACCTTCGCAGCCGGCCAATGTTTCTGGGCGTCCTCGAGAATCCGATCAACACGAGATCCGCAGGCCAGACCCACGCAATCCCAAGTGGGATCAGATTGCTGAAGCTGCTTCAGGACATCGAGAGTTCGACGCCCAATTGTGCCCGTTGCACCTAGAACAATGACTTTTTGGGGTCTCATTCACGGTCCGCAGTGCGGGTCCCTGAGGTCCGACGGACAGATCTTCGCAGGCGAGAGAGCTTTGGCTTGGGTTTGTCTTCGGCGGTTGAAGATGGAGCACTTGTTGGGGAGGAGGATGGCGTGGATTCGCCTGTGCTCTCCTTTTTCTTCTGCAGATTCTTGCCTGATCGACGGGATCGGCGGGGCTTGGATTCTTCTGAGGAAGATTTGGACTCGTCCGAGGCCATGGAATCAGGCTTGCTGTCATCCGAGGTCGCACTTTCAGGGATGTCAGAGCCCTCGGATCCGGTGCTTTGGTCGGTATCGCTTCGCCCACGACCACGCCGTCGACGACGACGACGCTTCTTGCGTCTGCCGGTATCAGAGCCTGAACCATCGGACTCAAGTGGACTGGGATCTTTGGCTGAATCGTGCTCGGCAGAAGTGTCTGATTCAACCGATGATGCGGGCTCTGGCAGGAGCATTTCCTTGACTTTGACAACTTGGTCAGGTGCCAACCGAGTCATGTAGCTCTTGACATCAAAGCCCAACTCCTCGCGGATGCGATCGAGCAGCAGCGTGCTTTTCAAGCCGGCCTCCTTTGCGAGGACATGGACGGCCACCGGAGCATCTGGCGGCTCGATGGCGGCTGCAGCCACTGCTTCGGCCGTGGCCTCATCATTGGCACCACGACGTCGTCGACGACGGCGTCGACGCTTGCCTCCCGCGCCAGATTCATCGGAACCCGCAGCATCATTCGAGGTTGAAGATTTTCGGTTAGCCAAAGAGGTGACCTTCGGCAAATCTTCACCCTTGCCCTCAAGAACAGCAATCCAGGCCGCCCGGGCTGCAGCTTCGGCTTCGGCCCGGAGTTCTTCCTGTTCAATTTCCTCGAGTTCCAGTTGCAAGTCCTCACTCAATGCGACTGCGGCGGCGTCGGCAGGGCCGGTCTTTCTACGACGTCGGCGGCGGCGTCGGCCCGTAGCGGACTTGGCATCGTCATTTTCGTCTTGCTCTTGGGCATCTTGGCGGAGATCCGCTTCTTTTTGGAGGTGTTCGAATTTGGGAACAGGCTCATCTTTGAACTTTTCAATGGGGAGGTCGGCGCCACGTTCGTCGTAGGCATACAAATCGACCTGGTCGCGGATCATTCGATCGTTCACTCTGACGTGCAGAGATTTTCCGGTCTCCTCTTCAAGGGCTACAAACTCCTGACGACGACTGGCAAAAAGAGCCGCCGCGACTTCGGGGTGACACACCAACTCGACGCTGCCCACTTCGTCACGCGAAAGTAGAAACGCCGCTTGACGTAAATTCTCGCTGCCAAGGCTGTCACCGTTTCGTATTCGACCCCGACCATGGCAGATATCACATTCCCGGAAATGCTCTTTGTCGACTCCGGGGCGCATGCGCTGTCGCGTCAAAGAAAGGAGCCCAAAGCGGTCGATTTCGCCGATGGTTTTTTTTGCCCGATCATGCTCCATAGCTTTCTCAAGGCGGTCACGAATTTCTCGCCGCTGCTTCTGGAGACGCATGTCGATGAGGTCAAGGACAACCACCCCGCCAAGATCGCGCAATCTGAGCTGCCGGGCAATTTCGTCGATGGCCTCGCAGTTGGTGGAGTAGGCGTTGGTCTCTGCATCCTTGGCTGATCGCGAACGACCTGAGTTCACGTCAATGGCCACCAAGGCTTCGGTCTGATCAATGACCAGCGCACCGCCGGACTTCAGCGGGACTTCACGCTGGAGCACTTCCGTGATTTGGGGCTCCACCCGATACGCATGGAAGAGTGGAGTGGGGCGTTCGTACAAGACCACCGGAGGAGCACTTCTGGGAGCTACAACCGAAAGGAAAGCAGTGACACGTTCATACGCCGATTCTGAATCAACAACAATCTTGGTGATCTCGGGCCCCAACTGGTCACGGATGGTGCGAAGAACCAAATCACTTTCCGTATAGAGCTCACACGGGACCCCAGCCTTTTCAATTCTCGTTTCAATGGTCTTCCACAACCGCTTGAGATAGGCGACATCGCGTTTGAGATCCGTGGCAGTCTTTCCGAAAGCAGCGGTACGGGCAACCAGTCCTGCACTTTCGGCTGGTTTTTCCAAAGATTTGACGATTTCTCGGGTCTTACGCCGGACTTCTTCTTCAACATCGTTCCGGCTGACGCCAGCACCGTCTTGCCAGGGGAACATGACCAGATAGCGTCCTGGAATGGCAAGGTTAGATGACAGGGTCGGGCCCTTGGTGCCAATGCCTTCCTTGATGACTTGAACATCAATGATGTCACCCTTTTTCAGACAATCTTGAATCGGGGGACGCTCGCTCCGGGGCGTCTTTTTGCCAATCTTCTCTTTCTTGTTGTCCCCAGGGAAATATTTCTTGTGCAAGTCGGTGACGTGGAGAAAGCCAACCTTTCCGTGACCAAAGTCAACGAACGCGGCTTGAATGGCTGCTTCGACGTTGGTTACCCGTCCGCGGTAGATGTTGCCCACGCTGGTGGCGGTCGCCGGGCGTTCAGAAAGAAGGTCATCAAGACGGCCACCCCGCATGATGGCGATACGTGTCTCTTGACCTGGGTTGTCATTGATCAGCATGATGGCTTCATTCGAAGCCGATTCGGCCTTTGGCACAGGTGCCTACTTTCTGTTCAGGACTCTTGGAGAGAATAAATCTCCAAAGATCTGAACACAGATGGGGAGGAAGGCGCCGGGCAAACACGTCTGAGCAGGGAATCAAGCGACAGCCCCATCGAGGAGACTGGTGTCCTGCTTCTATCGTGGCCAGTAGTGGTGCCTTGCTCCGGGGTTCAATGCTCTGGAAGAAGGTCCAGAACGGTTCCGATGACGGCCGGGTCAGCTGCCTTGCTCCGCTCGGAAGTCAGGAGCCGCCCGTCCAAGTTCCTCCTGCAGGCAACGAAGCACCTGCCGGTCCGATTCGAGGCGGAGAACCCTTCGGGCGACCCGCTCACAGTCTGCCATTCGAACGCTCCGGACAACTCGGCGGATGTCTGGGATTCGAGACGGCGTTAGGGAAAGTGTACGCAGCCCAAGACCAAGGAGCAACATGGTCAGACGAGGGTCCGAGGCGGCTTCTCCGCACAGTGAGCAGTCAATCCCGTGATGCCGGGCCGCACTGGCCACATCTTTGACCATTCGAAGTACGGCCGGGTGAGCGGAGGAATACAAACTGGCCACGGAGTCGTTGCCACGGTCTACGGCCAGGACGTATTGGGTGAGGTCGTTGGTGCCAATCGAAAAGAAATCCACCTCTCGGGCGAAGCTGGACGCCATTAGGGCCGCACTTGGAACCTCAATCATCATGCCGACCGGCAAGTCCCGGCTGTGGGGAAGCCCCTCTTCGAGCAATTCTTCTCGGACATCCTCGAGAGCCATTCGTGCTTGACGGAGTTCAGAGTGCACGCCGATCAATGGGAACATCACGCGGACCGGGCCTTCGGCCGCCACTCGTAGAATTGCGCGGAGTTGGG
This sequence comes from Phycisphaerae bacterium, assembly GCA_002709295.1. Lineage (GTDB taxonomy): Bacteria > Planctomycetota > Phycisphaerae > Phycisphaerales > SM1A02. The sequence continues at coordinate 13,211 of PAQL01000013.1, read as the reverse complement.
TTCGGAACATTTGCATGTTCCTCAGGCAATAGCGGATGCTACGGAGGCCAAGCATCGGATTGGGTTCGGGATCAGGACCCGCCAGGCCAGCCTTATCAGCGCCCAAGTCGAACGTGCGGATGGTAAGCGTCCGTCCGCCGAGATCATTCAGGGCCTTTCGGTACTGCTGGAGGTGTTCCTCTTCGGTTGGTGCTCGTGGTGACGTGAGGTACAGGTATTCCGTGCGGAACAGACCAACTCCGTCGCCGCCCACATCGAGCAGCCCTGAGACTTCACGGGCCAGTTCGATGTTGCCCTGAATAGAAATTTCGACCCCATCGGCAGTAACTGCAGGTTCATGGGCGTGATCGAGGGCCTCGGCAATCCGAGCAGCACGACGACTGGCCATCTCTCTAAGTTGGGCCAGCTCATCATCCAGAGGGCGAACCAAAAGACGTCCTGCGTCGCCATCTACGACGACGGTGGAATGCTCTTTGACGTGTCGGGTGGATCCTCGGCACCCAGCAATCACGGGAATGCCAAGCGCACCGGCCATAATGGAAACGTGGCTGGTTCGCCCCCCCGTCTCCATAACAAGAGCTTTAACAAAGGCGGTATCAAGTCCGGCCGCCTGAGCCGGGGTGAGTCGGGCCGCAATCAAAATGACGGGGCGATCAATGCCCTGAATCCGATCCTCGCCAAGGGCTCCGAGGCGACGAAGCAATCTTCGCTCCAGATCGAGAAGATCGTCTGCTTTTTCACGGAAAATTGGATCGTTGAGCGCTTGAAATCGCCGAGACAAATCCAAGATCGATTCAGCGGTCGCGTGGGCCGCATCGTCAAGATTATCTCGAATGCGATTGAGAATGGCCTCCCGCAGAGCCGGGTCCCGAAGCAGTCCCAGATGAAAGGCAAAAATCTCGGCGGCTTCGGCCCCCAAGTCAACTTTGACCCGGTCCCGATCTTGTTCGAGTTCACCCGCGACATGATCAAGGGCGTCTTGAACCCTTAGGGACTCAGACTGAACCTGGTGGGACTCGATGGGCTGACGTTCAACACCTTCTCGTAGATCGCGGACCACCATGGCCTCACCCACAGCGAGGCCTGGAGCCACAGGAATGGCAGGAAGTTGAAGCATTCCGGAATCTTAGTGGGTTGAGGGCTCTGCCCGGGAAGTGTCGAACAAAACCAGGAGCGCGGGTAGCACCACGAGGATCAAGACCGTGGCACTGATCAAGCCGAAGGAGATGGAAATGGCCATCGGAATAAGGAACTTGGCCTGGAAGGATTGCTCCAGCATGAGGGGAAGAAGACCAAGCACCGTGGTGAGCGTGGTCAGCAAAATAGGCCGCAATCGACGCCGTCCGGCCGCCATCAACGCTTCAATGGTTTCGACGCCCTCCGCTTTTTTACGATTGAAGAATTCAACCAGAACCAACGAGTCGTTCACGACAATGCCGGAAAGGGCAATGAAGCCAACCAGGCTCAAGAAAGTGAGGTTGTATCCCGTTAACAGGTGGCCGAGAACCACCCCAATGATGCCAAAAGGAATGCTCGCGAGCACAGCAATTGGCTGACGCATTGAAGCGAACAGAAGGCAAAGAATCATGTAGATCCCAATGGTCGCAGCCAAAAATCCGATGGGAAGTGAGGCGAAAGCTCGGGAGAGCTGTCGCTGGCGACCGCCTTCATCAATTATCACGCCGGGAAATTCCAACTGGACCCTCTCAAGACCAGGGCGAATCGCCTGCATGGCGGTCTCTGGCGACAAGTCCGGACGACAGTCGGCCACAACACTGGTGGTTCTTCGACGATCGACACGTCGGATGGATGCGGGTGCTGTGGCCTCACGTAAAGATGCCACCTCGGCAAGCGGGACAGGAATGCCCATAGCGGAGACGATCCACGACTGCTCCATTGCGGCGGTAGAACGACGAGTCCGGTTGTCCAGTCGAACTCTAAGGTCAACTTCTTCACCATCCAAAGCGAAGCGGTGGGCAACTGAACCCAAGAGCCCGGTTCGGACCTGCTGACCAATGGACGACTCGGAGAGGCCAAGGGTGATTGAAGACGGCTTGGCTTCAACTCGGAGTTCACGTCGCTCGCCGGGGTCATCATCGCCAATGTCAACCACCCCATCGACACCGGCCAGGACTGCTTTCAACGCGTCCACCGCGGCTTGACGACGTGCATCATCTTCAGACGCCACCTCAATGGTGATTGCCCGCCCCGCTGGCCCCCCTTGAATTTCGGTAAATACAAGACGTTCCGCCTGAGGTACTGGCCCGATGCGATCTCGAATATCGGCCGTAACCGTCTTGGACTCGCGTACCCGCGACTCGACGGGAAGCAGCTCGATAAAGACTTGCCCAAGATGGGACCCAGTGCCCGCAAGCGTCATACCGCTGGTGTCGTCCACCGAGGCCTGAGCGCCAGTGAGACCTGATACGCCTTTCACTTCGGGCATGGAACGCGCAGCGCTTTCAATGCGCCGGACTATTTTTTCCGTCTCGCCAACTGGTGTCCCCACCGGCATGCGAAGTTCAGCAATTACGGTTTCGCTGTCACTGGTGGGGAGAAACTCAAATGGAGGCTTCCCGGCGACCACCAAACCAAGACAGAAAATGCTCGTACTGATGGCGATCGAGACGGTCAGCGCAGGTCGTCGTAGGGCGCGGCGAAGGAGCCACGCGTGACCATCTTGCAGAGTCGGTAGCAGACGGTTGTCCCGGAAGGCTGACCAGCCTCGCTTGGCTCGCTTCGGACGGGCCGCCAAGGAATGCTTCATATGAATGGGTAAAATGAGGAGGCTTTCAATCAAGCTGGTGATCAAAGCGCATGCAACCACCGCAGGCAACGCCCCCATCAAATCTCCAATCTGTCCGCGAATAAACGAAAGGGGCAGGAAGGCAACGATTGAAGTGGCGATAGTGGCCGTCACCGGCCAGAAGACCTGCTTGGTCCCCAGAATGGCGGCGGTTTCGGGATCATGACCTGCCTCGCCGTAAGACTCGATGTTTTCCGAAACCACGATGGCATCATCAACCAAAAGACCAATCACAATGATCAAACCAAACATGGTCAACAAGTTGAGGGTGGTACCGGCCAGAGCCATAAACGTGAGCGTCCCGCAGAGCGCGAGCGAGAGTCCGACAAAGACCCACCACGCGGTTCGCCATGACAATGCGAGAAGCAGCAATACGAAAACCAACACGCCCCCCATCGCTGCATTGCGGGCAAGCAGGTCAATTCGCCCCTCAATAAATCGAGCCAGATCACTGCTGATGGAAAGATCAATCTGCTCCGGGAGCAGGCCTGGCGCGGTATACCCAGTCTCGTAGGCTTTTTGAGCTTTGCTGCGAAGATCAATCTTTGCATCTGAAGATGCATAAACACTTGCCGCAAAGCGTTCGAACCATCCCCATGACAGTCGAGGCTGATCACGCCCCGCAGCATCTCGGCGACCGGCCGCGTAGGCACGAACCATGCGAGCAATGTCTACAGCATCCTGATCACCGGTTTTGTAAACCGTTATGGTTCCCGTCGCTCCGGAGCCCGCCACCCCGGCGTATCGGGAACGGATAGGAGTGTCGTCAAATGTGGCATCAACTGAAGCAAGGTCGGAGAGTGGCCAACTTCCTCCCGGGCCTGAAATTCTGATGTCGGAAATAGCTTCGACAGATTCCTCGCGGCCAACTCCACGGAACGTCGTGATGCGATCGGCACCGAGCACCGTGCCAGCCGGACCGTCGTCCATGGCAGCCCCAATTTGACCGGCAATTTCTGGGAGTGATCTTCCAACTTGAACGCTGGCCAATGGATCGAACTCCACAGAAATTTCATCGTCTCGAATACCCGTTAAGACAAGACGGCCCATCCCGGTCATACCACGGAGATCACGCTCAATGTCTTTAAGCACGCGTTTTCGAACAATCTCATCCGCATCACCGAACGCGTTGAGCATGATGACAGGAAGCACGGGTTCGAATTCGGTAACGGTGAGGCGCTCAACTTCCGCCGGGATATCAGGTATGGCATCTACCGCACGCTGTACTTCGTCAACGGCCTTATCGACATCGCTCACGCTTTCTCGAAACTCCACCATGATGGTGGCGGTCTCTTCAAGCACCGAGGCTGTCACACGATCAACTTCATCGAGCTCAACGAGAGCGTCTTCAACGCGGCGTACCACGCCTTCTTCAAGATCTTCTGGGGCCGCACCCGGCCAAATGGCGGTCACCGAAGCCGATTCTGGGCTGGACTCAGGAAAAAATTCTCGAGTCAACGACGTGGCTGAGTAAAGCCCAGTCAGCAGCAGAACCCATGCGAGCAGGTTGGAACCCGTCGGCCGCTTCAGGACAGACTCAACGAGGCTCACTTCGCGCCCTCAAGCACTCGGACCGCATCAACGCGAAGGCCGTCTGGGAGTCGGCGGCCGGCCCGGCGGATCACATTGGTACCCGCGGCCGGCCCAATACGCAGAACGGCCCATTCAAGATCGGACAAGCCAGTCTCTGGCAGCGGCCCCTCGAACGTCCAGGCGATCTGTACCGGAACGGTCTGAAGGCGACCCTGAGGGTCCACCGTTTGAAGTGATTCGCCCAGCAAGGCACTGCGTGGTGCAACGACGGCAGACGTGGGCTCACCAGCCGAAACGGTGGCTTCGACAAAAACGCCCGGGAGGAGCATTTGATCTGCTTTGGCTTCAACCCAAGCCTGGAAGGTGCGGCCACTTGGATCAGCAGCGGGAGCAATTCGATCAATTGACACCGTACGGGTTGTTGCACTGCCGGTGCGTCTCAGCGTGACGCTGTCACCAACAGTCACGGTCCCAAACATAGATGCTGGAATCGTCAATTCCAATTCAACATCAGTCTGTCCGGTCACTGAAGCAATGATCTGCCCTGCAGCAACCCGCTCCCCAAGTTCCACCTCAAATCGGTCAAGTTGACCCTCGAGAGCCGAGGTGATTTCGCATCGGTCACGCTGGTCTTGCGCCTCAGCTTGGGCTGCCAGTGCAGAGGCTTGTTGAGCACGAAGCACAGCTCGGCGGGTCTCGATACGCCGCACCGCGAGATCGAGCTGAGTCAGGGCATCTTCGGCCTGAAGCCGAGCCGCCTCGGCCTGATCAAAAGCGCTGGACCCCACAGCGCCGGAATTCACCGCTCTGCGGAGTCGATCTGCTTCACGGGTCACCGCTTCCAGTTGCGACGCCAATCCGGGGCGACGGTCGCGCAGGCCCTTTGATTCTTCCTCAAGGTCAGCTACGGCGGCTTCGGCAGATTGAACCGCAGCCTTGGCGGCGGCCAATCGGGCCTCAAAGGGGGCCGGATCGATGCGCAGGAGAGGTTGCCCATCTTGCACCAAATCACCATTGTCAAGATCGGCCCGCCACACCACAGGGCCCGCCACTTCTGCACTCTGTTCGATCCGATACAGCGGCTGGACCCGCCCAAACGCCGAGGCTTGGCGAGGTATCAGAACCTCGGAGAGGGCGTAGACCTCCAAGGCAACTGGTGGGACTTCAACGATGGCCTCTGAGGGGTCTGGAGCGGACCTGACCAGCATGATGAATGATCCGGGACCGGCAACCAAGACCCCCAGAACGATCGCAAATCGTGCCAACTTTCGAACAAACGGGACTTGTGGGGTCGAATCGTGCATGATGAAGTGCAATATCATAGACCCCATCCATATCCCCCATTCAAGGTGAGGCCCAATGCCTGAAATTGACGATTCCGCAGTCCAGAAAGTTGCCAGCTTGGCCAGGTTGCACCTTGAGCCCGAAGAGCGTGAAGCGGTTCGACAAGACCTCATTCGAGTACTCGATCACGTCCAATCCCTCGCATCGGTTGATGTGGAAGGCATTGAACCCCTCAATAATCCCCACGAACTCAGCAACGCACTCCGCGAGGACACCATCACCGCCTCCTTGGCCACCGAAGAAGTTCTCAATCTCGCGCCCGCCACCCACGATGCTTGGATCGCAGTGCCCAAAGTTTTGGGAGAGGGCTCATGAAAACCGCCCGTGACATTGCCGAACACGTCAACTCAGGAGGATCTGCGGTTGAAGTCGTTCAAAATGCATTGAACCGCATCGAGTCAGACCAGTCCAACGCCTTCAGGGAGACTTTTAACGAATCCGCCTTGACGGCGGCAGCCGAAATCGACCGCCGCGTCGCGGCCGGAGAATCACCAGGCCCCTTGGCCGGGGTGCCCGTCGCAATCAAAGACAACATCTGCACCACTCAGGGGCGAACCAGTTGTGGCTCCAAAATGCTTGAGGACTATCGCTCGCCATTTGACGCCACCGTGGTGACCCGACTGCAAGAAGCTGGTGCAGTTGTCGTGGGCAAAGTGAACTGCGATGAGTTCGCCATGGGGTCCTCAACTGAAACGTGCCACTTTGGCCCGGTCAAAAACCCTGCGGATGCCTCCCGGGTTCCCGGAGGATCATCAGGAGGGAGCGCAGCCGCCGTCGCGGCAGGCTTGGTCCCGGTTGCCCTNGGTTCGGATACTGGCGGATCCATTCGACAGCCCGCCGCCTTTTGTGGAGTCACCGGATTCAAGCCGTCCTACGGCCAAGTCAGTCGATGGGGACTGGTCGCCTTCGCCTCNAGTCTCGATCAAATTGGCCCCTTCACCATGGACACCGCCGATGCCGCCTTGGTCTTTGGCGTTCTTCGTGGCGGGGACCCCAACGACGGCACCTGTGATCCGGCCCCACCCAAACCATGCCAAATCCAACCCACAGAACTTCATGGGATGCGGATCGGAATCCCCACTCAAACCATGGGCGAAGGGAACGCCGAGAGCGTCTCCAACATGATGCAAGAGGTGCGGAATCACCTAAGCGACGCCGGCGCTGACCTGGTTGACATTGACCTTTCGCTGTTGGACCAAGGCATCTCGACCTATTACGTCATTGCCACCGCCGAGGCCTCATCCAACTTGGCTCGGTTTGATGGCATCCGGTACGGACACCGATCCAATGCCCCAGCCGCCGGACCCGATGACTTGATGGCCTTAAGCCGATCCGAGGGTTTTGGCGAGGAAGTTCGCCGACGCATCTTGCTTGGAACTTATGTTCTGAGTGCTGGTTACTACGACGCCTATTACAACCGAGCCCTCAAGATCCGCCGGATGATCCGTGACGAGTACCTGAAAGCGTTCACCTCGTGTGACGTGCTGCTCAGCCCAACCACGCCCAGCACGGCTTTTGAACTTGGAGGAATTACGGATCCAGTTGAAATGTATTTGTGCGATCGATACACAGTGGGCGCAAACATCGCGGGGATTCCTGGTATTTCGATCCCCTTCGGACAGGACGAGCACTCCCTACCCCTCGGCCTGCAACTGTTGGCGGGACCATTTTCAGATGAAGCTCTGTTGAATGCTGCGGCCGGCATCGAAAATCTTCGAGATCAATGCGGCATTCAGGGGGCAAGAGACCAGTGAGCGATTCCGGCGACCGCGGACGACCAACTTCACGAACCCGCCGAGAGGCGGCTCGAGAAGCCCTTGGCCAGTCCAACCGTGCGCCGTTCCTCAAGGCACTCGCCGACCCCAAATGGCATATGGGCTTGCCATCCCTCTTGGTTGCCACCGCCATCGTTGCGTTCATGGTGCTTTTGGGCCAGTCCCGACCCGAAGTGGTACCCGGACGAATTGCCCATCAGACCGTCACTGTTCCACAGGCCGTGACCTTTGTCGACGAAGCCGAATCACAACGCGCGATAGAAAATGAACTTGCCATTCTCGATCGCCCAATGATTCCTGATGATGCATGGCTGACTCGACTGCAGGANGATTTGGTGGCGGTCGGCAGTGCCATTCGCGCGAGCGAAGCCAGCACCCCCGAGAACGAGCGCAGTGCACTGGGGCAAATTTCTGAATCCACTTGGAATCGTCAGGTCAAGAGGCTCGTGGACGAGTACCTGCTCGAAATTCCCCTTGTCGACAATGATCTCGACGCGGAGGCCTCAGGCCGCGGCCGACTGCTGGTGCGATTGAGCAACGGCCGAGTGGTTCGGCCCACCACAGTCATCCGAATCGATCAGGACCCCAAGGGCAGCGACCTCACCAACGCGGTCCTGCGAGCTGGGCTGCCCGAAGAAGCAGTAGCGCCCTTGGCACGTGAAATCATTGGCCCCAATGCCCAGCCCACCATTACGCTTGACCGTGACCGAAGAGCGCAATTGGAACTTCAAGCCCGCGACCAAACCCCCCAAGTGGTGGAGCAGTACGAAGCCGGACAAATCCTGTGGCGGGCGGGGCAAAGGGTCCCCGCCGAACAACTGGACGACGCCAAAAAAATCTACGCCGAAACCGCACAGCTTGGATGGTCTGAATTTGGAACCGCACTATTACTGTGTCTTTTGGTGATGGCGCCACTGGCAGGTTTCTCCACCCACAGCCATCCCAAACTCAGTCGACACGCCATTCGTTTGGCAACGTTCCTCACCCTTTTGATCGGCCTGCTTGCAATCCCTTTCTTGCTGGGCGAACGCTTGCCCGCCGCTCGTGACGCTGCTGTTATTGCCATTGCTGCTTTTGGCACCATCAGTGTCTCACTGGCCTACGACCGAATGCTTGGTGGCATTGCAGGCGGAACGCTCGGCGTGCTGGGGGCATTGGTAGCGCCAGCACCGATTATGCTCGCCCCAGGTGTTGTCGCCGGCGCGGCCGTCATGGCGGCGAGGCTCGGGAATTTTGAAGACCGAGCCACCATACTTTCGGCCGCCGGTCGGAGTGCTGTGGTGTTCGCCCTCGGAGCCGCGGTTGCCGAGTGGACCAGTCTGCCCAGTGGAACCGATGGCCTGTTTGGCCAAGGGGCCGCAAGAGCGTTTGCCGCTTGGCTTACCACGTTGCTCATCGGGTTCTTGGCCATGGGCCTGTTGCCCACCATGGAACGCTGGTTCGACCGTGTGACGGGAATGACGCTGGCCGAGCTTCGAGATCCTCGCCACCCCTTGTTGCAGGAGTTGGCTGCCCGAGCACCCGGAACCTACGACCACTCCTTGCAAGTGGCGTCTCTCGTCGAAGCAGGCGTATCGGCCATTGGTGGTGATGCGGCACTGGCCTACGTAGGCGCTCTGTATCACGACATTGGCAAGATGCGGAAGCCTGAGTACTTCGTCGAGAACCAATCAGGTGAAAACCCGCACGACGATTTGCGACCAAACATCAGCTATCTGATCATCGCCGGCCACGTAAAAGATGGACTTGAGATGGCGGCGGCCAGCGGCCTCCCCAAGNCNTTGCGTGAGTTCATCTCCAGTCACCACGGCAATCAAGTGGTCCGGTGGTTCTACGTCAAAGCCCGCGATGCCGCCTCTGAGGATGAAGAAGTGGAAGAAGCTTCATTCCGGTACCCCGGGCCGCGCCCTCGCTCCAAGGAGGCGGCGGTCCTGATGCTCGCCGATGCGTGCGAGTCCGCCTCCCGAGCCGCCGTGGAACTGCCAAGTGGGAAGATTGAATCGATTGTTCGTGATCTTTCGAAGGAACGGCTGCTGGATGGTCAATTTGACGAGTGCAAATTGACATTGCGAGAGCTCCACGAGATTGAAGATGCCATCATTGGACGGTTGCGATCTATCCGTCACCAACGCTTGGCATATCCGGAGGATCAGGAAGAAGCCGCTTCTTCCGAAGCGTCGACCTGATTCTGCTTTGCCAGTGAGATGATTTTGCTGGCCAAGCTGGTAAGTGCAAGCTTTGGATCGTCTGGGTCCTTCCACACCGCCCCGGAGGCCCTGCTCCCATTTGGGAAAAGCAGCACCTGAACGCGAACATCTCGGTGGGTGGTCTGGTGCTTCACCTCGCCTAGCGTTCGGAACTGTTCTGTTGCAGAAAAAGCGTCCAGATCGGGTGGGAACATGGTTTTCGCGAATAAGCCGGAATCGGGCTTGCGCGCCAAGAGAAGTTTCTTGCCTGCCCAAGCAATGCCAACTTTCATTTCAACCAATTTCTTCTTCGGACGTGGCTTAGGAGGTGGGATCTCGCCAACTTTCCCGGTCTGCAAGGCGCGGCATTGCTCTGACAATGGACAGATCAAACACTGAGCAGCCTTGGGCTGGCACACCAGAGCACCCAGCTCCATCAAACCCTCGTTGGCCACATCAGGCCGCTCGGCCGCGGCCACATATGCACCCGCCTCTTCCCAACGCCGAGCCTCTCGACCTTTGGCCCCTGGCGTAGAGCCGTCACACGTGAGACGGGCAAAGACCCGGTCAACGTTTCCGTCGACGATAGGTGTGCTGCGGCCACAAGCAATGGAGGCAATTGCACCAGCGGTGTAGCGACCAACACCAGGTAAAGTCTCGAGAGTAGAGGCATCTTCAGGCACGACCCCGCCATGATGCTCAACAATGGCTACAGCCGCAGCGTGCAACATGCGAGCTCGCCGGTAATACCCCATCCCACTCCATTCGGCCAACACAGCATCTTCACCGGCTTTGACCATGGCGATCGGCGTGGGGAACAATTCGAGGAAAGGCTCAAACCGCTCGGCAACCCGAGAGACTTGCGTTTGCTGGAGCATGAATTCTGAAACAAGGGCCCGCCAAGGCGTACGAACCTTACGCCAGGGCAGATCACGAGCGGAAGAGGGGAACCATCGGGAGATTTCTCCCGCCGCCCAAGCAAGCCGGTCGTCATGTCCGCCAGAGGTTGACATGGTTGAATCGTATCGGTCGTGACGGCCTCGAGCGTCTACAGTCTTGCCATCAACAATGTGCTGAGGTATAGTCTTTATCCCGAGTGTCGGGAGCCAATGCGGCTGTAGCTCAGTGGTAGAGCGTCACGTTGCCAACGTGAATGTCGAGGGTTCGAATCCCTTCAGCCGCTTTTAGAAGCAAAAACCCTCTTCAGAGTCCCTGAAGGGGGTTTTTTACTGTCCTAATCGACGCTCTAAAACTATACACTTTCAAAATAAAGTTGGACTATACACTTTCACTAGTCACTTTTTGCATCGAGATCTCGCTATCAAAACCACTGCAAAACCAGTGGTGGACGAGAATTGATGCTCTAAAAGTGTATGGTCGCAAAACCCCCTGATTACAGCGTCACTTGAACCCCTTTATTTCTAGGGGTTTTAGGATCGCTTCTGAGAGGTCTGATCCTCTGGACGAGTGATCACCCTGCTTTTGCAGTGCTTTCGCTCAGGGACGCTTCAGGAGCGTGTATGGATCTCTGGGTTCAGATCACAAACACCCCCCGATCCTGATGGATCCCCGCAAGCACCTGATGATCGACCTCTAAATCCCCAGATTCACCCAAATCCACCCAAAAACCCCCCTAGCGACGCAGAAACAGGGGTTTTGACGGATCTCAACTTTACGCTTGACAATAAGGGAGGATATCGTAACATAGAGAGCAAGGAAACGAGGTTCTGAGAATGGTTCAAGCAGACAAACAAACACGACGCTCAGCGGTTGCNTANTTACGGGTNAGCACTGANGAGCAAGCGAACTCTGGTCTTGGACTCAAAGCACAGAAGGATCGAATCAAGCAATACGCAAAATCTCAGGGACTTCACATCAAGAAGTATTACACCGATGCAGGGATCTCTGGTGCGAAGGGTGCTGCGTCCCGTCCTGCACTGAACGAGATGCTCACCAATCTCACTGCGGGAACTGTTGTCTGCGTAGCGAAAAGGGACAGGATAAGCAGAGACAGTTTTTTGAGTCTCTGGGTNGAGAAGGAATGCAAGAAGGTGCATGCGACTATCGAGTCTGCNNCTGGTGAAGGAAACGGTGACGATCCCGCAAGCGAGATGATGCGTCGAATCGTGGATGCGTTCTCTGAATACGAACGGAATCTGATCTCAGAGCGAACCAAAGCAGCACTCGCAAAGACGAACAAGCGTCTGGGTGCNGNNCCNTNTGGATGGAANAGAACTGCCGCTGGCGCAATGATNGAGGTCAAGAAGGAACAAGAAGTCCTCGAGTTGATCNTNGAGATGCGTGANGACCACATCAACTACACCCAGATCGCNAAGCGACTGAACNACGAAGGGTTCACAACCAAGCGAGGTAAGNACTGGTCAGCGGTTCAAGTGATGAGGATCTGCAAGCAACGAGATGCAGATCGAGTNCGTGANGCANCNANCAAAGANGTGTCAGATNTCNNGGAGATCTCTNGAGGAGTGGGAGGTCGAATGACTTCGCAAAGAACACAAATTTATAAATACCAGTAGAGAGACAATTCGTGGTCGTTTGATTGCCGACCAGACAAGAGAGGGGAACCTCTGCAATCACCCGAGTCGTGCGGGTCAGATGCGACAACTAATCCCTAATGCGAATCGCAATCTAGAGCATTCCCCGATTCGCACATTGGTGCAGAGACCGATGCGGGACTTCGTGGGGGGAATCCTGATGCGAAGAGAAACAAAGTGAAGGAAGGTCACTGTCCATAGACGCAAGAGACCTCCACTCCCATCTTGGATGGGGGTGGTGTATCCATACCGCAAGATTTACTTCAGCTAGTCGGGATGCTTACTGATCACCTGATGGTCTGTCGGGCTTGTCGGGAAGTATCTGAGATACAGATAGGTTTTCGTCTGCATTTCTTAGATTTTGAAAGTGACCATTTGGATCTTTTCTTTCCCGCAAGACGATTTGACCATTACCGCTCTCGGAAGGAAACATTGAGAGCACAGTCTCATCGAACCTATTGTCCATGTGAATTGAACCTCCATTCCCAAGGAATAAGACCCCCTCGTTATTTCTTCCCACATAAGCGCTAAAAGCAATCTCACCCATATGGTCTTGGAGCTCTAGCCTCCCTTTGGTTCCATATTCATTGGAACCTAGAAACCAGATATCCTTACTCTGATCGAAAGACAAAACACTAAACCCACTCGCTACCCCAACCTCAAGTTCAGCGTCTGCTCCGATTGAGACCAGAGTAGTGCCATCGCTGGTATCGGCACTATTTGCAGCTGGAAGCGTGCCAGCATCAGGAATGGGGACCTTGCTGCTGTTTACCTTGATTCTGCCTGCAGAGTGACGGTCAAACTCGGATCTATAGAGATCAATGACAGGGAATCCGTCGTCATCAACAACTTGGATTCGTGTTGCTTGTATGAGGTCTGGGGATGCCTGACTCAAGAGTGTGAAGAGACAATAAATCAGTCCACCTACTGTCAAGACGAGTAGTGCAAATAGGATGAACACCTTGGACTTGAGCGAGTCCAACTGCACCTCGAGGACTTCAACTTTGCTTTCATT
>PAQL01000012.1 GCA_002709295.1 Phycisphaerae bacterium | reverse complement strand
CAGACTTCACGAACGTCGACGATCTCGAGCCTTGAAATGGGGGGCATGTCGGTCATGGATGTAGCTCCGGGTGATCTCGACCGTCACCGTACCTGCCACAAAGCGGGCGTGAACTCGATTTTCCCGCACAGAATCACAGACCCGTCGTGTACACTGTGTGAAGCATCAAGAGAGGGCCGACGCCCTCGCCAACCTGCCCGCCCGGGCAAGGTGGCAACGGACTCCTGGTCGGAGACATGACCAGCGTCCAGATGCGGCCGGAAGGCAACGAAGCGGGCCCGTGCACAACCCCGGATCGAGATCGATCCACCGCCGGCACCCGAATCCCCGCTTCGTCGAGGCGCTTCTTCCGTGGTCGCGCGACCACGACGCCGTCCGATCCGGTCGATATTCGGGACAGGGGTGCTCGCATCACCTTCCGATCGCGTCGGTCCTCGCGTCCGGACTCCATGGTGGAGTCCGGGATGCGAGGAGTCATGTCATCATGCGAATCTCGAGACGTAAGCGAACGGACAGCGGACTGGTCATTCCCGAGTGGGCCCGCCGCGGACGAATCAGCCTCCAGCAGGGAGGAATCTCCGGACCGGTGGACAGCCGGCTCGATTTCCGGGTCGAACCCGAGGGGGAAGGCCTGGTGGTCGTGTACTTCACCGGCCAGACCGTCGACGGGGATCTCCTGGACGAGGTCCCCTGCGACGAGTTCCCGCTCGGGGCGGGGATCCACGGCATTCTCGGCCTCGACAACGGGTCGGTGCCGCTGTTCGACGACATGCACCTGGGAAGCGACCGGAACCGGGGAACCCTCGCGAAGAGGATCTCGTTCTCGTCCGCGTTCGAGGACCACATGACGCGGTTCATCCGGTTCGTCTGGGGCCTGGCCTCGCCCGAGATCCTCGTCGTCTACGCCCTGCCCGAGATCTGGTGGCTGCAGTGGTTCGAGCGGCATCCCGAGATGATCCAACCCGATCTGGAGAAGGCCTCGGCCCTCATGTCGCTCCGGCACGACGTCGATCCGGACACCCTCCGACGATTGGTGCTCGAAGACAACCCGGCGTTCCCCGATCCCACGGCGGAGGAAGAGGGTGTCCTGCAGTCGGAGCTCGATCGGGAGTGGCCCGGCGAGGAACTGCAGGATCTCGCCCGGCCCTCGAAGGCGCGACCCCTGGAGCTCCTGAAGTTCCTGCTTCAGGATCGCCAGGGACAACTGATCCACCTGACCCACGGCACGAAGCGGTACCTGGGATTCGTGAAGGACCTGGACGAACGACTCGCCCGGTTCGAACGAAACATGCGGTCGAGTGGCCGGGTCGAGCGCTTCGACCAGGAGACGATGCTCCTGGCGATCACCTTTCTCGATGCCCCGGAGGAATCGGTGCTCGACGCNTCGACCCTGCTGGAATGGGTGAAGGNGTTCGCGGGAACCGAGCCGTGGTGGTGGGGGAAGCGGGCGGCGCATGTCCATCAGGGAGACCGTTCGAAGCTGGTCTCCAGGCTGATCGGATACTGGGCGATCCAGGACACCAGCGTGCTCACNCCGAAAAGTCCGTTGATCGCGCTTGCNGGGCGNTCGTGGTCCTGGTTCGGGCCCGCNTCCCTCGCCTGGATGCTCGGTCGGCGCCCCGACCGTGCCCTGGAGTCGCTGATCGACNGCTCCGAAANGACCCTTGAACTCTGCCGCCTGGCCGGCAAGGTCGCTCGGGTNCGGTCGACCCTCGCCGATCGCGAGGAGGACCACCAGTACCTCGGCCGCATGGCGCGGGACTGGCATTCATACCGACGACTGCTCCAGGTGTTTCCCGAATCGGTCCGGGATCGCGACTTCGAAGCCAGGGGCCGGGACGGATTGCCGAGCTTCGGTGATCTGCGATTCAGTCTCGATGTCGACGATGACGACACGGTCGAGCAGGTGATCGGGTCGTCGGAGTGGGTGAAGGAGGCGTTCGAGACCTGGTTGCAGCCGCTCGGACTCGCGGTCGAGGACGTCCAGCGCGCGCGGGTGCTGCACTACCTGCTGTTCTGGAAGGCCAAGGAGCTNCTCGACGCCGATGCGGCGGATTCCGGGAAGGGGGGTGACTCGTGAACGACGACTCCGACCACGTCGGCTGCCCGAGCTGCGGCNACGACTCCGATTCCTGCCTCTGCTTCGTGGTGCTCACCTGGGAGGGATCCCATCTGGCCGACTGGCGGGGGGATCTCGAACGCTCGTCCCTCGACCGGATCCTGCACTGGGGTCACGGGGCGGCGCTGCTCGGAGCGCCGCCTTCGCGAGGCTGTCGTCCGCTCGCCGGTCTNCCCGGTCGACTCGCGGCGGCGATNGAGGCGTACTGGCTCGAGGCGTCGGTGGCGNTCGAACTCGAGGATCTTCGAGCCTTCCGGAAGGCCTTCGACGAGGCGGACGGGCGGGCAGGATCCGAGGGCGAGCCCGATCCGTCGGAGTCGGGGCATCCTCGGCACGCCGACTACCGGGCGGCGCTCCTCGAACACTTCGAGGAGGACCTTCGGTGTCATGACACGCTTCCCGATGCGAGGATCGCGGCCCACGTCGCGTGGGCCGAGATCGCGGCAGCGGAGACATCGACCACGACGTCTCGATCGGAAGGCGTCGGTCTCAGCAGTGTCTGGGAATCGGTCGTCTCCCCGGACCCGGACGACACCTGGCGTCGCATGGAGGCGATGCTGAAGCCGGTCCTTGCGATCATCGCGGAAGGCNGTTGATGGCCGGAAGTGANCCGCCCCCGCGCACGGCGTGCGGGGGCGGTCCTTCTCCGGCCTGCCGCAGGGGCGATGGTCGGTGGGAGGATGGCGGAGCGGGGATCAACCCCAGCTGGCGAGGACCAGGGCGAGGTCGGCACCGTCGACGATGCCGTCACCGTTCACGTCGCCGCCGGGGCCGTCGGTGCCCCAGGCCCCGAGCACCCGGGCGAGGTCCGCGCCATCGACGATGCCGTCGCCGTTGATGTCCGCNGGATCGGGAAGAGGCAGGATCTCGAGCCGGGCCGCGGAATTGCTGCTCCCGAAGACCCAGAGGTCGTCGCCCTGCTGCTCGTTGTCGATGTTGACGTAGGCGTTGAAGTAGACCTGGTAGTAGCCCGCCTCGACCTCGATGACGTCGCTGGTGCAGTCGAGATCCTGGGCGCTGCCGCTGGTGTGAGTGACCAGGGTCTGGAAGTTTCCGCCGACCAGCTTTCGGATGTGGAGACTGCCCATGGTGCTCTGACCCTGGGTGTCGTTGCACAGGTCGTATTCGATCGTCGAGTCCTCGGTGATCTCGAGGTGATACTCGCCGTGGACCTGGGCGTAGGACTCGGCGTGCTCACCCGGCTCGACCCCGGCGGCCAGGGCGGAGGCGCTGGCGGAGAAGCGAAGGACGGTGTCGGTGATCNGGTGTTCGAAGATGCCGCGTCCATGGCTCGCGCCACCCTGCGAACCGTTGGTCCAGTCCTCGTAGTCGAGCGGGACGTCCGTGAGGTCGTGATGGAAGACCGAGCCGGGTCCGTTCTGATTGAAGTTCCATTCGGATCCCTTGCCGCTGGTCTCGTCGCCGACGAAACCTTCGCCGGCGATGCCGACGATGAAGGCGGGGATCTCGAAGGTGGCGGCGCCACGGGCCGAAGCCACCATGGCGAGCAGGGTGAATGTGGTGAGTGCGATCGTGCGGTTTCGGTCGAGCATGGGGGGTCCTCTCCATTCGGGTTGTCGGATTCATCAACCAGTAGGAGGACCGGAGCCCCGTGTGACAGCCCCTCCGCGAAAATCGTGGAGCGGCGTTCGACCCCGTCCCCGGGGTCNTNAGGCGGGTTTTCGGGGTCGGTCAGGGNGTCGCACCGACCGTGATGGTCTTCGTGTGATGCGTGGTGCCGGCACCGTCGCGGAATCGAGCCACCAGTTCGCTCTGCCCGGTGGCGGGGTCGGTCGCCGCCTCCAGCTGGAGATACACGTGGGGGATCCCCTTGGTGAACCGGATGCCGGGATGAGGTGCGTCGGCGGCCTTGATCAGGCCGTTGTGGATCGGACTGCTGATGAACTCGGTGAGGTTCCGACCCAGGGCCTCCATGGTGTCGTGCTCGATCTCCCGACTCCAGTGGATGTCTCCGCCGATGAGGATCACGCCCTCGCTGCCCACGCGGGAGAGCAGGTCGATCAGTCGGCGGTACTCGCCGGGATACATGCCCCAGTGATCGGTCTTGCCCGGACGGGTGGCGCCGTTGAAGATCATGCCGCAGGTCAGCACCTNGAAGGGAGCGTCGCTCGCGGCGAGCTTCGCCTCGAGCCACGCCCACTGGGCGGCGCCCAGGAGGGTGAAGTCGTCCTCGGCGCCCTCGGTCCGCGCGAACCAGCGGGTGTCGAGGATGAACACGTCGATCGGGCCCTGACGGAAATTGGTGAAGATGCCCTCGCCCTCGGGTCCTTCACTCCGCTGCGGACGGTGTTCGAGGAACGCCCGGCGACTGTTCTCCTTGCCCGCGAGGCGGCCGTCGGTGTCGTTGCGGCCGAAGTCGTGGTCGTCCCAGGTCGTGTACACCGGGACGTGGGCGATCAGCGAGGCGAACCCGGGGGCTGCGCTGAACTCCCGGTACCGCTTGCGCTGGTACTCGAGGTTGGTGGTGTCGATGTAGGGCGTGTCGCCGAGCAGGACGACCCCGGTGATTCCGTCGTCGTTCATCCGACGCCAGACCGTCGCTGAACCCTCGTCCTCCCGGGCGCAGCTGCCGAAGGCGAGGTTCGTGCGGAGGTCCGGATCGGGTCGGGTCTGGAACCACCATTCCGGATCGGTCCGGTCGGCGATCCGATAGGTGTAGCGGGTGTCCGGCTTCAGGCCCTCGATCCGCACCACGCAGGATCCGTCGTCGGTCTCCTTCGGAGTCACCGACCTGGAGACCGCCGTCACCCCCGAGGGATCCACGATCTCCAGCGACACCGCGCCGCCTTCGACGGAGCGCACCCAGATCGACACGCCGTCGGAGGTGAGTTCTCCGAGCATGGGACCTTGAAGTCGGTCGTCGGCGAAGATCGGGCCGACAACGGCGAGCACGATGATGAGCATGAGACGTGTCATGCGTCCAGCCTACGGGCAACGAGGCGACGGGTCGACGAATCCGGACCGGAACCCGAGGTCGCACGCAATCGAAGCGGCCCCGCCCGCGGTGGAGCCGCGAGCGGGGCCGGAAGGGGATCCGCGAGGGATGTCGGATCAGTTCAGGCCGGCGGCCTCGACGTGCTTGCGGAATCGATCGACGTCGAAGAAGACCTTCTCCTCGACGATCTTGTCGCCGTCCCAGCGGAAGGCGCAGTGGACGAGGAACGCCGCCTTCTCCCCGGTCTTCCGGTCGGTGCCGTTCCACTCGAACCACGAGGCGGTCCAGTCGTTGCCGTCCGAGTAGGCCCCGCTCATGGAGTAGAGGTTCTCGAGGGAGATGTCCTTGAAGACCTTGTGGTGCATCGCGAGGCCTTCGGCCCACTCCGCCTGTCCGGCCTCCGCGTTCGGATCGCCCCACCTGTGGACGCATTCCTTCGAGAAGATCGGCTTCATCGCCTCGATGTCGCCCTTCATGTAGCGGCCGTGCATCTCGTCGACCGCCCTGGTGCGCCAGTCGTTGCCCGAGTTCATGGGGGCGATCGCCTTCCGCAGGGGATCGTCCGCGGCCGCGGTCGTGAAGATCCGCTCCATCGTCATTCCGCCGGCGTCGGTGAAACGTCCGACCATCCGGTCGTCGCTTTCCTTCTCGAGCTCCACCGGACCACCGGACACCACGCCCTCGGCATCACGGGCCCGGAAGGTGCCGATCATCATGGTGGAGGAGGGGAAGTCGGTCATCACCATCCGGAAGGTGGAACCGTCGCTGCCGAAGGTGGTGGACGTGATGCTTCCGGTCGAGGGATCCCAGTCCACCATCTGCATCGAACGAACGCCATTGGCGTCCACCCACTCTCCACGGACGATGTCCTCTGCGCCGTCGAGCTTCGTCCAGCTCACCACGGCCTCCGGTGCGGGGCCTCCGGTCACCTTCCAGGTGCCCAGCACCCAGTTCCACGGGTTGGGATCGTCGGCCGGGTTCAATCGGGCCATGGTGTCCTTGAACACCGATTCGAAACGACCCTTGTCGAAGTAGGCGAACTCGTCCGCGATCCTGTCACCATCCCAGCGGTACATGAGGTGCAGCGGCAGGTCGAGAGGCTCGCCGGTCGCCTTGCTGGTCGCCTGCCAGTTGGTCCAGACGTAGGTCCACACGCCGTATTCGGGATAATCGGTCGTCACGATGACGCGATTCATCATCTTGAAGTCGCGGAACGCCTCGTGCTGAAGGGTGACGCTTTCACGCCATCCGTCGAGTGTCATCGCCTTGCTCATGTCCGCCCAGTAGAACTCGGTGTCGGGCTTGAATATGTCGTCGGCGCCGCTGAAGTCGCCCTCGATGTACTGGTCGAGGAACGTGGCGATCCTGTTGGAACGCGCGTCGCCCTCCCGTGTGACGATGGCGTCCTGGGCCATGGCGGTGACGGGGATGGTGACGGCGAGCAGGCAGATGGCGTTCATGAGACTGCGGGTGATGGAACGAAGCATCGGGTGGTCCTTCTCCTGGGCATCGAGGTATGGAAAGTCCGGACGGCTCCGGATCGTTGCAGGCTAGCAACCATCCACGGAGCGGGGTCGCTTCCGCATCGTCGATCACATGAACCAAACGAGCGCATCGATCTTCGGGGATGCGACGCAGGGCGTCATGGTTGTTTTGAACGATCAGCGTCGGGCGATCGGGGGGCTGTCGCGGTCAGGCGTCGGGACCGGGCGGGGCGAGACCCATGGAACGGACTCCGTGGCGTTCGATCGAGGCTGAAACCGCCCGACGTTCCTGCGTCGGCGGAGGGACCGTACCGTCAAGGGTAAGGTGACGACATGATCAAGGTTCCGATTCTGCTGTCGCTGGCGATCGCCGTCCTTTCCCCGTCGACCGTGATCGCGGATCAGATCCGGGTCTTCGTCTTCGCGGGCCAGTCCAACATGGAGGGGGCGGATTCGAAGGTCGCGGACGTCGATCGCTTCCCGCCGTTCCGCGGCGTGACCGATCCCCGGGAGGACGTGCGTTTCTGGCACGTGATCGGCCGGGAGGACAAGGCGGACTCGAAGGGCTGGGTGCCGCTGCAGCCGGTGCGGAACATGGTCGGTCCCGAACTCGTCTTCGCCCGCGACGTGACGAAGGCGACGAAGGGCGACATCGCGATCGTCAAGGTCGCCGCCGGGGGCACGCACCTCGGGGGCGACTGGAATCCCGACGACCCCTCGGGCTTCGAGATGTATCCCCTGCTCCTGAAGACGGTGCGGGCCGCGATGGCCGATCTCGAGGAGCGCGGCTTCGAACCCGTGCTCGAGGGCTTCTTCTGGCATCAGGGTGAGAACGACATGTTCGACGAGGGGTACCGGGCGAACTACGGCCCCAACCTCGCGAACTTCCTGAAGCGGGTGCGGACCGACCTCGAGGCGCCGGAACTTCGGTTCTACATCGGCGAACTCTGCACCAAGACGATCTGGGGCATGGACCTGCGACCGCGCATGGCGGACATCGCCCGAGGCCAGCGGTCGGTGACCGAGGTCGATCCACTGGCCCGGTACGTGCCGACGTCGCACGTCGGGGTCGAGATCGGCGGCGGTCAGGGGCTGCACTATCACTACGGGACGCTCGGTCAGCTCGAGCACGGTGCGAACTACGCGGCGGCGTACCTCGTGAACGAGGGCGTCGAGCCGAGTCCGCGGGCCGGCATGAAGCGGTGGCCGTACTCCCGCACCCGCGAGGTGGACCTGTGGATCCTCGCCGGTCATCGCAACATGGAAGGCGAACGGGCCTTCATCCAGGAACTCGAGCAGATCGACGACGGCAAGGGCCTCGCCCGGCCGCAGCGGATTCCCTATCGCTACTCGACCGGCGGTGGGGTGCACGCGTCGACCGACTGGGAGCCGCTCGCCCCGGCCGGGTTGTACGACACCTTCGGGCCCGAGCTCTCCTTCGGCGCCCGGTTGCGGAGCCTCGATCGTCGTCGTCCGATCGCGATCGCCAAGTTCACGCACAGCGGTTCGCAGATCATCGACTGGACGCCCGAGGGCAGCGTGGCGAAGGCCCGCAACCTGCATCCCGACTTCGTCGCGTTCGTGAAGGCGTCGATGGCCGCGGTGCGCGAATCCGGGGCCCGGCCGCGCCTCGCGGGGATCGTCTACCACGTCGGCGAGAACGACATGTCCTGGCATCCGTTCCGCCAGGGGGCACCGGAACGCGTGGCCGCGATGATCGCCGGCCTCAGGAAGGACCTCGACACGCCCGACCTGCCGGTCTTCATCAGCCAGCAACCACCGACCGACCACGAAAGTGTGAACAACGTCGACGTGGTGGCGGCGATGGCGGCCATGGCGTCGACGGACCCGAACACCCATCACCGCCTGATGGCGGGGTTCCCGTCGCAGGACCGGCAGCTCGTCCTCGACACCGAAGCGGTGGTCTGGTTGGGCCGGGCGATGGCGGACTGGGTGGTGGAGGTCGACGACCGCTGAGAGTCATCAGGTCAGCAGCTCGCGCACCACGCGGCCGTGCACGTCGGTGAGACGGAAGTCCCGGCCCTGGTGATGGAAGGTCAGCCGTTCGTGATCGAAGCCGAGCTGGTGGAGCACCGTCGCGTTGAGATCGTGCACGTGCACCGGATCGCGCACCACGTTGTAGCCGTACTCGTCGGTCTCGCCGTGGATGGTGCCGGGCTTCATGCCGCCTCCGGCCATCCACATCGTGAAGCACCGGGGATGGTGGTCGCGGCCGTAGTCGTTCGCGGTCAGACGCCCCTGTGAATAGTTGGTGCGACCGAACTCGCCGCCCCAGATCACCAGGGTGTCCTCGAGCATGCCTCGCCGTTCCAGATCGAGCACCAGGGCCGCGGAGGGCTGATCGGTCTCGCGGCACTGCACCCGGATGCCGGCGGGAAGACCGCCGTGCTGATCCCAGCCCTGGTGATAGAGCTGGATGAAGCGGACGTCCCGTTCGGCGAGCCGTCGGGCGAGCAGGCAGTTGGCGGCGAAGCTGCCGGGTCTCCGGGCGTCCTCGCCGTACAGCTCGAAGGTCGAATCCGGTTCGTCGGAGAGGTCGGTCACCTCGGGCACCGACATCTGCATGCGATGAGCGAGTTCGTACTGGGCGATGCGGGAGCGCACCGAGGGGTCGCTCGATCGTTGCTGCTGCAGCTCGTCGAGGGCGCGGATGCCGTCGAGCATGCGGCGGCGCGAGGCGGGGGAGACCCCTTCGGGATCGGCGAGATAGAGCACGGGATCCGCCCCGGCCCGGAGCTGCACGCCCTGGTGCCGGCTGTCGAGGAACCCGTTGCCCCAGAGCCGGGCATAGAGCGGCTGTCCGCCCTTGTCCCTCGTGACCAGCACCACGAAGGCCGGAAGGTTCCGGTTCGCACTGCCGAGTCCGTAGCTCAGCCAGCTGCCGAGGGACGGTCGGCCCGCGATCTCGGATCCGGTCTGGAAGAAGGTGATCGCGGGATCGTGGTTGATCGCGTCGGTGTGCATCGAACGCACGAAGCAGAGCTTGTCGACGATCCCCGCGGTGTGCGGAAGAAGTTCGCTCACCCACATCCCGCATTCACCGTGACGCCGGAACTTGAACTGGGCGCCGGCGAGGGGCAGCGTGGACTGGTTGCCGCTCATCCCGGTGAGCCGCTGGCCCTGCCGGATCGAATCCGGAAGTTCCTCGCCGTTCCGTTCCTGGAGCAGCGGCTTGTGGTCGAAGAGATCGAGCTGCGAGGGGCCGCCGCTCTGCACCAGATAGATGATCCGCTTCGCCTTCGGCGCGAAGTGCGGCCCGATCGGAAGACCGGGGAGGCCACCGGCCTCGGCGGCGGAGGCGGACAGCGAGGCGAGGGCCATCCCGCCGATGCCGCCCATGGTTCCGGCGAGGAACCGACGACGGGTCAGCAGCATCGGATCGATCGGAGCGTCGGCGCGGGCTCCGGTCCGGATCTGGATGTGGCGGGGTGTGGTCATGGGGTCAGCGCCTCGTCGTCGCGGCATCGGTGTTCATGATCGCCGAGCAGACCAGGGTCATGGCCGCGACGTCGACGTCGTCGAGACCGTCGCGTCGGGGATGCTCTCCGATCGCGGCGAGGGTGGCCGCGCCGTCCGGGTCCGCCCGGTAGGCGGCGATCTCCGTCGCGTGGAGGGTCCGGAGGATCTCGAGCTCCCCGGCCTCCGGGTGTCGTCCGGTGAGTCGCAGGAAGCCGGATTCGATCGCGGCGTCGATCGAATCGGTCTCGGCGAGCACTCGTTCGGCGAGGACGCGGGAGGCCTCGACGAACTGGGGATCGTTCAGAAGAAGCAGGGCCTGGAGCGGGGTCGCGGTCTCGCTGCGGCGGGCGATGCAGACGTCCCGCTTCGCGGAATCCAGGATCAGCATCGCCGGCGGCGGCGAGGTGCGCTTCCAGTAGGTGTAGAGACTGCGGCGGTGGAGGCCGTCCCCGCTGCTGGTCGGATAGCGATGCCCGCTCTTCTCCTGCCACAGGCCGTCGGGTTCGTAGGGGAACACGCTGGGACCGCCGATGGTGTCCACGATCAGTCCGCTCGCAGCGAGAGCCTGGTCCCGCATCATCTCCGCGCTCAGTCGTCGGGCCGGAGCCCGGGCGAGCAGCAGGTTGTCCGGGTCCCGTTCGAGGAGTGCGCGGGGTGCGACCGAGGACTGGCGATAGGTCGAGCTCAGCAGCAACCGGCGGAGCATCGCCTTCACGTCCCAGCCCGATGCGATGAAGTCCAGGGTCAGTTCGTCGAGCAGCTCGGGGTGCGACGGCCGCAGGCCCTGGACGCCGAAGTCCTCCGGAGTCGCGACCAGTCCGGTGCCGAAGGCGATCATCCAGAGTCGGTTGACCGCCACCCGCGCGGTGAGCGGGTTCTCCGGTTCGACGAGCCATTCCGCGAGTCCGAGCCGGTTCCGCGGCGCGTCCTCGGGGAACGGCGGCAGCATCGCGGGCGTGTCCGGCTCGACCACCTCGGTGGGGAGGTCGTAGCGCCCGCGTTCGAGGATGCGGGCCACCCGGGGTTCGGGAAGCTCGACCATCGTCATGATCTGCGGCGTTCGATCGAGTTCCCCGGCCAGGGATGCCCGGGCGTCGTCGAGCGTCGACCGCCTCGATCGACATGCGTCGTCGAAGGCCGAGAAGTACGCGGCACGAAGTCCGTCGTCACGGATCGCTCCGGGATCGTCGATCGCCTCGGTCAGCGCGGATCCGTCGTGAAGATGGCGGATCTCCAGGTCGGTGCAGGCGCGGGCGACGATGCGCAGGTCGGCGACCTCGCCGTCCTTGAAGCCGCGGTCGCGGAACCGCTGTCCGATCGTCATCGGTCCGGGCCCGCCGCCGGTGATCGACTTCACCAGATGGTCGTGGGTGATCGTGGTCGGCCATCGCTCGCCGTCGATGAAGATCGAGAGACCGTCGGCCCGACTGGAACCGTCCGAGGTCACCGCGAGGTCGAACCACTCGCCGATCGGCACCGGTCGCGTGCCCCGGATCGAGATCGCATCACCGGGCCAGAAGTGGATCAACGACCATCGGGGCAGACCGTCCTCGAGAAGCAGCTCCCATCCCTGACTTCCCGCGTCGGTCCAGGCGCGTGATCGATGCATGATCACGGTGCGCTCGGTGGTCTCGGGGACCCGCATCCGCAAGGCGATGGTGAAGGGGCGATGTCTGGCGAACTCCGCCCCGGGAGCTCGGATGGCGTTCTCGCCGTCCAGCCGGAGACCGCCCTCGCCCGCGCCCTCCGGGCCTTCACAGGGCACCGGGCCGCCCGCGGTGCTGGCGGGCTTCTCCGCGTCGATCGTGTTCCCGAGCCCGCCGCCATCGAGCAGTTCGTGCATCGGCCATCGACCGACGAGGTCGGGGATCGCCTCGATGCCCTCGAGTTCAGGCGGGTCGTTCAACCAGGCCGCGAACCTCGCCTCGTCCCCGGCATCCCGACTCGAGTGCGCGGCCTCCAGATCGGCGATGGTGCTGCGATGACGCCCGAGACGTTCCTCGACCTCGTCGGTGGTCAGGAGGAGGGACGGGGTCGGGGTCGCGCTGGTGAAGTGGGAATAGAGCCCCGCTTCCT
This sequence comes from Phycisphaerae bacterium, assembly GCA_002709295.1. Lineage (GTDB taxonomy): Bacteria > Planctomycetota > Phycisphaerae > Phycisphaerales > SM1A02. The sequence goes on along the minus strand of PAQL01000012.1, from coordinate 310,015 downwards.
CGATGTCGTCGAAGAACGCGAAGAGTTCGTAGTACTCGCGGTGGGAGATCGGATCGAACTTGTGGCTGTGGCAGCGGGCGCATTCGGTGGTCAGTCCCAGCATCGCGGTGCCCATGGTGTGCACGCGATCCGCGACGCCTTCGACGCGATACTCCTCCTCCACGCTGCCGCCCTCGTTGGTCATGCGGTGGAGGCGGTTGAAGGTGGTGGCGAGACGCTGATCCCGGGTCGGCTCGGGCAGGAGGTCTCCGGCGATCTGCCAGCGGATGAAGTCGTCGTGGGGGAGGTTCCGGTTGAAGGCCCGGATCACCCAGTCGCGGTACGGCCAGACCGACCGGCCGACGTCGCTCTGATAGCCGTAGGTGTCGGCGTAGCGGGCGAGGTCGAGCCAGGGCACGGCCATCCGCTCGCCGAAGGCCTCGGAATCGAGAAGGCGGTCGACCTGCCGTTCGAAGGCGCCGTCCCTGTCGTCCCGCAGGAACGACTCGATCTCCTCCACGCTCGGCGGAAGTCCGGTCAGATCGAACGACGCTCTTCGCAGCAGGGTGAGGCGGTCGGCTTCGGGGGCGGGTTCGAATCCGGCGTCCTCGATCCCGGCGAGGATGCGGTCGTCGATCGGATCCCGCGACCAGTCCGGCGCCGTGAGCGACGGCACCGCATGTCGGACCGCGGGCTCGAACGACCAGTGGCCCTTCCACTCCGCACCCTGATCGATCCATCGGCGGATGATGTCGATCTCATGGTCCGAGAGTCGATGCCTGGCATCCGGTGGCGGCATCACCCGCCGGGGGCTGGAATGGGTGATGCGGCGAAGCAGTTCACTGGAATCGGACGCTCCGGGCGCCACCACCCCCTCGGCCAGCAGGCCGTCCTCGGTGTCGAGGCGGAGATCGGCCTCCCTGGTCTCCTCGTCGGGACCATGGCATTCAAAACAGGCACGGGAGAGAATCGGACGGACTTCCAGATCGAAGTCAACCTCGGAGTCGACGGCCGCGGACCCCGGGACATCCGTGGAACCGGTCGTGGCGGCGGCAATGGCCATCGTGGCGACCGCCGAGAAGCCGACCGTGGATCCCGCCATGAGGGGTCTCAACATTCGTTCAGTGTACGAGTGGGAGTCCGGAATCCCAGGCTCGTTCCCAAGGACGCCTCCTCTTCGGTCAATGAAGCCGAAGGTGGGCTCGGAACGCAGCTACCCTGCCCCTGCTGGGCCGCCTTCGCCCTTGCGGGGCGGAAACGGGGCCTCCGTACCACCCACGGCCTTTTGGGGAGATCTCATGTCGGGCATGGAACGAGCAAGACCCGGAGCCGGACGTCCCCGGGTCGTGGTGGTGGGAGGCGGTTTCGGAGGGGTCGCCTGCGTCCGGAAGCTTCGACGGTCCGACGTCGACGTGACCCTGATCGATCGCAGGAATCACACGCTCTTCCAGCCGCTGCTCTATCAGGTCGCGACCGGAGTGCTGGACGACAGCTCGATCGCCTCGCCCATACGCCGCGTTTTCGGTCGGCAGAGGAACGTGACGGTGGTGAAGGCCGAGGTCGAGGACTTCGATGTGGAGAATCAGCTGGTCAAGGCCGGGGATCTCGAGATCCCCTGGGACCACCTCGTGATCGCGGCGGGGGTGCAGACGAACTACTTCGGCAACGACTGGGAGTCCCTCGCACCCGGGCTCAAGACGCTGGAGGACGCCCATGTGGTGAGGGCAAGGATCCTTGACGCCTTCGAGCAGGCGGAAGTCGCCCGCGTTCAGGGTGATGTCGAGTCGATTCCCTCCTGGCTCACCTTCGTGGTGGTCGGTGCCGGGGCCACCGGGGTCGAGGTGTCCGGTGCGATCAAGCAGCTTGCGGTCGACCGTCTGGCACGGGAGTTCCACGACCTCGAGGTCTCGCGGGCCCGGGTGGTCCTGGTCGAGGGAGGGGATCGGATCCTTCCCACGATGTCCGAGCGTTCCTCGAACGCGGCACGAACGACCCTCGAACGCTACGGAGTCGAGATCCGAACCGGCACTCGCGTGGTGGACGTCGAGGGTGATGGGGTTCGACTCTCGGTGGACGAAAAGGAGGAGTTCATCCACGCCCGTACCGTCATCTGGGGAGCCGGAGTCAGGGCGAGTTCCCTTGCGGAACGGCTTGCCGAGGCGCTGGGGCTGGAGACGGCCCGCGGCGGCACGATTCCGGCCGAGGGCGATCTCACGGTGAAGGGTCGACCCGACATCCGTGTGATCGGGGACCTCGCCCACTACGAACAACCCGACGGCGAACCGGTTCCCGGGGTGGCTCAGGGCGCCATCCAGATGGGGGTCTATGCGGGCAAGGCCATCGCTCGGGAGGTGGCGGGGCGGTCCGGCGTCCGAAAGCCGTTCCACTACGCGGACAAGGGATCCCTCGCGACCATCGGCCGCGGACAAGCGGTGCTGGACCGGGGCCGGTGGCACGTGTCCGGCTTCATCGGCTGGGTGATCTGGGCGATCGTCCACATCGCCTTCCTGGTCAACTTCCGAAGTCGGATCTCCGCGATGGGCTCCTGGATCTGGGCGTACGTGGTGCAGGACGGGGTGAACGAACTCATCACCACCCAGGAACTGGAACGCGATCCCGCATCCGAGCCGGCCCGGACTCCCGCGAAGGACGGTCTTCAGACCACGTGAGCCCGGATCGCGACCGGCTCGCGTCTCCGCATCATCCCCGCGGCTTCTGGAACTGCTTTCGATACATGTCGCGGATGACCGTCGCCTGTCGCGTGGTGAATCCCTCGCGCCGACTGGCCGCCGCGGTCCGATCGATCCGCTCCACCCATTCCCGCTGGGCCTCGGTGAGCTTCGGCATCACGGTGTAGAGGGCTTCGATCATGTCGGGGATCTCGGTCGCCCGCCCCGCCAGGGCCGCCGCCTGACGATCGGCATGGTCGGCGGCGGCGGCGGCCTTCCTCGAGGACCGAACCGCGTTCTCCTGGTGCATGCGGTATCGCTGGCGGTCCTGATCGCCCAGTCGGTTCAGGACGCCGTTGCGTTCGGTGCGCTCGAGTCCGTCGAGCCACGCGTAGCGTGCGGCGCGATCGGGAAGGGACTTGAGATGGGCGATGAGGTCGTCGGTCGAGGGCATGCCTCGATCGTAGTCGAAGGGGGACGTGGACCGGAGTGGTGGTCGGCCAGTACCCCGGACGACCGACCACCACTCCGGGCGTGTCCCGGACGATGACGGACCCGTGTCATCGTCCCGGTTCGGCGTCTCGACGGCCGGCCCGTTCCGGGAGGTGCTTCAAGCCTCCTTCGCTCGACCCCCCGGACGAGGGGCAGGCTCCGTGGAGATGCCGCTCACTCGTTCCGTCCCGCGGATCATTCTCCGGTCGTGCGGTGGGGCGGGTTCGAGTGACGCTTCCCACCATCGGTAGGGAGCGACGACGGGGATGTGACACCATCGGCGAGGAATTTCACCGGGCCCGGCTCACCGGCCGGGGATCGGGTCGATCCGCCAGAGCTTCTCGACCAGGGCGGCCCCCTCGGGATCGACCTCGCGGAGCTCGCTGCGGACGTAGGGATGGAAGTCGTTGGTGCCGAAGAGCGCCTCGGTGGTCTCGGCGAACCACTCCATCTGGTTGGTCAGGGCGTAGTGCCGTCGCGGCTTGCCGGAGATGTGGCCGACCTCGTCGTAGTAGCCGGCGTCGCGGGACCGCTGGAACGCCTCGATGATCGCCTCGTCGTCGTAGCCGAACACCTGGTCGTGGTACCCGTGGGCGAGTTCGTGCAGCACCATCCAGGGCTGGCCCTTCGTCCACTCGAGGAAGGCTTCGGCGTTGCCGATCTCGACCGTGCCCTCCTTGTCGCCGTTGTAGCCGTTGGGGATGAGCCATCCCCGTGAGACGTGGTAGCACATGCACGCGGTCTTGTGCATCTTCAGCTCCGCCCAGATCTCGACCTTGCGGATCCGGTCCAGGGCCGGCTGCGGCACCACGCGGGTGATCGCGTAGAGCTGGTGATCCAGTTCCTCCATCGTGGCGTTGTAGAGGACCTTCCTTGCGATCAGATCCGGGTTGATCCGGACCGTCCAGCCGCGCAGGTTCCGGACCACGTAGGCCTCGGTCGGAGTCGGCGGGGCGGGATCTTCGTCGATCACGACCGAAAGCTCGGAGCACGAGCAGGGGGGCATGGCCGGGACCGGCCCGGCGAGGACCATTGCGAGGGCGGCGATGGTGAGCATGCACGCATGATGACCTCCCCGGCCGGGACATTCCAATGGAATCCGACCCGACCGCGGTACCGTGGAGCCATGACCCATCTCGCCACCATGCTCGTTTCGGTCCTCGCCACGGCCACCTCCGCGACCGAAGCACCCCCGACCGTCCACTCGATCTCCGACATCAGCCAGGAGTTCACCTTCTATATGGATGGCCGGTTCCACCGGCAGTACCTGAAGGACCATGGCCGGGACGCCCGGAACTGGGGGACCCTCTCCAAGGCGGACCTCTCCAATGCGAATCTGCTGATCCTGGTCGCGGGCAATCCCCGGGTCCCCTACAGCCCCGCCTCGCTGGACCACGTCGTCGAGTTCGTGAAGGACGGGGGCACCCTGCTGCTCATGGGCGACGGCGCTGAAGCCATGCCGCCGGGACAGGTGATCGCGGAGGCCTTCGGGGCGGGCTTCACCACCGACCGGGCGATCAAGCCGCTCTCGGGAGCGGGGGAGCTTGAAGGCGTCGACGTCTTCTTCCACCGGGGCACCTGTCTCCGGACTTCCGTCGACTGGTCTCCGCTGATGAAGGATCGCGACGGCCGGGCGGTCCTCGCCGCCCGACGATTCGGGGACGGCCACGTCGTCATCGGGAGTCGCGGCCTCTTCGGCCGCAAGCCCGACGCGAGCGATCCGATCAATGCCGCCTGGGTGACCCCGATGCTGGTCGACCGGGCCGACGACAAGACGATCGATCCCTCCCGAACGCCCCGCCCCATCCGCGCCGAGCTGTCCCGGCAGATCGGCCCGCTGAAGATCGAGTACCACGAGGGCACCGAGCAGTTCGCCGACGGCATCCACGAGGTCTACACCGAGGTCCGGCCGCATCTCCGAGAGCTCACCGGGGTCGAGCCCTCGCCGGGGATGATCCGATCGATGCTGATCCTCCCGACCGGAGGGGGCGGTTTCTCCAGCGGCGTGAAGATCGCGATCGGCGCGTGGTGGGGAAACTTCCCCGAGCGCCGCTATCCGATGGTCGAACTGGTCGCCCACGAGGCCGTGCACTCCTGGGTGCTGCCGCATGCGGAACCGCTCTGGAACGAGCCGATCGCCACCTGGCTCGGCATCAAGACCGGCCAGCGGATGGGCCATCCGGAAGCGGACGCCACCCTGGAGCGGCAGATCACGAAGGCGCGTCGTCTGGATCCGCAGCTCGATGCGATCGACCCGCTGTCGGATGGTGCGAAGCGGGATCTCATCTGGGGGAAGTCCTACTTCGTCTTCGAGGAACTGGAGAGGGTGCACGGCCCCGGTGCGATGGCGAAGTACTTCCAGACCAAGCGATCCCTGCTGGAACCGGGCCGCAAGGGCTACACGATGGACGACTGCGTGGCGGTCTGGAGCAACGCGGTGGGAGAGGATCTCTTCCCGTGGTTCCAGTCGCTCGCCTTCGACGTCGACGCCTCGCGGACCGACCTCGCGATCAGGGATTGACCTCTTCGGGCTGCTTCTTCGGGCCGAGCTTCCGGACCCGGATGTCCCGCACCCTGACGACCATCGGCGGACCCTGGTGGACCTGCAGGGCGAGGATGCCCTCCCCGGCGAATCGAGAATCGTGATCCTCGGCCAGCATCACCCGCTGTCCATCGATCCAGTGTTCGAGCCGGCGGCCGTCTGCGACGATCAGGTACCGGTGCCACCCTTCGGTCGCGGGATCGGCATCCACCGCCACGAGCACCTTCTTCAGATCGGCATCGGGTCGGGCGGGTTCGATCTCCTTCTTCGAACCGTCTTTGTTGAAGCGGATCGCCTGGCCGCGTCCCACCGCGATGCCTCTTCCGTAGGTCTCGTAGAGAATCCCGGAATATCGATGGGCCTTGTCGAAGTCGGCCTGGTAGCCGGACACGTCGAAGCCGTCTCCCGGGGTGGACCAGGGAGTCGAGCGGTACTGCATCCCGGAGTTGGCGCCTTCACCCTCGAGTTTGATCTCGAAGGTCAGCTCGAAGTCGTCGAGCACCGCGTGGTGATGCAGGTAGGTCGTGACCGTGCAGGGGTTCTCGGGGGTCGAGCGTCCCACGATGCAGCCGTCCTCGACCGTCCAGAATCGGGGATTGCCGCGCCAACCCTCGAGCGTCGTCCCGTCGAAGATCGGGACCCAGCGGTGCTCGTCGGGATCGACGTCGGTCCGTTGGGAAAGCGGCTCGCGCCGTGATGCATCTGTCGGAGGTTCGGTCGCGGCACCGGCGAGCAGGATGGTGGCGACCACGGCGAGGGTGTTCAGAACCATGCGGTCAGGATACGAGGTAGCGATCGGTCCTCCTCCTCGGCCATCACACGCTCCAAAAACGGTACGACCGCAAGTGGGTCCTGCGGTCGTACCGGCCTCCTTGAAGGGAGTCTGTGCTGGTCGATTGAAAGAGAGAGAGAGAGAGAACATCGACCAGCTGGGAGCTGCCACGAACTTATCAGTTGTGCCCGATATGTCGAGGATGCACCCGCCAGTTGTGGCGGATTTGCTTTCCAGACAACGAAATCAGAGTCGGATCGGGACTGATATCGGTAGTTCAGGCCGATTACAAGTCCATTTGAGTCAACTACTTGCGTGCCTCGAGGGGGCTGTTGCGTCTCCATGCAATGGAAGAAGCAGCCCTCGTCGCGGACCTTCCTGGTGTCGGGATATCCAGATCGCGCAACAGAGGCATGGACCCCGTGCCTCAGCCCTGATCGGTGATGCTGGCGCGGCCTCGTTCGAAGTCGGCGACCAGATCCGCATGGGCCTCCGACCGGCCGATCGCGGTCGTGTTGATCGGCTTGCGGACCTGCTGCTCCGAGAGGGTCGGAATGAACCTTGCGCCCCGGGCGTCCCGGGCGGCGTTCTCCGGGGACAGGCAGGAGTCGTCCATGGCGAGGCCGCAGGTCTCCAGGACCCGGGGCACGACGGCTTCCGGCGTCCGGGCGAGGGTCTGGTAGTCGACGGTCAGCATCGGGTTCGGCAGCACGCGGCGCCAGTGCTCGACGAGCCTGTGATGAAGAGCGGTCATCACCCCTATCGAATCCATCCTGCTGGTCCAGGCCATGCGCAGCGGGTCGAAGGTGTTCGCGTAGATCGACATCGCGGTGTCCGGGCCGTCCCGTTCGATGAATAGGATGGCGGCTTCGGGAAACAGCAGTCCGATCGCTCCGGCCTCGCGGGGAAGCATCAGGCTCTTGTTCGCGATCCGCTCGCGTCGACCCGCGAGGGCCTGGATGCCGCGGAGGTAGTCGGTGCGGATCCTTTCCAGCGTGTCGTCGTCGGCCTCGGCGATCCTGAACACCGTTTCGGCCCCCGACACCCCGAGACGCGCCTCGAGAATCTCGTCGAGCAGGGTGCTCTCGCCGATCCCGTGTGCATCGGGATGGGCGCCCACCACCCGTTCCAGCAGGGAGGTTCCGCTTCTGGCCAGACCGAGGATGAACACCGGCTGGCGATTCTTCGAGGCCCTGGTCTCCGAGCGATCCTTGAAGAGCTCGGCGGGAAAGGCATCGATCAATCCATCGATGAGCCGACTCGCCTCCTCGGCCTCGAACGGGCCCGCGACGACCTCGTTCATCTCCTTCCATGCCCGGGCCGCCTCCGCGTGACGACCCGCCTTCTCCAGCGCCCGACCGAGGGAGGCTCCGACGGGACGGGTGCTGGCCGGCGAGCGATCAGGGCCCGATTCGAGGAACGTCCGAGCCGCGGAGATCGCCTCCTCGAGATCGTCCGTCTCGATGCAGGCATCCACGTAACTGAGGATCGCGTTGGCGGGAAGCGGCCCCTTCGATGCCGCCTCCTCGAGAAAGTCCACGCATTCCCGGTGCCGATTCGCGTAGACGAGGCCCTCGGCGTACATCCCCGCGATTCGAGGATCGCGAGGCGAGATCTCACGAGCCTTTCGGACCGCATCGAGGGCCTCCTCGAAACGTCCGAGTCCCAGCAGGACGGTCGAGCTGTTGAGAAGAACGCCCGGATCCTTCGGAGCGAGCTTTCGCGCCTTCTCGATCGCCCGGATGGCATCGTTCCACCGCATGGAGCGGGCGCAGGAGAGGGCGAGGATGCGGAGCCCGACGACGTTCCTGGGGTCCTTCCTGACCACTTCCCGGCAGATGGCCTCGGCTTCCGGGGATCGACCGGCTTCGTAGAGGCTGGCGGCCTGCTGGACCTTGGACTGGAGATCGGCGGGTGGCATCAATGGAGGATACGACCCAGTGGAGGAGTTCGTGTCGGTGCGGGGCTCGACATTGCGGGCGGGGACGATCTTCCGATAGCGTCGGCGAGTCGGAAATCGCTCTCTCCACCGGGCAGGAGCCCAGCATGAATCCCGTTGATCCAGCACTGGCCGGCGACGTGGCTCGGCGTTCTCGATTCGTCGGCGCCGGATCCCTCGAGGAGCATCCTCCGCATTTCCCCTGCGAGAGGATTCCGACCTTCGTCTTCGAAAGAGCGGCCGATGCGAGCTCCACGGTGGCGCAGGAGATCGCGCAGCTGGTCCGGAAGAGGGCCGAGGCGGGCGAGACCTGCGTGCTCGGCCTCGCGACCGGATCGACACCGACCCAGGTCTACGGCGAGCTGGTCCGGATGCACCGCGAGGAGGGGCTGTCCTTCGCCAACGTCGTCACCTTCAACCTCGACGAATACTGGCCGATGGAGCCGCATGCGCTCCAGTCCTATCGCCGGTTCATGGACGAGCACCTCTTCAAGCACATCGACATCGATCCCGCCAACACCCACGTGCCCGACGGCAGCCTCGCCGCGGAGGAGGTCAGGGCGTACTGCGAGGCGTACGAGCAGTCGATTCGAGATGCGGGCGGACTGGATCTGCAGCTGCTCGGACTCGGTCGCACCGGTCACATCGGTTTCAACGAGCCCGGCTCGGGAGTCGAGAGCCGCACCAGGCTCATCCATCTCGATCGAGTGACCCGGAAGGACGCGGCCAGCGACTTCTTCGGCGAGGAGAACGTCCCCAATCGCGCGATCACCATGGGCGTGGGCACGATCCTCTCCGCTCGTCGCATCGTCATGATGGCCTTCGGCGAGGGCAAGGCCGGGGTCGCCGCGAAGGCCATCGAGGGCGAGGTCACCGAGTCCATCGCGGCGTCCTTCCTGCAGCGCCACCCGAATGCCGCCGCGTATCTCGACGAGGGTGCGGCGGCGGCGCTGACCCGGGGGGAGACCCCTTGGAGCCTGGCGGCTCCCGGAACCTTCGATTGGACCGACCGGATGGTCCGCAAGGCCACGATCTGGCTGGCGGGCAAGGTGGACAAGCCGATCCTCAAGCTGCATCCGGAGGATTACAACGAGCACGGCCTTCAGGATCTGCTTGCGGAGCGAGGAAGCGCCTACGACATCAATCTCGAGGTCTTCCGAGGGGTGCAGAGATCGATCACCGGATGGCCGGGAGGCAAGCCCTCGGGTCGGAGACGGGATGGAGACATCGCGCGTCCGGCCGACGAGGTGTTTCCGAAGCGCATCCTCGTCTTCAGTCCGCATCCCGACGACGACGTCATATCGATGGGCGGGACGCTGATCCGCCTCGTCGACCAGGGTCACGAGGTCCATGTCGCCTATCAGACCTCGGGCAACATCGCCGTCTTCGACAGCGAGGCGATCCGGTTCGCCGACTTCGTCTCCCACTTCAACGGGATGTTCGGCTTCGGCGCCATGGAGGCCAAGGAGATGGAGAACCGCATCGCCGAGGCGCTCCGACAGAAGGCGCCCGGCGAGGTGGACATCCCCGAGGTCCAGAAGATCAAGGGGCTGATCCGCCGCATCGAGGCGACCGATGCGGGGCGTTCGTGCGGAGTTCCGGAGACGAACCTCCACTTCATGGATCTTCCGTTCTACGAGACCGGTCGCGTCACCAAGAAGCCGCTCGGAGAACGCGACGTGGACATGGTGGCGGATCTTCTTCGCGAGATCCGGCCGCAGCAGGTCTACGCGGCCGGCGATCTCTCGGATCCCCACGGCACCCATCGGACGTGTCTGACCGCGGTGTTCCGTGCGATGGAGCGGATCGCCTCCGAGGAATGGGCCTCGCAGTGCGTCCTCTGGCTCTACCGCGGGGCGTGGCAGGAGTGGCCCATCGAACGCTTCGACATGGCGGTGCCCCTGTCACCGGAGGAACTGAGGCGCAAGATCACGGCGATCTTCAAGCACCAGTCGCAGAAGGACAAGGCGCTCTTTCCCGGCCCCGACGAACGCGAGTTCTGGCAGAGAGCCGAGGAACGCAATCGCGGCACGGCGGAAGCCCTGGATCGTCTCGGCTTCGCCGAGTACGAGGCCGTCGAGGCCTTCGTCCAGTGGGACGGGCGGCCTCTCGACTGATGCCCGGCGCCGTACGAGTCGAAGTCGGAGGTTCTCCTCCCGTGGAACCGTCGGATACGCCGGCCCTCAAGGTGTCGGGAGTGCGTCGCGCCTTCGGTCGGCTGCAGGCCCTTGATTGCGTGGACTTCCAGCTCCATGCGGGCGAGTGGGCGGCCCTGCTCGGTCCCAACGGTGCGGGCAAGACGACCTTGATGAGATGCATCGCGGGGTTGATCCGCGAGGACGAGGGGATCATCTCGGCCTTCGGCCGGGGAAGACCCGGCGCCTCGGAACTCGGTTTCGTGCCCCAGCAGATCGCGCTGCACGATGCGATGACGGCCCGGGAGCATCTCGAGCTTCACTGCGATCTCCTGGGGGTGCCGGGATCCGATCGTCGAGACCGCGTCGCATGGGCTCTGGACTTCAGCCAGCTCGCCGACCGGGCGGACGATCTCGTCGGCCATTATTCGGGCGGCATGCAGCGTCGATTGAATCTCGCGGTGAGCGTGCTGCACAAGCCGCGGCTTCTGCTGCTCGACGAGCCGACCGAGGGTGTCGATCCCCAGGCTCGGGTGGCGATCTGGAGGATGATCGGCGACCTCCAGAAGGAGGGAGCCACGATTCTCCATGCCACCCACCTCATCGAGGAGGCCGAGTCCCTGGTCGACTCCGTCGCGATCATCGATCACGGAAGGATCGTCGCTCGCGGTCAGACCGAGGCTCTCGCGGAGGCCCAGGGCATCTCGCCCTTCGTGATCACGGCGCGGCCGCGGGAGACGGTCGGGGAGGATTTCAAGCCGCCGATCGGCGAATGGGACGGCCGATCGATCCGGGTTCCGCTGTCCGGCCTCGGCGACGAACTGCAGTCGGCGATCAGGACCCTCGAGTCCATTCCGGGCGGCATCGAGGGAGTGCGACTCCACGAAGCGAGTCTCGAAGAGGTCTTTCTCCGATTGACGGGAAGGGGGCTCCGGGAATGAACGCTTCCGCCGTCGATCATGATTTCAAGCGATCGAGCCCCGGCATCGACCGCGATGTGATGGAGCTCTACGCACGTTCCGCACATCGCTACGACCGTGTGAACATGCTGGCCAGTCTGGGAACCAGCAACTGGTATCGGCGAAGGACGATCCTCTCGCTGGAACTTCCATCGGACGCCCGGGTCGTCGATGTGGGGACCGGAACCGGAGCACTGTCCGTCGCGGCCCAGCGCTATCTTCCCGATTCCCCCTCGATCGTCGCGGTCGATCCGTGCCCGGAGATGCGGGAGCTCGCGCGACAGGCGGGGGTCAGGGACGTGCGGGAGGGTTCCTTCGATTCGATCCCCGTCGGCGACGCCTGCTTCGATGCCCTGGTGAGTGGATATGCGATCCGTTATGCGAATGATCTGGATGCAGCCCTCAAGGAGATCCGGAGGGTCGTGGTCCCCGGCGGTCGCGTGGTCCTGCTCGAGATGATCGTTCCACGAAGTCGGATGGGACGTCGAATCGGAGGAGGTCTGGCCCACTGGTTCGGCGCCCCGTTGCTGGGGGTTCTCTGCGGCGACGCCTCGGTTCGTGATCTGATGCGCCACTTCTGGGAATCGATATCCTCGTTCGAATCCCCCGAGGTCGTCGTCGATCGCATGAATGCAGCCGGATTCGTCGAGGTCGAGTACCGACCCGCCGGTGGACTTCTGGGCGAGTTCCGTGCGGAGGTCCCCGATGCGTGAGCCGCACACGACCGGATGGATGCCGGCGGGGCGAACCGTGTTCGCAATCGTCACTCTGATGGTCTCGACCCTGGTCGGATGCGCCACGGCACCCGAGACCGCCCACTCCGGCGGGCCGGATCCGAGCGAGACCATGACCCTCATCGTCGAGGTCGAGACACCGAAGTGGGAAGGGGAGATGCTCTATATCGCGGTCTACCAGTCCGCGGAGTCCTTCCTCGAGGTCGATCAATGGGTTCAGGGCGTGACGGTTCCGGTCACCTGCCCGATCACCCGGATCGTGTTCGAGGACGTCCCGGCGATACCGACCGCGGTCTCGGGTTTCATCGACATCGAGAGGGACGAGACCCTCACCAGGAACATCATCGGTCTTCCGGTCGAGCCCTGGGGTTTCTCCAACGACATCTCGATCCTTCTCTCCCGTCCCAAGTTCGAATCGGCACGCTTCGAGGTCGATCGACCCGAGACCCGGGTGCGGTTCGCGATGGGGACCGCGCTCGATCGATCCCGGATCCGCAGGGCGCGGGCGGCCGAGCAATCCGATCTCGGGGACGAGATCCCATGACGCGATCCAGCGACATCGCCGGCTTCAAGGTTCCGGTCTCATGGCCGAGTCGGGTGCTGGCTCGAACCATCCTCCGGTTCCTGCACGACACCGGAAAGGTGGTCTGCCGTGTCCCCATCCACGTGATCGGGCGGGAGCGTTTCGAGGCTCTCGGACAGTCGATCGTGGTGGCCAACCACAACAGTCTCGTCGACACCCCGGTTCTCTTCCTCGCCATTCCCGGGGACCGGCGGAGCCGGACCGCGACGGTCGGGGGACTCGACTACTTCGAAGCCACGTCCTCCCAGCCGTTCCTGGAGCGTCTCTTCAGAAACGTGGTCATCTGGTTCATCAGAAGCGCGATGAACGTCCTCCTGATCGAACGCAAGGGCGGCGAGTACTCCCAGATCGACCGGATCGACGCGATGCTCGTCGACGGCTGGAGCCTGGTGGTCTTCCCCGAGGCCACGCGGTCCCGTTCCGGTCGCATGGGACGATTTCGACATGGGGCCGCGGAACTCGCGCGACGTCACGGGCTTCCCGTGATTCCGGCCCACGTCGACGGCACCGATTCCGTGCTTCCGCCCGGAGTGCGCTGGCCGCAGGCGGGTCCGCTGAGAATCGCGTTCGGAGATCCTCTTCACGCCGAGGAGGACGAGTCCGCCGCGGCCTTCACCGCACGGCTTCGGGAGGCGATCACCCGGCTGGCTCCGGAAGTCCCGGAGGAGGATTCGGCAGACGCTCGGACCGAGGATGCGAAAGTGGAAGTCGTCTCGTGAAAGATGCGGAACGAGGCATGAGCGACCGGAAGAGGACGCCTCTGGCCGAACGCATCGCGGTGTCCCTCCTGCTGAGGGGATATGCGCACGCACCCTGGATCACGACCCGACTGCGGCCGACCATGGTGGCGCAGACCTGGAAGCGGGCGACGGGCTGGCGGGAGTCCCTGATCGAGAACGGGCGGGTGATTCTCGGATCCGATGCCGATCCCGCGGCACTCGACGCCTACGGTCGCGGGGTCCTCGAAAGCATGCAGCGATACATGGAGGGGATCGCCGTCGCATCGCGGATGCCGACGGACCGGCTCCTCGACCGGCTCGAATCGGTGGAGGGACTCACGGAGTTCCGTCGACATTTCAGCGACCGGAGCGGTCGAGGCATCGTCCTGCTCTCGATGCACATGGGAGAGTTCGAGCCCGCGGCCGCCTACATCGGGAAGCACGTTCCGATCCACGTGCTCTATCACCGCGATTCCATCGGGACTCTCGAGCGGATGCGGACCCGGGCCCGACGACGACTCGGGGTGGTCGGCCATGCGGTCGACGACGGTCTAGGCACCTGGGCGGGATTGAGAGACGTGCTCGGCCGGGGCGAGGTCGTCGCTCTGCTCGCGGATCGCGTCCAGCCCGGCCAGCGGGGAACCCCGGTTCCGGTCTTCGGTCGGAGGATGGAGATTCCGATCGGTCCGTTCAAGCTCGCCGAATCGACCGGAGCCCTGGTGGTTCCGGTCTTCAACTGGAGAATGCCGGGGGGTGGCCTAGCGCTGCGCATGGATGCACCGCTCTCGATGGAGGGCGACCTTCGCGGCGATCCGGGCAATCACTCCGCGGTGCGGGGATGGGTCGAGAAGATGGAGACCGTGATCCGCGAACGGCCCACCGAATGGCTGAACGTCCATCCGGTCTGGCGTGATGCGGATCCCGCTCCCGGGGTCGCCGTGGAGAGTGCCGCATGAGACGTCTGGCACTGCTTCGAATGGCCTGGATCACACTGCGCCGCGACCGCCTCGGTCTCGGGCTCTACGCGATCGTGCCGATCGTCTTCCTGTCGATCTTCGCCACGGTGTTCGGAGGATTCGGCCGGAACGGGGAGAACAAGGTCCGCGTGGCCCTGCTCGATCTCGATCGGAGCGAGGCATCCGGGCGACTGGTCGAGGCGGCGAGATCGGCCAGCCGCATCGATCTGGTCTCCGTCACCGGTGATCAGCCCGAGGCGATCGACACGCTGATCGCGGGTGGCGAGTATCCGGCCGGGATCGTGGTCCCGAAGGGATTCGGCGAGTCGCTTCGCGATCCGGGGGGGGCGATCAGGCCGCTGGAGATCCGATTCGATCGTGCGAACCCCATCGCGCCGGAGTTCGCCCGCGGCGTGCTGGCGGCCTCCGCGTGGGAGGGCCTCGCCGCGGAGCTGCTCGGCCGGGAGATCAGGGTCTTCGAGATGGTGGCCGGACCACTGACCCCGAGACAGCAGGGACTCGCACGATCGCTTCAGTCCGCTCCCGCGACCGGGCAGGAGGATGCCGATTTCGCCGGGGCCATCGGAAGGATCGCCGAATCAGCGCAGGTGCCGATCGATTCCACGGAGGTGAAGGTCGGTCAGGGGGCTCCGTCGCTGGTCACCTACTACACCGCCGCGATCGGGGTGATGTTCATGCTCTTCAGCGCCTTGTCGACCACCGGCTGGCTGCTCGAGGAACACGAACGAGGGATTCTGGATCGGCTTCGGGCCTCCGGCATCGGTGCGTGGTCGATGGTTCTGAACCGGTTCCTCTTCGCGATCGCCGTGGGCGTGGTGCAGATCATCGTGATGCTGGCCTGGGCCGCGGCGGCCTTCGACGTGCGCTTCTTCTCCGTCCGGCAGCTCGTGTCCCTTGCGATTCTCGTTCCGGTGGTGGCCGCGGGGGCCGCGGGCCTGGGAATGCTGATCACCGGTCTGGCCAGAACCCGGAGGCAACAGACGACGATCGGCACGATCACCGTCCTCGTGCTCAGCGCGGTGGGTGGGAGCATGATTCCGACCTTCCTGATGCCGTCCTCCCTCAAGGCAATCGGGGAATGGGCCTTCAATGCAAGGTCCATCACGGCCCTGCAACAGGTACTCTGGTACACCACGCCCGACGACACCCTTGGGGCGATGCTCGGACGGATCGCTCCGGCGATCGGCGTCATCGTCGCGACCACCGTGGTCTGTCTCGTCGGGGCCCGACTCGCAATCGCCCGATGGCGGTGAAATCGAATACCGACATGCCGGATCAATCAACCGATCTCTACGACATCGTCTGCGACGTCCTTCGAACCGATCTCAAGCTCGGATCGATGGAGCTCACTCCCGACACCCCGATGGTCGGTGAGGAGCTCGGACTCGATTCACTGGACCTGCTGATGGTGGTGACCGGGACCGAGAAGCGGCTTGGAATCAAGATCCCGAACGATCGACTCGGTCCGGACACGATGCGGACCATCGGTGCCTTCGTGGACTTCGTCGGCGAACTTCGGCAGGATTGATGGATCAGGAGACGACATCATTCGAGGCGGCGCTCCTGGCCCTTCCTCACGGGGATCCGTTCCGCTTTCTCGATCGCATCGATCATCTCGATGACGAGGGTGGCCGCGGCGTCTGGAGTCCCACCGGCGAGGAGGACTTCTTCCGCGGCCATTTCCCCGGACGTCCGCTGGTGCCGGGGGTCCTTCTGGTGGAGTCCGCGGCCCAGCTCGCGGGAGCGTCCGCCCATCGCCGGTTCGGTGGCGACGGGGCGGGAATGCTGGTCATGCACGAGGCGAGATTCAAGCAGCCGGTGGTTCCGCCCGCGACCATCGAGGTCTCGGTCCGGTTCGACCGCTCGATGGGCACGATCCATCGTTACGACTTCACTTCCGAGGTGGATGGAAGAACCGCGGTGATCGGCGCGGTCGCGGTGAGTCTCTCCGGATCGCAGTCATGAACGGAAACGAGATCGAATCCGGCGACGATGGCGTGGTGATCACCGCCGCCGCGGCATGTTGTTCGCTGGGAACGGATCGACGCGCGATTCTCGAGGCGATGCTTCAGGACCGGGTCGGGATCGACGAGGCGCCTGCGATCGAGGGATCGTTCCCGCCGGAGGACGATCGGGTGGTCCGGGCGGCCCAGTCCGAACCGCTGTCCGGCGGGGAGCCCGATCGGGCGGAGACCGGGATCCGCGGGGTGATCGGCGCCGGGCTTCGGGAGGCGGGACTCGAACCCGCGGTGATCGAGGAACTCCGGGCCGCGGGCACCACGGTGGAGGCGGTCTTCGGAACGACCCTGGGGGGCATGCGGCATCTGGGTCATGCCATTCGAAACGACGCGATGGGGGATTACGCCCGGACCCTGACCGCCACCGTGAATCGAGACGCTCTCGAGGGGACCGGTATCGCGCTGGGTGGCAGCACCATCTCCGCCGCGTGCGCGTCCGGGGTCTCCTCGATGTCTCTCGGTGCCACCGCCATCCTGCTGGGCGAGGCCGACATCGTGATCGCGGTCTCCTACGACCCGATCAGCGAATTCGCGTTCGCCGGTTTCTCCTGTCTCCGCCTGGTGGCCGAGGGTCCGCTTCGGCCCTTCACCGCGGACCGCGAGGGGATGCGGGTCGGCGAGGGATACGGCGTGTTCGTCCTCGAGCGGGCCTCCGGTGCCGCTGCCCGCGGCGCGGTTCCGCTCGCTCGTGTCCTGGGCTGGGGTGCCGCCAGTGATGCGCATCATCTGACCCAGCCGGCCCCGGATGGTCGCGGAGCGGCGAGAGCGGTGCGTTCCGCCGCGGTGGAGACGCCCGACCTGGTGATCGCCCATGCCACCTCGACTCCGGCGAACGATGCGGCGGAGTATCAGGCCATGGCGGAGGTGTTCGGACCGAAGCTTCGTGAGATCCCGGTCACGGCTCTGAAGAGCCGGATCGGACACACCCTCGCCGCGGCCGGCTCGATCGAGCTTGCGGTGCTGATCGCCGCCATGGAACGAGGGAGGATCCCCGCGGCCGCCAACGCGGTGCCGGATGCGGACTCCTTTCCGGATCTCGATCTGGTGCTCGAATCCCGCGAGGCGACCATCGAGCGCGGTCTGGTCGTCTCCCTCGGTTTCGGCGGTGCGGATGCCGCGATCTGCGTGGAGTCGTCGCAGGCATCCCCACCGGCGACCGCCATGCTGCCCGTCGTCGACGAGATCGAGGACGTGGTCGTCACCGGGGTGGGGGTGCTGATACCCGACGGAGACGAGGAGATCAGGCCCGGGGAACGGATGATCGATGACGCGGCCCTCGAGGGTCTGGACGAGCCGCGTGCGGTTCGACGACTCGCCCGCTTCGCCAGGCTGGTGCGGGCCGCCGGTCGTCTTGCGGTCGAGAGTGCGGGGCTCGACGAATCGATGGTTCGATCCGCCGCCGCCTTCGTGGGCACCCGTTTCGGTGCCGCCGAGTACACCCTCGACTACTACGAGGAGTTGATTCGGGAAGGGCTCGGCGCCGGGAACCCACTTCACTTCGCGGAAAGCGTTCCCAACATCGGAAGTGCCCAGCTGAGTCTGGGACTTGGCATCGAGGGCTTCACTTTGTCCACCTCGGGCACGAGACTGGCCGGCCTGGAGGCGATGCATCTGGCTCGACGTCATCTTCAGAGCGGTCAGGCGGATCGTGCGATCGTGGTGGCGGCGGAAGAGACGCATCCCAGGGTGCGAACGGTGCTGCAGCGACTGCGTCTGCTCGACGATCGCCCGTGTGCCGAAGGGGCGGTGGCGTTCCTGCTCGAAAGTCGATCGTCCGCGGCCGATCGGGGCCGCCGGGGCCTTGCGCACCTCGCCTCGACGTCGATCTCGTGGCCGGAGACCTCGGACTGGAGGGGGGCCGCGGATGCGCTCGCCGCGACGCTGGCCGCCGAGGAGGGGCCGCTCCGGATCAGCGGGGCGGATTCGGGTCGGGGTCGACCCGGAGACCGTCTCGTGGATCGCGTGGCGAAGGGGCGCCCCTGCAGCATGGGAGACCTCTTCGAGCGGCATTCGGTCCAGCCCATGCTCCAGATCGCGGCTGCAATCACCGAATCGAATCCCGCGACCGTGATCGCCCGGGATGAGGCGGGTGGATGCGGGAGCGTGGGGATCCAGTCGATATCATCCTGAAGATGCACCGAGACTCCGAGGACAGACCGGGTGTCGTGGTCGCCTCCTCTCCGGAAGCGGCCCTCGGAAGCGATCACTCAGACGGTGGATGGGCGGCGACCGGTGCGGTCTCCGATCTTCCAGCCTGGGCGGGACAGCTGTTCGGTGACGCCGGCGAGACCTCGTGCATCACCGGCGGCCATCGCTGCGTGCGGGTGCGGGATGCCGCATCGATGACGCCGTCCGAGTTCGAGCAGGAGACCCGGAAGGCATATCGAACCGTCCTCGACGGACTGGATGCGGATCGCCTCTGGCGGGCCTGGAATTTCATTCCAAGGATCAACGACGACGCTTCCGAGGGAGGCGTCGATCGCGACCGCTACATGTCGTTCAACGCCGGTCGCCACCGGGGCTTCTCCGATGTTCATGGATCGACGGTCCGCTATCCGGTCGCCTCCGGGGTCGGGCATGCCGGGGACGACCTGGTCATCCATCTCCTGCATGGAGAGAAGTCGCCCCGGGTGGTGGACAACCCCCGGCAGATAAGGCCCGACGACTATTCGGATCTCTACGGCGATCCGCCGCCGGCATTCGCGAGAGCGTGCCTGCTCGAGATCTCCGGGGCCGACGCCCTTCTGGTGAGCGGGACGGCGAGCGTGGTCGGAGAGGCATCGGTCCACGACGACTTCGTCGCGCAACTCGAGGAGACCTTCCGCAACCTGGAGGTCATCGTCGAGCGGGCCTGGCCCGGCACGGATCTCTCGGTGATGGACGACTGGCTGATCTACCTCCCGGAGATCCGCTTCTCCGAACGGCTGAGTGACGAGATCTCGGCACTGGTCCGGGACACGGATGCGGTCGTCGAGATCCGCCAGCAGCGGCTCTGCCGACCGGAACTCCTCGTCGAGATCGAATGCGCCGCCTTTCCCGGTTGCAGGGGGAGTTCGAACCGGGCTCCGATCGGAGACTCGCGATGATCGCCCGCTCAGAGTCGGACGATCGATGCGATGTCGCGATCATCGGAGCGGGACCCGCGGGAAGCGTCGCGGCCCTCGAGCTCGCCCGGGCGGGTCTCGACGTCGTGGTGATCGACAAGACCGAGTTCCCCCGTTTCCGGATCGGGGAGTCGATGCTGCCCCACGCCCAGAGACTGATGGAGGAACTCGATCTGATGGATCGGGTGCGCTCGCTGCCGCACATGGTGAAGCGCGGCCTCGAGATCGAGTTCGGCGACGGACGCCGGGAACCCGCCGCGATCTCCTTCGAGGAGATGTTCGGGGACGGGTTGAAGCAGACCTTCAACATCCGCCGGTCGATCTTCGACCGTATGATCGCGGATGCCGCAGCCGAGGCGGGAGCCCGTTACCGGTTCGGCGAGAGCGTCAGGACGTTCGAGAGCATCGAGCACGGCGATGTCCGCATGACCCTCGACGGCGGCCGACTTCGTGCCGACTGGGTCATCGACGCCAGCGGTCAGGCCTGCGTGCTCGCCCGGCATCTCGGCACGAAGAGGTTCCTTCCGGGCTTTCGGAACGTCTCTTACTTCGAACATTACGAGGGCGTGCTTCGGAACTCCGGCGATCGGGACGGCTTCGCGACCCTTGCAATGTGCCGCGAAGGCTGGTTCTGGCTGATTCCGATCGACGAGAAGACCACGAGCATCGGGGCGGTCATCGACGGTGAACTGTCGAAGTCGATCCCGGTCCCCGCCGACCAGCGTCTCACATGGTGCCTCGAGAACTGTCCGGCCATGGCCCAGCGGATGTCCGATGCCACCGGGCCCGATCGCAACCAGGTCGTGGGCGACTTCTCCTACACCTGTGATCGACACGCGGATGCGGGATGGTTCATGGTCGGTGACGCCGCCGCGTTCATCGACCCGGTCTGGTCCACCGGAGTGAGTCTCGGCCTCGAGGGCGGCGTCCATGCGGCGCGACGGATTCTCGACGTCGCCGCGGGCAGGATGCGCCCGCGTGCCGCCACACGGGCGCACCATGCACGGATCTCCGGACTGCGTGGGACCTTCATGAACCTCATCCGGAACTTCTACGACCATTCATTCCGGGAGCTCATCGTCAGAGGCGACGGTCCCCTCGGGGTCCACCGTGCGGTGGTGAACATGCTTGCCGGCGAGGTCTTTCGGAAGGTTCCCTTCTCCGTGCGATGGCGGTGGGATCTCATGAAGGGCCTTCGCGAGTTCAACCGTTTCCGTCCGCTGAATGAACGCATCCGTCCGCACTCGCTGCTCCAGTCCGGCGGAGTGGGGCTGCCGTCCCCGAACGCGGGGGTGAGCCGTGCGGTCCCGCGGAGACGGATTGGCGAGCCCTCATGGCAGTCGCACTGATCGAGGCATTCCGTCTTTCGGCTCGTCGCGAACCCGGGCGGCAGTCGGTGATCGAGGTCGAGGCCGGCCGATCGCGATCTCGTGGAGAGATCCTTGGCGCGGCCCTCCGACTGGCGGAGTGGCTGGATCGGGAGGTGTCCGGACACGCGACGGTGCTTCTGCATGGACCGGGCGGAGCGGGGTACTGGGCGGGTCTGATCGCGGTGCTGGGAAGCGGCCGTCGTCTTCTGCCGGTGGGTCCGGACGTCACCGATGCGGACCGGGCCTCGCTGGTGGACTCTCATCGCGTCGCCGCGGTCGTCGAGACCGATCCGACCTCCTGCTGGTCCTCTCCGCCGGAAGGACTCCCGCGTTCGGTCGTGGATCTCGACACGACCCCGTGGAATGGCGGACGGGACACTCTCGATCGGGGCGGCCGGTCGAGCCTGCTTCTTCGGAGCTCCGGGACCACGGGTCGTCCCGGTGTCGTTCTCCGGGAGGCGCCGGCGATCGACAGGGTCGCCTCGACTCTCGTGCAGGTGCTCGAACTGGGCGAGGAGGATCGTGTCCTCGCCACGATCCCCATGCAGCATGCCTACGGGATCGAACACGGCGTGTTCGCTCCGATGCTGGCGGGCGCGTCGGTCGCCTTCAAGGCGGGCTTCGACCTCATGGCGGGTGCCAACGCCCTGCTCGAGGACACGACCGTCTTTCCCGCGGTGCCGGTGACCCTCGAGGCGGCGGCACGGGTCGGAAGGAGAGGAACCGCTCTTCGACTGGCCTACACGGCCGGAACCCGACTGCCTTCCGGGGTTCGTGAAGCATTCAGGGCCGCATGGGACGTGCCGGTGGGCGACCTCTACGGCATGAGCGAGATCGGCACCATCACCTGGGGCGTCGATGACGACGGCTCTCCGGTCCCCGGAGTCTCGATCGGCGTGATCGACCCCGAAGATCCCTCCGCCACGCCGCGCATGCGTCGAGAGGGAGCGGGGGAGATCGTGGTTCGAAGCGATGCGATGTTCAAGGGCTATCTCGATCGCTGCGACGTCGAACCGGATCCGGGCCGCAGGGTCGACGGACACCTCCGCACCGGAGACCTCGGGGAGATCGACGCCTCCGGCCGGGTGAGGATCACCGGGCGAGCGAAGCTGCAGTTCGATGTCGGAGGTCTGAAGGTCAACCCCGAGGACGTGGAGAGGACGCTGGGCGGCACGCCGGGCGTCCGGGAGGTCGCGGTGGTGCCGGTGGATCTCACCGAGACCGTGACCCGGGTGATGGCGGTGGTGGTTCCCGAGGACGACCGGGACCGGACCGGACTCGAGACCGCCGTCCGAGACGAGGCTCGACGACTGCTTCCCGCCCACCAGCGTCCGCGGGTGATTCGATTCGTCTCCGAACTGCCTCGATCCGCGACGGGAAAGATGCTTCGTGGTCGACTTCAGGAAGCCGCCGACCTCAACGAGGCGGTCGAACGAAGCCGCTGATCACCCACGCGACCCCGAAGGTCGCGACCCAGGGAATCGAGGATGCCGTCGCCGGCATCGACTCCAGCGACGGGATGGTCGCGAGGGCGATCGCTCCGAATCCGGCGTGCCATCGCCATCCGATCCACGCGGCGGTCCCGGCGGTCCAGGGTGATGCCGGAAGGAGGAGCCCCGCCGGGAGCCCGATCAGCAGGGAGAGGATCACGAAGATCCGGTCGGTCCGGGTCTCGGGCCGTCGACCTCGAAGCCGCCCGGGAGACAGCAGTCGGTCGAAGCGTCGCAGCCAGCCGCGTCGGATGCCCCGCCACCCTCCGAGGGGCATCGGGATCAGGGCGACCAGCAGCAGCCAGAGGTAGATCGCGATGCCTTCCGGCCAGTCGCGTCCGAATCGGTAGTGGCTGATCCTGGTCTCGCGCGGATGATAGATCGCGGGGATGTCGAGTTGCCGGATCGGCACGCCGCGCCATGCCAGCAGGGAGATCATCTCCTGCTCCCATGCGTAGCGCCCGCTCAGACCGCGCACCTCGACGGCATCATGCAGCGGCCAGGCCCGGAACCCGCAGGGGGCATCTCCGATCGCGATGCCGCAGTGGGCGCGAATGGCGACGTTGGAGAAGAAGCGGCCGATCAGATTCCGGCGGGGCTGGTCGGGATGCAGCGGCCAGCGACAGCCCAGTGCGAGGGCATCGGGTTCGTCCTCGACGATTCGAAGGAGCGGAGGGATCGAGTCCGGATCATGCTGGCCGTCGGCGTCCACCGAGATCGCCACGTCGAAACCGAGCTCCCGGAGTCGACGGAACCCGAGACGCAGCGCGCCGGCCTTGCCGAGATTGCGAGGACACCGGACGACCTCCCGGACCAGTCCCTCCTCCGCGAGCGACGATGCGATCTCCACCGACCCGTCTTCGCCACCATCATCGACCACGAACACCGGCACGCCGGTATCCGCGCACGCGCGGACCACGGATTCGATGGTTCCTGCGTTTTCGAAGACGGGAACGAGGATCGCCGTGGCGGGGCGGTCGACATCGAAGTTGGTGCGGGTGTCGTCGGGCATGGCGGTCCGGTCGCTTCTGTACCATGGTCGCATGCTTTCACACCCACGTCAGATCGCTGCCGCCCTGATTGCACTCTTTCTGGTCGGGCAGTCCATGGCGTCGACTTCTTCCGATGATCCGCTGAAGGGGCTTCCGAGTGCCGTGGCGGACCAGCTGAGGAAGCACCTGCCCGGCGTGGTGGTGGGGCGAGCCGAGGATCTTCCGCCGTTGAAGGAGGCCAGGGACTGGCTTCCGCTGTCCCAGGTCGACTTCGTCTTCGACCGTACCGGTGACGGGGATCGCACGACCCGGTGGACGATCACGCCGGCGAAGAAGGTGCCGGGTCTGGACAAGTCCATCAAGGGCTGGACGCTCGTCCAGTCCAACGGAACGACCCGGTTTCTCTCCCTCGACAAGGACGGCGTGATCCAGTCGCAGTTCACGGTCAACCACCCCAACGGCCTGCTGATCAAGCTGGACCCTCCGGAACCGGTGGTGCATCCGGTCGGATCCGATGTTCCGCCCGAGGACATCAGGATCTCGGTCAGTGATCTCGGTTCGCCCGACGACGTCGAGTACTCCGGAACCGCGCGATGCACCTGGCGGGATCTCGGGGGATTCCGCGTGAAGGTCCCCGCCGGCGAGTTCAAGGCCCGCCTTCTCCGGGTCCACTACAAGGGAAGCGTGGGGCCGGCCTCGGTCGACGGCTCCCGACTGCTCTTCGTCGCTCCCGGAACCGGTCCGGTCGCGTTCTCCGACGACCGTGACATCTCGGCCTTCCTCTTCTTCAACGACGACACCGCGCATGCCGGCGTGCTGCGAAAGGTGAGTCGCGGAGACTGAATCCCGTGGGTGGATTCGACCTTCAGTCCATTATCGATGCATACGGCGGAAAGCCGACGGCGCAGGATGTCGCGCATCTCAATCCCCGTTTCCACGACCTCCTCCGACTGACGGGGCTCGATCGTCGGTTCGTCGAGGGACACGGTCCCTGGTTGATCGACGATTCGGGACGGAGGCATCTCGACGCGATCGGCGGCTACGCCTGCCTCGCGGTGGGCAGGAATCATCCGGTGATCCGCCAGGCCCTCGAGCAGGTGCTCGCCGCGGGACTGCCGGGTCTGATCCAGTTCGAGGTCCCTCCCCTGGCGGTGGCACTCGCCGATCGGCTGAAGCGATTCGTCGATCGGACCGAAGACCGGGTCTTCTTCGTCAACAGCGGAACCGAATCGGTCGAGGCCGCGATGAAGATCTGCCGCGCGGCCACCGGCCGGCCCGGGTTCGCGCACTGGTCGAACGCATTTCACGGTCTCACGATGGGAGCCCTCTCCCTCAACGGCTCGGAGTGGTTGCGACGCGGCTTCCGGCCGCTGGTCCCCGGCTGCCGTGAAGTGCCCTTCGGAGACCTGAAGGCGCTCCGCACGACCCTCGAGGACCGGAGCATCGCCGCGTTCTTCTACGAGCCCATCCAGGGCAAGGGAGTCGTGGAGCACGAGTCGGGCCTTCTTCAGGAGGTTGCGGAGATCTGTCGCCAGACGGGAACGCTGCTGGTGGCCGACGAGGTTCAGACCGGGCTGGGGAGGACCGGGGCGACGCTGGCGAGTCGACAGGAGGGCGTGGAGCCCGATCTGGTCTGTCTCTCAAAGGTGTTGAGCGCGGGCACGGTTCCGGTCGGCGCGGTGATCGGTCGGACGGAGATCTTCGATCGGGTGTTCGACTCCGTGGAACGTTCCGTCGTCCATTCCTCGACCTTCCGGGAGAATCCGCTGGCGATGGTCACGGGTCTCGCGACCCTCCAGGTCCTCGAGGACGAGGATCTGGTGCGGCGGTCGGCGGAACTCGGGCGGCGGATCACCGCGGGATTGAAGACCGATTCGGGCTGGGCGACGGGGATCCGCGAGGTTCGAGGTCGGGGACTCATGATCGGCGTGGAACTCGACCCTGCGGCGATGGCCTTCGACCTTCCGGGATTCGGGGCACGCACTCCGACGCTGGTGGCCCAGGCCGTGGCTCTTCGCATGCTCGAGACGCACGCCATCCTCGTGCAGTCCACCGCCAAGTCGAGTTCGGTCATCAAGATCGTCCCGCCCCTGGTCATCGGGGAGTCGGAGGCGGATCTGATCGCCGACGCGCTGCTCGAGACGCTCGCGGAGCTGGGCCGCGGACGCGGGGCGGCGATCCGGGGCCTGATCGACATGCTCTCGCGAGCTCCCGACGTGGTGCTGCGCGAGACGTTTCGCTAGGCGGGGGGATCCGTCGATCGATCTTCACAACCCCTGGCGGGCGGCGTCGACGTAGATCCACACTCCGAGACCGAGGGTGAACGCGAGATCGCCGTACAACGCATGTTCGGCGTCGGCCAGCAGGCCGCTGCGACGTCGGAGCAGCGTTCGGGTCATGATCAGGCCGCCGACGAAGGTCATCAACACCGGCTCCCAGCGGTGCATCACGATGTGGGCGATGGCGAAGCTGGCCGCCGCGGCCAGGATCATCAGCCATCCCTCCCCGAACAGGGGGCGATACCGCTGGCAGAAGAACGACCGGTAGACGATCCCCTGGGGGATGACGGAGAAGATCGGATAGAGCAGGAGGATCACGACCCAGACCACGGGTCGTTCCCGGGGCAGCGAGAGGAAGTGCTCGGGTTCCATCAGCCAGGCGAAGCCCACCATGAGCGGACCGAAGATGCAGAACCGGAGCATCACTCCCTTCAGTCCGGCAAGGATCCCTCCGGCGCCCCAGATCATCGACCGATCCACGTTCTTCGATCGCCCGAGGACGATCAGGGTGGTGATCGCGGCGATCCAGAGGATCGGGATCGGAGGGGCGTATCTGGAAGGGGCGGCCGCGATCGCGAAGGGAGCGATCCAGAAGAAGACCAGGAATTCGACGACGAGACGCGGCATCAGTAGTGGGGGCGATCGGTCCGGTTCTCGAATTCCCGCCACACGTCCAGCATCTCATCGCGGCACCGTCGCCGGAAGGCGATGGGACGATCTTCGGGGGACAGTCGAAGGGCGTCGAGGATCGGCCGGTCGTCGAAACCGCCGTGGTGGTGGGCATCGTCGATGGAGCTGGCACAGCAGATGGCATCGACCCTCGACCACCAGCACGCGGCGTAGCACATCGGACAGGGTTCGCTGCTCGTGTACACGGTGCAGCCCGTCAGATCATGCGTGCCCAGCGCCTTGCAGGCGGCCCGGATCGCGACCATCTCGGCATGGGCGGTCGGATCCCCGTCGACCAGCACCCGGTTCATGCCCTCCGCGACGATGCGTCCGTCCTTCACGATCACGCAGCCGAAGGGGCCGGCCTCGGAGCGTTCGAGGGCGACCTCTCTCGCGAGGTCGATAGCCCGTTGCATGAATCGATGGTCGTCTGGATCGGAGTCGGACATGGCTGGGTGGACTTCGGGTTCGAAGCACTCACTCTACCGCCGGGATCTCGATCAGAGAGTAGTAGGCGCGGGGATGAAGGAGAGGTTCCCCGTCCTCGTCCCGGAGCAGATCCAGATGAAGTTCGTGGACGTAGCCGGGCTTGAGCGGTTCGCAGGTCAGATCGACGGTCAGGCGGTCCCCCGACACCTGGGCGAGCTTCACCGCCACCGTGTCCTTGTCGGTCTCCGGACTGCCGTAAGGCGAGTGCAGGAGGTACGTGTA
This sequence comes from Phycisphaerae bacterium, assembly GCA_002709295.1. Taxonomy (GTDB): domain Bacteria; phylum Planctomycetota; class Phycisphaerae; order Phycisphaerales; family SM1A02. The sequence continues at coordinate 282,882 of PAQL01000012.1, read as the reverse complement.
GTTCGACATGTGGTAGTTGGTGGGTTCGACGGCGGTCGCGGCATCCACCGGCTTCGTGAAGCTGAGGCGGAATCCACCGGGGATCGCCTCCATGGTCCTGACCTCGAAGGGCGTCTCGCCGGTCCACGTCAGGGCCTCGAGTCCCCACATCTCGGTGCCGCGTCCACCCCATCCCCGGTTGGTCTCGCCCACCAGGAGCGAACCGTCCTCGCCCATCGCCATGCGGATGATCCCGCACTGGAAGCCCTCCCGGAACGGGAAGACCGCGCCCTGAAGGTGTCCGTTCACCTCTTCGGTGAAGATGCGGTAGACCGCGGCGTGGTGCTGGTCCCCCATGAAGCACTGTCCCTTGAAGAACGGTCCCAGCACGCCTTCGGTGTCCCAGACGATCTCACCCGGACTCTTGCCGCACTTGTCGTAGGGGAACCACACGACCGGCATCTTGAAACCCGGCACGACCTTCGCCGCTTCGGGCATCGGGATCCCGTCCGGGATCTCGCCCGGAAACTCCACGTGGGATTCGGGGCGTCGGGTGCTCTGGACCCCCCAGGGATGTCCGTGGAAGTCGCCGCGTTCGATGATGGACATCTTGCTGGCGCCGCACCACTCGCCCTGGTTGTCGGTGTAGTACACGCGGTCGTCCGGTCCCACCGCCACCCCGCAGGGGGAGCGCAGTCCAGCGGCCTCCGGCTGCATCGAGCCGTCCTCTCCGATGCGCATCGCCCAGCCGCGCCAGTCCTTCTTTCCGAACGGCTCGCTGCCGAATGGTCGGTTGAGGGTGAACCAGAGATCGCCGTTGGATTGGAAGACCGGTCCGAAGGTGTATTCGTGATAGTTCCCGCTGATCGCCCAGTCGTCGCAGATGGTCCGGATCCGGTCCATCCGCCGATCGCCGTCGTCATCCTCCATGATCGCGATCTCGCCCCGCTGGGAGACGTGAACGGGTCCGTTCCATCGCTCGCCCTTCGCGATCGCCGCGAGGCGACCGGCGTTCTCCTCCGGCGCGACCGCGAGACCCAGAGGCTCCTGGAGTCCGTCCGCATGGAGGGTGTAGCGCACCCGATGCGGATCGTCCTGAGACGAGAGATCGGCTTCGGAACCCGCGATGACCGCGACGGTGGCCTCCGGGTCGAAGGCGTTCTCGATCACCCAGACCTCGCCCCGCCTGGTGCAGACCATCACCTCGCCGTCGCCGAGGGGAAGGATGCCTCCGACCTCCAGCACCACGCCTTCGGGTTCGGGGATGGTGCGGATCATCCAGTAGTCCGACTCGTCCATGCCCGACGCGGTCGGGGCGACGAGAAGACACGAGGCGAGGACCAACGGCAATCTGAATTCATGACTCACGACCAGGCTCCTGTTTCCGGGATCACCAACCCGTGTCGACCTCGAACGTGCCTTCGAACATCGCGTCGTCCCTTCCGACCATCCGGAAGGGGATCTTGACCATGAGTTCCCGATCTCCGTCCGCGTTCTCGCGGACGAAGGAGTTCGCACCGGAGATCGACACCACGCCGAAGCCTTCCACCGTCCAGCTGCGATCCTTGCCCTCGCCNCCCGCCGGTTCGATGGCGGATCCGATCGCGAGTCTGGCGTACAGATCGCCCCGGCCTTCGTCACTGGCGACGGTGAACCTTCGCACCAGTCGAGTGCCCCCGGCGGCGAGTCGCGGCATCGGTTGCTCGGTGATCCGGGCCCCGTCGATCTCCATGTGGAACATCGGGCGACCATCCCCGTCGGTGCTGCGTCCTGCGAATCGCCAGGGACCGTTCCGGATGCCGGCGGCATCACGCTCGAAGGCGGCCGGCCAGGGTGCGTTTCGATCCGCGAGGGGTGCGATGGCCGGACCCTCGGGGAAGTCGATCACGCTCGAGCCCTGCGGTTCCTCCAGCTGCCCCGCCCGGCCGTGCCAGGTGCCACGAGCATCCATGAATTCACCTCGCCAGGCGNGGGCGAGCCGCCCGTTCTCCGCGTCGTAGGCGTAGTGCACGTTCTCCGGAAGCCCGACCGCGATGGTTCGCGGACCGACCCCCCGCATGAACGTGCCGAACACGATCGGGCGGTCACCCGGAATCAGCGCATATTCACCGGCTTCGGGGATCACGCCCCTGGGCATGGGCATGGTCTCGCCGAGGGACAGATACGTCCGGATGGCATCGACCTGCTTCTCCGGATCACCTCCAAGNAGGTCGGGGAGGATCCGGTTGGTTCCACCATTGCCCCACAACGCGGTCATCCGGGTGCCGGGGCTCGTCTTCTGGGGATCGAGCAGATGATCCTTGAACCAGCCGGGTCTCAGTCGTTCGTGCATGGTCGCCAGATCGACCGCGGGGACCCCGAGGGCGGGATGTCCCGAGGCGGTGTGGCACTGCACGCAGGAGACGCCGTCGGTGCCCACGAGCTTGTGTCCGATCTCGGCGGCGGCGGGATCGAAGCGAGGTTCCGCGGCACCGCGAGCGACCGCGTCCACCGCCGCCAGCGCCGTCGGCAGGTCACCGATCGCGACATCTCCGAAGACCGGCATCCTCGCCTTCATGTAGGGCCGGACCCCGGTGCCGTGGGCGAGCGTCTCCTCGAGGGCCGTGAGTCTCAGCTTGTTGCCGACATCGTGAAGCGAGGGTGGAATACGGCCTTCGTCTCCAAGCTCCGCATCCTCGTCGGCGGCGAACAGGGCGTTCTGTTCGGCGGTGGGACCGCCGACGCCGTCGCGTGCGTGACAGGCTGTGCAGTCGAGCCGGGTCATCGTGTGGGCCACGGCGAGCTCGGGGGACAGCGGTGTCGACAGGGCGTCGCGGTGACGGACCAGATCGTCGAGCAGGTCGCGTTCGTCATCGGTGAATCCGTAGTCCGGCGCGGAGGCGGGCACGTCGGCGGCGAGGCATCCCCGGCCCGCCGAGAGCGAGTCCAGCGGCGGGATCTCGGCCAGTCTTCCGACCGGCGGCATGTCCGGGACGTGGCAGGCGCTGCATCCGAGACTCGCGAACCGCATCATGCCCGCCCGGGAGAGTTCCTCGTCGAGTTCGAAGGGTGTCCAGCCCGGATCGAGCACCGCGGCGTTCGAGGAGAAGGCCTCGGGCGGAATCGGCTGCCGGTCGACGCCGGGACCGCTCCATGAGACCGACAGTTCCTCGCCGCCGGCACGCTCGAACATCGAGATCGTGATCGGATGACGACCGGCGTTGAGATCGATGGCACCCCGCTTGACGGTGGCGCCGTGGATGCCGCCGTGATCCACGACCAGTCGATCGCCGATCCGGAGTCCCGAGCCATCGTCGCTTCGCAGGTAGAAGTTCCACCGGCCGTCCGCGGGGATCTCGATCTCCCCGGTGAAGCGAAGGCCNAACTCGTCCNTGCCCCGACCAGGACCGATCTGCGGGACGGGGGCCCTCGCCTCGAGGTCAGGGGGATCGATCTCGTCCATGGGACCGATCCCCTCGCCGAAGGGCTTCTTCCAGTACTCGAGGGTGAGCCCGGGTCGCGAGGCGATGGTCGTGGTGGGGGCGCTGCCGTCGGGGGAGGGAAGCGTGAGCAGATACGCGGCGATGCTCGATGCCTCTCCCGCGTCGAGATTCAGGGAGGGCATGCGTCCGGCGGGATGGACCCCGAGCGGATCGGCAAGGAAGTCGGTCAGGCTTTCGTGGGTCCAGGCTGCGGCGATGCCCTGCATGTCCGGAGCGATNGCCGGATCGACCCCGTGACAGGCGACGCATCCGATCTCCCGCCACAGCGTCTCGCCCCGCGAGATGTCCGCGGTCGAGACCTCGATCATCGAGTCCGATCGTTCGAGCGGTCCGCCCTGTGAAGCCAGGAAGTGGACCAGTTCCTCGGTCGCAAGTGCACGGTCCTCGTCGGAGAGCCCGTGCAGAAGATCGGGCATGCGCAACCCGATGGCACCACCGTGGGCCCGGAGTCTCGACCGTATCGCCTCGGGCGAGAGCCTCGCGCCGATTCCCTGTTCGCCGAGAATCACGGGGGAGGNAGCCATGCCGATCCGGTCACGAACCTCCTCCGCTGCCGAATGACAGGCCGCACAGGATGCCGCGGCGGCGAGATTCTCCGCTTCGATCGAGGTCCAGGAGATCGAGGTCCCGGCCCCTGCGTCGCGACCTGCATCCTCCGAGGATCCGTTGCAGCCGAACAGCCCCAGGCACATCAGGAATGGCCATGAGCGGACGGCCAACGGAATCACTCGATGGTGGCGGCGTATCTTCATGATCTCGGATCTCCCGGGAGTATCGCACTCGACGATCGATCGACTCCCGCCCTTGATCCTACTCGGGCTCATTAGTTCCCGAAGCGGCACCAAACGGCGTCGTTGTCAAGGTAGGCTTTCCGAATGTCGATTGCGAGGAGAACGCTTCGTCCAATGCTTGCCGGCCTCATGGCCGCCGGTCTGTCGACCGGCTGCATGGTCGGTCCCGACCCCACGCCTCNATCGCTCATCGTGCCAGATGCATGGCACACGGAACTCGTCGACGGGCTTGAACGCGGCACCGACGGCTCGTCCGCCTGGTGGCAGTCTTTCGAGGATCCCGTTCTCTCCGAACTGATCGCGATCGCGGAGGCGAGAAACCTCGACCTTCGCATCGCGGAGAGCCGGATTCGTGAAGCANGCTCCCTGTACGGCATCGCGGCCGCGGATCTGTTCCCGACCGCCACGGCCGATGGCCAGGGCATGTGGACGGACAACGCCAGGACCTCGAACAGCGAGTTGCCCGCACCGAGACGTTTCTATTCGGCTTCCATGGACCTGGCATGGGAACCGGACCTCTGGGGCCGGGTCCGTCGAGGCATGCAGGCCGCGGAATACACCGTTCTCGAGGCGATCGAGAATCNGCGCGACGTCCTGGTCTCGATCCGTGCGGAGGTGGCGAGAAGCTATCTCGAGGCACGCTCGCATCAGGGTCAGGCGACGTCCCTTGCCGGAGACCTTGCGACGCGGATCGAGACGATCCAGCTGGTCGAGGCGAGGTACCGCGAAGGGACCGCCACCGAGCTCGACCTCGCCCAGGCCAGGGCCCAGGCGGAATCCACCGCGGCCCAGCTTCCGATCCTCGAATCGGATTTCACCGAGGCGGTCAACCGCATCTCGGTGCTGCTCGGGGAGTCCGCCGGACCGCTTCAGGACCGGATGAAGGCCACCTTCCAGCCGAGGCAGCCGGTGCCGCAGGCCCGGGACACGATCGCAGTGGGCATTCCCGCGGATGCGATCCGTCATCGCCCCGACATTCGTGCTGCGGAGCGTGCCGTGATGGCCGCCGCGGCCCGGATCGGAGTCGCCGAGGCGGCCCTCTATCCCTCGCTGCGGTTCACGGGAAACGGAGGCTTCTCCAGCCAGGGCCTCGACGACTGGTTCACCCGGGGCAACCTTCAGGGCATCTTCGGCATCGATGTCAGCTGGCCGATCTTCACCGCAGGGCGGTTGAGGGACCAGATCGACGTTCGGACCGAACAGTCCGAGCAGGCCCTGCTCACCTACGAACGAACGGTCCTCGAGGCGGTCGCGGAGGTCGAGACCAGTCTCGCCGCCTACGCCTACTCCATGGACAGCCGTCGCCGATTGCGGGAGACGGTCGCTTCCTACGAGCGGGCGGTCGACCTCGCGATGCAGCGGTTCAAGGCGGGAGTGGACGATCTTCAGTCGCTCCTCACCGCGGAACGAGGGGTGCTCGAGGCCCGTCAGCAGCTCGCCCTGATCGAGGGACAGGTCGCTTCCAACGTGGTCGGCATCTACAAGGCACTGGGCGGGGCCTGGGAGATCGGTGATCTCCCGGATCGCGCTGCAAACGATGAAACCGGAGACGAATCGGTGGAGACGCAAGGATGAAACTCGTTCGACCTCGAGTCGTTTCCATGTCCGGGACCCTCGCCCTCGTGGCGTCGCTTCCGATCGTCACGGTGCTCTTCGGCTGCGGCAGCGACAAGCCGAAGACCAAGGCCGAGCCGCCTGCTCTGCCGGTCACGGTGGTCGAGGTCGAGTCCAGGGGCATTCCGGACCGGCGTCGCTTCCCCGGAACCACCCAGGCGGTGATGGAGGTCGAACTCGAGGCCCGCATCGAGGGATTCCTCGAGGACCGTCTCTTCGAGGAGGGATCGATCGTCGATCGGGGCGAGGTCCTCTTCGTGATCGAACAGCCTCCCTATGAAGCGGAGGTCCTCAAGGCGGCCGGTCAGGTCCGCGAGGCGCAGGCATCTCTCGAACTCGCGAGGCTCGAATACGAACGGAACCTTCCGCTGGCCGAGACCGGTGCGGTGTCGAGCCAGCAGCTCGACCAGTACGAGGCGAATCTCGCCTCGGCCCGCGGCCAGGTCGAGGCGGCCGAGGCCGCGTTGATCCAGGCCGAGATCCAGCTCGAGTACACCGAGGTCCGGGCTCCGTTCAGGGGTCGGATCGGCGAGCGACTCGTCGATGTCGGCAACCTGGTGGGCGGGGTCGGCAATCCGACGCAGCTGGCGAACCTGGTGCAGGTCGACCCGATGAGGGTGATCTTCCAGCCTGCCGGAAGCGATGTCGCGGCATTCCTCACGGCCTGGCCCTCGACCGACGTCTCGGTGGAGATCACGATTCCGGGCGAGAACGACGGCAAGCCGATCAAGGGTCGTCTCGACCTGGTCGACAACGTGGCCAACACCTCGACCTCCACCTTCCTCGCCCGAGCGGAGTTCCCCAACCGGGACGGCAAGGTGCTGCCCGGGCTCGTGACCGACCTGGTCGTGGACCTGGGAACCATGCCCGATCAGATGGTGGTGCCCGACGAGGCGATCCGAAACGATCCCCAGCACGCCTACGTCTGGGTGGTGAAGGACGGGGCGCTCGCTCGCACCGACGTGGAACTCGGCGCCCAGTGGCAGGGACTCCGGGTGGTGAAGGGTCTGAAGGCAGGCGAGACCGTGCTGGTGACGGGCAACCCGATGGCACTCCGCACCGGCGTCAAGGTGAAGGCCACCACCGTCACCATCAAGGACTTCCTCGCCGAGTCCTCCGGGAAGTCCTCGAAGTCCGCGTCCTCGNATCCGGCCTCCAGCCATCCGGCCCAGTCGCCGGCGGCGAAGTCGAGCCTCCACGACGGCGATGCGACCGGGGGCCACACCGCCGGGGGTGGATCTTGAGGATGTCGCTCGACACCATGATGGTGGTGGAGGCGCTTCGGTGAGCCGTTTCTTCATCTCCCGACCGATCTTCGCCTGCTCCATCGCGATCCTCATGGTCGTGGTGGGCATCGCGTCGGTGATCCAGCTGCCGATCGCACTCTTCCCGTCGATCGTGCCGCCCACGGTCCAGGTGACCGCGGGATACGCGGGATCCAGCGCCGACGTGGTCGCTCGAGTGATCACCACGCCTCTGGAGCAGCAGATCAACGGCGTCGAGGGCATGATCTACATGTCCAGCAACTCGACCGCCAACGGCAGCTCGACCATCACCGTCAGCTTCGACGTCGGCTACGACATCGACATCGGAGCGGTCGACATCCAGAACAAGGTGCAGACCGCGCTCGGCCAGCTGCCGGAGGTGACGCAGAGGGCCGGGGTCGCGATCGCGAAGACCCAGACCGACATCACCCTGTTCGTCACGCTGAGCGGGGCCGAATCCGGCTACGACGGGGCGTTCCTCGGCAACTGGGCCCAGATCAACATGGTCGACGATCTCGCCCGGATTCCGGGTGTGGGTCAGGTCACCAACTTCGGTCTCAAGGACTACTCGATCCGGATCTGGCTCGATCCGGACAAGATGGCCGAGCTCGAGGTCACGCCCAACGACGTGGTCAATGCGGTCGAGATGCAGAACGTCGACGTCGCGGCCGGCATCATCGGCGCTCCGCCGGTCCCCGGGGATCCTGCCTACAGCTATCAGCTCAAGACCCTCGGCCAGCTCCGCGAGGTCTCCCAGTTCGACGACATCGTGGTGAAGGTCGGCGACGACGGCTCGATGGTGCAGGTCAAGGACATCGGACGGGCGGAACTCGGGGCGAGCAGCTACTCCAGCACCGCCACCTACATGAACAACCCGGCGGCGCTGATCGGCATCTTCCAGCGCCCCGATGCCAACGCGATGCAGGTCGCCGCGGACGTCCGTGCCTACCTGGAGAAGCTGAAGGACGCCAACCGCCTTCCGGACGGCGTCGAGGCGGCCGTGGCCTACGACAGCACCCGATTCGTCAAGAACAGCATGGTGGAGCTGGTGGTCACCCTGCTGGAGGCGATCGGCCTCGTGGTCCTGGTGGTCTTCGTCTTCCTGCAGAGCCTTCGAACCACGATCATTCCGATCATCGCGATCCCCGTCTCCCTCATCGCGACCTTCGCGGTGCTGGCCGCGTTCGGGTTCTCGATCAACACCCTCACCCTGCTGGGGCTCGTGCTCGCGGTGGGCCTGGTGGTGGATGACGCCATCGTGGTGGTCGAGAACGTCGAGCGTCAGCTGGAAGCGGGTCTGCCGCGACGTGAGGCCGCGATCGCGGCGATGAAGGAGGTCACCCCGCCCATCGTCGCGACCACCGTCGTGCTGATGGCGGTGTTCGTGCCGACCGCCTTCACGCCGGGCATCGCGGGCCAGCTCTACAACCAGTTCGCTCTCACCATCGCATTCTCGGTCGGCCTCAGTGCGATCAACAGCCTCAGCCTGAGCCCCGCTCTCTGCGGGGTCTTCCTCAAGCACACGTCGCGTGAGGATCGGATCGCGCCATTCCGCCTGTTCAACCGTGGCTTCGACGCGACCTCCAGCGGCTTCGGGCGGCTGGTCGGTTTCATGAGTCGCCGTCTCTGGCCGGTGGTGCTGATCGGATTCGCGCTGCTGCTGTTCCTGACCTTCGGACGAGTGAAGGACACGCCGACCGGATTCGTGCCGGCCGAGGATCAAGGATACTTCTTCAACTTCGTCGCCATGCCGGGAGGAACGAATCTCGATCGAACCGAGGACGTCTGCGAAGAGGTGGCCGCCGAGCTGATGAAGATGCCCGGCGTCGAGAACGTGACCTACATCGCCGGCTTCGACTTCATCGACAGTTATGCCGACATGGCCTCCGGCGTGGTCTTCGCGATCATGGACGACTGGGACGAGCGGGCTGCCAGACCGGAGACCCACATCCCGGAGATCATCGACATCTGTCGCCTGAAGTTCTCCTCCATCGAGGAGGCGGTGGTGATTCCGATCAACCCGGCGCCGATTCCGGGTCTGGGGGCGACCGGAGGATTCCAGTACGAGGTCCAGGACCTGCTCGGACGCGGCACCGACGAGCTTCTCGAGGCCACCCTGGCCTTCGTCGAGAAGTGCGAGGCGAGACCGGAGATCGGGAAGCTGATGTGCGACCTTCGCACCGACTACCCGCAGGTCGAACTGGACATCGATCGCATCGAGGCCCAGAGACTCGGGGCGTCGATGGGCGACGTGTTCCAGACGCTTCAGGTGCACCTGGCCGGGTACTACGTCAACAACTGGAACCAGTACGGCCAGGTCTACCAGGTCAACCTCCAGGCCGAGGGCAGCGATCGCATGACGCTGGACGACGTGCTCGCCCTCCGGGTCTCGAGCAGGTTCGGCGGCACCATCCCGCTGGGTCAGTTCGTCGAACTCCAGGAGGTGTCCGGACCGGTCAACATCATGCACTACAACCTCTACGAGTCCGCCCAGGTGCTCGGAGGTCCGGCCAAGGGGTTCTCCGGCGGGCAGGCGGTGCAGGCGCTGATGGAAGTGGCCGACACCGAACTCATCAAGAAGGGCTGGGGCGGGGAGTGGACCGGCACCGTCTACCAGCAGCTCAAGGCGGGATCCGCCTCGATCGCGATCTTCGGTTTCTCCCTGATCATCGTCTTCCTGGTGCTGGCGGCGCTCTATGAGAGCTGGTCGATGCCGTTCATCATCCTCCTATCGGTTCCGCTTGCGGTGCTGGGTGCGGTGCTGGCCCTGCAGATCAGAGGGCTCCCCCTCGACGTCTACGGCCAGATCGGTCTGCTGATGCTGGTCGGACTCGCGGCCAAGAACGCTATCCTCATCGTCGAGTTCGCGAAGAGTCTTCGTGAGGAGGGTCGCGGCATCATCGAGGCCGCGATGGAGGCCGCCCGGCTTCGACTCCGTCCGATCCTCATGACCGCCTTCGCCTTCATCCTCGGCGTGCTTCCCCTGGTCTTCGCGACCGGACCGGGAGCGAACGCCCGCCATTCCATCGGCACCACCGTGCTGGGAGGGATGATCGCGTCGACCTTCCTGAGCCTGCTCATCGTGCCGGTGCTCTACGTGGTCTTCGAGGTCGCCCGCGAGAAGCTCGGATTCGGATCGAAGCCCCCGGCCGCTCCCGAGACCGGCACGCCCGCCGTCGCGGAGTGATTCGACCGATCAGGTCGTCCGACCTTGAGTCGGTCCCGGTTCCGGGTACCGTCGGGGCATGACAAGAACCNCAGGAACCAGTCGTCGCGACTTCCTCGCGATCTCCGCATCNGGTGCCGCGGCCGGCGTGCTTGGTGGAAGCGCCGTCGCCCAGGACGATTCGGTTCCGGAGTCGACACCGGAACCGAAGCCGGCGTCCGGGTCGCCCTCGGATGCGATTCGAGTCGCGGTGGTCGGGCTTCGCGGACGCGGATGGAACCATGTGACGGGCCTGCACGGCCAGCCGGGCTGCGAGGTCGTCGCGCTCTGCGATGTCGATGCCGACGTTCTGCGAAGAAGGGCGGAGGAATGCGCTGCCGGCACCGACCAGCGGGCCGGTTTCGAGGTCGAGACCACCGGCGACATGCGGACCCTGCTCGGTCGGGATGACATCGATGCCATCGCCATCGCGACTCCCAACCACACCCACGCCATGCTCGCGTGCTGGGCTCTCGATGCCGGCAAGCACGTCTACGTCGAGAAGCCGGTCTCCCATGTCGTCGAGGAAGGAGCGAGGATCGTCGAGGCGGCCCGACGCAACGGCAGGGTCTGTGCGACGGGCACCCAGGGCCGTTCGGCACGCAGCGTCCGCGATGCGATCGACTTCGTGCATTCGGGCGGCCTTGGAAAGGTCCACTGCTCCCGGGGTCTCTGCTNCAAGCCGCGTCGACCGATCGGCACGGTGAAGGGACCTCGCTTCGTTCCCGCGACCGTCGACTACGACCGCTGGCTCGGGCCGGTCGAGTACCGGGCGCTGGAGCGTCCCCGTCTCCATTACGACTGGCACTGGGATCTCCTCACCGGAAACGGGGATCTCGGCAATCAGGGGATCCATCAGATGGACATCGCCCGCTGGGCNCTCGGCTCCGACTCGATGCCGAAGCGGGTCCTCTCCGTCGGCGGCCGTCTGGGATACGTCGATGCCGGTGACACGCCCAACACCCAGGTNGCGTGGTTCGACTGCGACGGCACGCCGCTGGTCTTCGAGGTCCGGGGTCTTCCGCGAAACAAGGCGGCCCAGTCGGANCGGTGGCAGATGGACACCTACGAAGGGCAGTCGATCGGCAACATCGTCCACGGGGAGAACGGCGTGGTCCGGATCTCCAACTCCTACTCCTGGGCGGACTTCCTCGACAACGACGGCAACAAGGTGAAGGAGTGGAAGGGGGGCGGCGACCACTTCGCGAACTTCGTCGAAGCGGTCCGAGCGAACGATCCATCCCTGTTGAACGCCTCGATCCGGGACGGCCATCTCTCCTCCGCGTTCTGTCATCTCGGGATCCTGTCCCACCGTCTGGGGTCGCCCGCGGACGTCGCGGTGGTCGACGACGCGATGAACCGGGAACCGAGCGCCCGAGAGGCCTGGGATCGGATGCGTGACCANCTCGTCGCCAACGAGGTGGATCTCGGAACCGAGAAGGTCGTTCTCGGCCGACCGCTGGCCGTCGATGCGGCCGGCGAGACGATCGTCGGCGATCCGGAGGCGACCGGGATGCTGGTCAGGAATTCACGGCCTCCGTTCGAGTTCTGATGCGAGGACCCACGATGCTGGATCGACGAGGATTCATGACGATCTCCGCCCTCGCCGCGGCGAACGGCGCCTGGGCGGATTCCCTGAGACGCGTGATGCGTTCNTCGGTCAGGACGCCTCGCTTCGGGATGGTGACCTATCTCTGGGGACGTGATCTTCCGCTTCCGGATCTGATCGCGGCGTGCGAGTCCTCGGGACTCGAGGGGGTCGAACTCCGGACCACCCACGCCCACGGAGTCGAGCCGTCGATCTCCGGCAGGTTCGTCGAGGAGGTCCGTTCACGTTTCGCGGATTCCCCGGTGGAACTGGTCGGTCTCGGATCGAACGAACGATTCGATTCCCCGGATCCTGATCGTCTGAAGGCCGCGATGGATGCCACCCGGCGGTTCCTGGAATGCTCGGCCGCGGTAGGCGGCGGCGGGGTCAAGGTGAAGCCCGACAACTTCCATCGTGGAGTCGATCCTGAGGTCACCATCGAACAGATCGGTCGTTCGCTCGGGGAACTCGCGCCTCTGGCCGCGGATCTCGACCAGGAGATCCGTCTCGAGGTCCACGGCGGATGCGCGGATCCCAAGATCATCTCGGAGATCGTCGACATCGCCGATCATCCAGTGGTGAAGGTCTGCTGGAACTGCAATGCCCGCGATCTGCGCGGATCCGGATTCAGACGACACTACGACCTGCTCCGTCCCCGTTTCGGCGGGACCCTGCACGTCCGCGAGCTCGGGGCCTTCGACTACCCGACCGGTGATCTGCTCGATCTGGTGTCCGCCGACGGCTACGGGGGATTCGTCCTGCTCGAGGCGCATTCCCCGCCCCCCCGGCATCGGGTCTCCGCCCTCTCCAACCAGCGGGCCCTCTTCGACGTGCTCCGGAAGCCGCGTCCGACCCGAGGGGACTCGACGATCTCCATCGCTCCGAGAAGACGGGCTCCGAATCTGCTCGATGTGCGGGCCGGCGATGAGCTCTTCGGCACGGTGCGGCTCGCACCCGGTGAACGAATCCCGACGCTGTATCCCCTGCACGCCCCCGGCGAGCGGCTGGTGCTGCGCGGCTTCCCCTTCGAGCGACGCGATGGGGAGGTCGACGATCATCCTCATCACCGCGGCATGTGGTTCGCCCATGGCGACGTCGGTGGGCACGACTTCTGGCACGACCCCGACTGTCGAATCAGGGTGCGCAGGCATGAGATCGTCGGCGACGACACCATTCGTTTCGTCGCGGACTGGATGTCCCCCGACGGGATCCTCGCCACCGAGACCAGGACCCTTCGATTCATCGCGGGGCCGCGGATGAATCGCATCGAGACCGNGATCGAGCTGGTTCCGAAGGGNGACTCGCTCGAGTTCGGCGACACCAAGGAGGGATGCTTCGCGATGCGGCTCGCTCCCAGCCTTCGCGTCGAGGGTCCGCGGGCCCGCGGTCGGCTGGAGAACGCGGAGGGTCTTCTGGACAAGGCCTGCTGGGGACGGCGATCGCGTCTGGTGCTCGCGGAGGGGCCGATCGACGGTCGCCTGGTTCGGGTCACCATGGAGGATGGGGCATCGAACCCCTGGTCGCCTTCCCACTGGCACGCACGGAACTACGGGCTGCTGGCGATGAACCCCTTCGGTCGTCGGGCCTTCGAGGGATCGGGTGCCGACTCCGGTGCGATGACGTTCACGCCGGACCGGCCTCTTCGATGCCGGTACACGACCACCCTCGAGACGGGACTCCCTCCCCGGGAATCCTGATCACTCCTCGACGAGCTCCGGCTCGACGACCTCGACCTCCGGTGGCGGTGCGGGGCGCCGATCGAACTCGAACTGCTCCCCGTTGACCTTCACCAGGATCGTGTCCCCCGGTTCGCAGGCACCGGACAGGATCCGGGTGGCGATCGGGTTCTCGATCCGCTGCTGGATGACACGCTTGAGGGGGCGGGCGCCGAACTGGGGATCGAAGCCCTCCGATGCCAGCGCCTTCATCGCATCCTCCGAGACCTCGAGGCCGAGCTCCCGGTCCGCAAGCCGCTGTCGGACCTGCTCGAGCTGGATGTCCACGATGCCGGCGAGCTGTTCCCGTCCGAGCTGGTGGAAGATCACGGTGTCGTCGATGCGGTTGATCAGCTCGGGACGAAGGTGCTGCTTGAGCAGTTCCTTCACCGCGGCCTCGATCTCCTCGTNGATCGCCCCATCCTCGGTCATCGACAGGATCTGATGGGATCCGATGTTGCTGGTCATGACGATGATGGTGTTGGAGAAGTCGACGGTGCGACCCTGTCCATCGGTGAGACGCCCGTCGTCGAGCACCTGGAGCAGGACGTTCGAGACGTCTGGATGNGCCTTCTCCATCTCGTCGAACAGCACCACCGCATAGGGGCGTCTCCGGACCGCCTCGGTGAGGCGGCCACCCTCCTCGTAGCCGACGTATCCCGGAGGGGCTCCGATGAGACGAGCCACCGCGTGCTGCTCCATGTACTCGCTCATGTCGATGCGGACCATCGCATCCTCGGTGTCGAAGAGGAAGTTCGCCAGTGCCTTGCAGAGCTCGGTCTTGCCGACTCCGGTGGGTCCGAGGAAGAGGAACGATCCGATCGGGCGCTGGGGTTCGCCGAGACCGGCCCGGTTTCGGCGGACCGCCTCGCTGACCGCACGGACCGCGTCGTCCTGGCCGACCACGCGCTGTTCGAGCACCTTCTCCATGCGAAGAAGCTTGTCCCGCTCGCCCTCGACGAGCTTGTCGAGGGGGATGCCGGTCCAGCGGGCGACCACCTCGGCGATCTGCTCGCTGTCCACCTCCTCCTTGACCATGGCTTCGCCGGATGCCTGCCGTTCACCCAGGGCGGATTCGGCCGCGGCCAGCTGTTCGTCGAGCTGACCGAGTTCNCCGTACTGGATGCGGCTGGCCGCCTCGAAGTCACCGAGCCGCTTCGCCTGTTCGAGCTCGGTGTGCTTTCGATCGATCTCGGCCTTGACGTCCTTGATGCGATCGAGATCACCCTTCTCGATCTCCCACTGCGCGGTGAGGGCCTGGTTGCGCTCGTCGAGCGAGGCGAACTCCTCCTCGATCGCCTCCAGACGCTTCTTCGCGCCCGCATCCTTGCCGCTTTCGAGCTTGAGGGCCTCCCGTTCGATCTCAAGCTGCATGATCCGTCGCCGAAGCTCGTCGAGTTCGGTCGGCATCGAGTCGTTCTCGATGCGGAGCTTCGAGCTCGCCTCGTCGAGCAGGTCGATCGCCTTGTCGGGCAGGAAGCGGTCGCTGATGTACCGATCCGAAAGCCGGGCCGCGGTGACCAGGGCGCCGTCCTGGATCCGCACGCCGTGATGGGCCTCGTATCGGGGCTTCAGTCCGCGGAGGATCGCGATGGTGTCCTCGAGGCTCGGTTCGCCGACGAACACGGGCTGGAAACGCCGCTCGAAGGCGGGGTCCTTCTCGATGTGCTTCCGGTACTCGTCGAGAGTGGTGGCACCGATGCACCGGAGCTCGCCACGGGCGAGTGCGGGCTTCAGGAGGTTGCCTGCGCTCACCGCTCCATCGGCCTGACCGGCGCCCACGATGGTGTGGAGTTCGTCGATGAAGAGGATGATCGCGCCCTCGGCGGCCGCGACCTCACGGAGCACGGACTTCAGGCGTTCCTCGAACTCGCCCCGGAACTTGGCCCCGGCGAGCAGCTGACCGACGTCGAGAGCCATGATGCGGGCGTTCCGCATGCCCTCGGGACAGTCGTGGTTCACGATCCGGATCGCCAGGCCCTCCGCGATCGCGGTCTTGCCCACTCCGGGCTCGCCGATCAGGACGGGATTGTTCTTGGTCCGGCGGCTCAGCACCTGCATGCAGCGACGGATCTCCTCGTCGCGACCGATCACCGGATCGATCTTTCCGGCGGCCGCACGCTCATTGAGATCGATGGCGTACTTCTTGAGGGCCTCGTAGTTGCTTTCCGCACCGGGCTCGTTGATCTGGCTCACTCCGGATGCCGAACGGATCTCGTCGATCGCGGCCTCGACGGAACGACGCACCGCTCCGCATGATTCAAGCGCCTCCTTCGCATCGCTGGGCACGTCGAACATCGCGAGCAGCAGGTGCTCGGTCGAGATGTAGGAATCCTTGCGGGCCTTGGCCTCCGCCTCGGCCTTCTGAAGGAGATCCATCGTCGCGGGTGCGGTGCGGGGCTGGGTTCCCGACACGCTCGGGCGACGGCTCAGTTCGGCTTCGACGACGTCACGGACCCGCTCGGGCTGCACGCCGGACTTCGCGAGGATCGAGCCGACGATTCCCTGTCGGTCCTCGAGCATCGCGGCCAGCACGTCGAGCGGGGTGAGTTCGGCATGTGCTCGAGCGACCGTCATCGACTGTGCGGCGGCGAGCACTTCCTGGGCAAGGGTTGTGAATCGGTCCATCTGCATGAAGTGTGGTCTCCGTGGCGGCTGCGGCTCGGGGCCGCTGCATCGCCACTGTCCAGTCGCAATCGGCGTGCCGGTGACGGAGGTGGTTCAGGGCCTCTTAAACGAGGGGTGAACGCCTTCGGACTGCCGTTCGGGCAGGCCGAAAGGGGGTTTCGCGACGGGTCAGGCAGGGGGCATCGGCACCGCAGGGAAGTCGTCCGAAGCCACCTCCGGACGATCGTTGATCCAGGAGACCAGCCAGCGGAAGGCATCCACCAGACGCGGGCCCGGCCGATTGAACATCTGGTTGCCGTCGACCAGCATCACGGAGGAGGGATCGCCGTCCGCGACCGCGGGGAGCGCATTCCACCAGTCCTGTCTTCGCAGTTCGGGAAGTTCACGACGAATCGCATCGAGGTCGTAACCGCACGGACAGATCACCACTCGATCAGGCTGACTGGCGACGATGTCCTCCGCCGTGACCTGCCGACTCTTCTCACCTGCCGTGTTGAGCGAGTGCCGTCCACCCGCATGCTCGATCAGCGCCGGCGTCCAATGGCCACCGACGAAGGGCGGGTCCATCCATTCGAGGAACAGGACCTCCGGCCCCGGCACGTAGGGATTCACGAAGTCGACCGCGGACCAGTACGCCTCGCGGGCCGCGACCATGGCGGCTTCCGCCTCCGGTTCGAGTCCCACCGCCTTGCCGACCGCGAGCAGATCGTCGAGCACGTCCCACACCGTCCGCGGATCGAGACTGACGATCGTGGGTCGTGGATCGAGATCCGCGACGGCTCCTCGAACCGTGCCGAGATCGATGGAGCAGACCTCGCAGAGATCCTGGGTGAGGATGACGTCCGGGGAGAGGGAGGCCAGGGCCTCGCCGTCGAGGTGATAGAGGCTTGAGGCGTCCTCGGACTCCAGGGTCGATCTCACTTCGGCGTCGATCTCGGCGCTGGTGGTCGCGGTGGTCCGGGCGGCGGTCAGCACCGGACGATCGGACACCGAGGCCGGATGATCGCATTCGTGGCTGCGGCCCACGAGCAGGGACTCGCCACCGATGGCGCAGAGGAGTTCGGTGGCGGAGGGCAGCAGGCTGACGACTCGCATCCCTGGATGTTACGAGGGGTTTTCGGTCGTGGTGCGACCGGACCGACCCTCACAGCCTGCATCGGACCATCGATCCGTCCCGCACGACCCTCACCAACGGAGTCCTGAAGGGATCCGGAGCCCCTGCAGGGTGGATCTCGGATCGAATCGCTTCATGATTCCATCGGTCGGGTGGTCTGGGAAAGGGAAGTGGACTTCTCACCCTCCGATCGACATAGGGAAAGGTGAAGAGATGTCGAAGAGATGGATCATGACCTCTGTCATTGCAGGGATCGCCATGAGTTCGGTCGCCCATGCCGATGTCTGGGAGCTGGATCTGGGTGACTTCAGATTCGGACACGGAACCGATGGCTACGAATATCAGGGGAACCACTCCGAGTTCCTCGGTTCGGAGATCGAAGGGGATCCGATCGAGAAGACCGTGGCCACCGTGGATCTGGGAGCCTTGATGGCGAGCCAGGCCGCCCAGGAGATCGCCTGGATCAGGATCTCCGATCCGGGGTGCAACTCCTACTACAGCAATCCGGGAGCGGACATCGACCTCTTCGACATCTCGGGTCTTCCCGAGGGGGTCGGCATCGACTACTGGTACGAGGGCTCCAACAGCCTCTATCAGGGGATGTCGAGCGAGGATCTCGCCACCGAGCTGGATCAGGTCGACTTCGATTACGGCTACGGGGACAACTCGCCGATCTGGGTCTCCCTGGGTTGCGAGGGCAGCATCACCATGACGTTGGACGGCTGGCCCGATCCGGGCAGCGGTGATTCGGGTGGCGACGACCCCGGCGACGACCCCGGCGACGACCCCGGCGACGACCCCGGTGACGGCGGTTCCGGAGGCGGCGGTCCCGGTGACGTGATCGACCTCGGCGACATCTTCGGGGATCCGCACGGTGGGAACGGAGGGGTGCTGACCCTGCCTGCGAATCAGTACCTCGGGTTCCTGCTTCGATTCAACGAGATCGCCCCCACCGCGGAATGGGTCAACATCACGATCGGCCTTCAAGGCTCGTCCATGCCCGTGGTGCCGGGGCCGATCGGCCTCGCGGTGCTGCCGATGGCGATGGGATTCATCGCTCCTCGCCGCAGACGCTGAGCCTTCATTCTCCACTTCCGAACCGCCATGGTCGCCCGGTACAGTGGGGCCATGGCGGTCTTCGCATACAGAGCGAGAGACACCGGCGGACGCCGGGTCGCGGGCACCCTCGAGGGCGTCAGTCGCGATGCGATCGTGGCCGAGCTGCAGGCCCGGGGCCTGGCCCCGGTCCAGGTCCGCGAGGCCTCGGTCTCGCGGAGTCGTGGCTCGCGCCGTCTGCCGGATCGTCGGCTTGCGGTGGCCTATGCACAGCTCTCGGATCTGCTCCGAGCCGGAGTGCCTCTGTTGAGAAGCCTGCGTCTGCTGGGTCGGAGCAGGTCGAAGAAGGGTGTCGGTTCGACCATGAACTCGGTCGCGGAACGGGTCGCGGACGGCGAGCGTCTGGCGGGGGCGATGCGCGAGGTCGGCGGATTTCCCGCTGTCCACCTTGCGATGGTCGAGGCGGGGGAGCGAGGCGGTTTTCTCGACGAGGTTCTCGCAGAGCTGGGTGATTTTCTCGAGCACCAGGCGGAGCGACGGGCGACCGTCATCGGAAACCTGATCTATCCCGTGATCCTGGTGCTGGTCGGCCTCGGCATCGTGGTCGCGGCCCTCGTCTTCTTCGTCCCGCAGTTCGAGTCCCTCTTCGATGGAGAGGAGCTGCCGCCGGCGACCCGACTGCTGCTCGGCCTGTCCGCCGTGGTGACGGGGGGATGGCCCTATCTGCTCGCACTGGTTCCGGCCGCGGGCATCGGATGGTGGCTGCTTCGGGATCGGCCGGATTTCAAGCGAAGGATCGCGGTCGTCCAGCGGCGTCTGCCGATCGCAGGAGATCTCTCCGACTCCCTCGCGGTGGCCCGGTTCACTCGGATGCTGGGCACGCTGCTGGGCAACGGCATCCCGATGCTGGCGGCGATGAGGATCAGTCGGGACGCCGCCGGGAACCCGCTTCTCGAGGAAGCGATCGAGTCCGCCACCGAGGCGGTCGGGAGTGGCGAGACCCTGGCCGGGCCGCTCGAGAAGAGCGGCCTCTTCGAGGACGACGTCATCGAGATGATCTCGGTCGGTGAGAGTGCGAACGCTCTTCCAACCGTGCTGGTCGGGGTCGCACGCAAGGCCGAGAAGCGGGCGGATCGGATTCTGGAGACGCTTCTCAAGCTTCTGGAGCCGGCCCTCCTGCTGGTGCTCGCCGGTGCGGTGGTCTTCATCTTCCTCGCCCTGGTCCTGCCGATGATGCAGCTCGGATCCCAGATCTGAGGGACGAGAGTCTCGCGGCCTGGACCGCCGTCTCGACGGTGAGCCCGGGCGTCGCGTCACACGAAGGGGACGGCGCGGTCGGCATGTCGTCCGGTTCTCGGACGACTTTCTCGTCCATCGGGGATGCACGACCCGTGGATCGATGATGCAGAGGACATCCCGCCTTTCGAGGACGATTGGGTCTCGTCTCATCACGGTGGCCGCGTACGATGCGGGATCCCCTCGCCGGTCCGACACCAAGGAAGTTGATGGTGATCAAAGTCGTTTCGAAAGTCCTTGCCGCCGGCCTCTGGATCCTCGGCATCTCGACGAACCCCGCCTCCAGCGAGACGCCGGAGGAGGCGATCCCCTTCGCCTTCTTCGATTCCGGACAGTCGCTCGGAGACCGTTTCAGCAGCGGTGTCGCGCTGGGAGACCTCGATGGAGACGGGACGATCGATGCATGGGTCACCAACTACCTGGGACCCAACGTCGTCTGGATCAACGATGGTCTCGGAGCCTTCACTGACTCCGGCCAGACCCTGGGAGAACGCAACAGCTATTCGGTCGCCCTCGGCGACCTCGACGGCGACGGCGACCTCGACGCATGGTCCGCCAACTACCAGGCACCCGACGTGGTCTGGATCAACGATGGCGACGGCGACTTCTCAGACTCGGGACAGTCCCTGGGCAAGGGACTCAGGAGCCTGTCGGTCGCCCTCGGCGACCTCGATGGCGACGGCGACCTCGACGCGTGGGTCGCCAACGGCTTCGGAGAAGCCGACGCGGTCTGGGTGAACGACGGAGAGGGGATGTTCCCCGACTCCGGACAGCGGCTGGGAGACGGCTTCAGCTACGCGGTGGCGCTCGGCGACCTCGACGACGATGGCGACCTCGATGCATGGGTCGCGAATCGGGACGAGGGGAACGCGGTCTGGATGAACGACGGTGAAGGTCGCTTCAGCGACTCCGGACAGGATCTCGGCTTCCGCGCCAGCTTCTCGGTCGCCCTCGGAGACCTCGACGCAGACGGCGATCTCGACGCGTGGGTCGCCAACTACGCCGGCGATCCCAACCTGGTCTGGATCAACGACGGCGATGGGAACTTCTCCGACTCCGGTCAGCGTCTGGGAGACGATTACAGCACGTCCGTCGCTCTCGGCGATCTCGACCAGGATGGCGATCTCGACGCCTGGATCACCAATTACCTCGAACCCGATGCCGTCTGGGTCAACGACGGTGACGGTGTCTTCACGGCATCCGGACAGGCCCTGGGCGACGGTCACGGTTTCGACGTCGCCCTCGGCGACCTCGACCATGACGGCGATCCGGATGCATGGGTCGCCAACGACGACGGCCCCAACACGGTCTGGACCAACCTCGTGCAGGGGGCCTGCTGCGTGGACGGGTTGTGTCTGCAGTTGCAGGCGGACTTCTGCTCCCGGATCGGCGGGACCTACGTCGGGGGATTCTGTCTCGACGCCGGTTGTCCGGAACCCGAACCCGTCGGGGCCTGCTGCGTGGGAAGCGGCTGTGCGCAGATCCCCCGCTCGATGTGCGACCAGCTCGGAGGGACATGGATCGAGGACGGTTCGTGTGACGACTGTCCTTCCAGCTGCCCGGGGGACGTCAACGGTGACGGCGTGGTCGATGGAGCGGATCTGGGAACTCTGATCGGTGCATGGGGCCTCTGTCCCTGATCGTCTCCGTGCGATGCCGCCCGGATTCGGAGGCGCGTCCCCCTCGCCGCGGTCCTGCCGATGATGCGGCTCGGATCCCGGATCCGAGCCCCGGCCAGTGCCCTGAAATCTCGTCCGAGTGGGTCGGAACCATGGAGCGGAGGCAACCTGATCCCGGGGAGTCGGTACGCTGGAGTCCACTCCGGGTCCCGTCGCTTCGGGACCGGATCAGCAAGACCGATTCGTGGCCATGGTTTCAAGGCCCGTGTTTCAAGGCCAGTGTTTCAAGGAAGGACCCGACATGCACGTCCCGCGACCGACCCGCCGAGCCAGGATCTCTCGCCGAGGCTTCAGCCTTCTCGAGCTCTTGATCGTGATCGGAATCATTCTCGCCATCGGAGGCCTGGTCGCCGTGAATCTCCTGGGCCAGCAGGAGCGGGCGGACTCCGGCACCACTCGGATCCAGATCCAGAACCTCGCCGGCGCGCTCGACGACTTCAGGGTCAGCATGAAGAGGTACCCGACCCAGGAGGAGGGGATCGCCGTCCTCTGGAACAAGGAACTCATCGAGGACGAGGCGGACATGGAGCGGTGGGAGGGACCCTACCTCTCGCAGCCGGTCACCAGGGACATGTGGGGCAACGAGTGGATCTACAACAGTCCCTCGGAGATCGAAGGCGTCGCCTACGACATCATCTCGGTCGGGCCCGACAAGGAAGAGGGCACCGAGGACGATGTGACCAGCAACGATGGACGCGTGGACGCCGACGGTGAGATGCTGGACGACTTCAGCGACTTCGCCCCCTCGGGCGGCTGATCCGGTCGGCCACCGAGCCGGCTTCACGATCATCGAACTGTTGATCGTGATCGGTGTCGTGCTCCTCATCGGCGCCATCTCGCTGCCGTTCACCTTCCGGCAGTTCGAACGACGAACCGAGACCGAGGCGATCGATCGCCTCGGTCTTCTCATCCGGCTGGCCCGTTCCGAATCCCGCTCCACCGGGGTGCCCATGGAGGTGCGATGCGACGCCTCCGGTCGCCGGGTCACGGTGTTTCGCGTCGATCCCCGGGATCCGCCGGGCTTCGGTCTCGATGGCTCAGGACTCGGGGAGGACCTCGTCCCCGAACGGCAGCTTTCCGATTCATGGTCGGTCGTCGTGCTTCCCGAATCCCTGGCCATCGTGCCGGCACCGGACGAGGGCGATCCATCCCTGTCGTTCATGGACGAGTTCGATCTCGTCGACGGCCGGTCCCTGGAACCTTCGGAGGAGACGTCGTTCGACGAGGATCCATGGCCGGACGCCACTCGTCTGCTGCTGCTGGTTCCCGACGGAAACGTCATCACCTTCGAGGATGTCGGCCTGCGTTCCGATGCGGGTTGGCGACGACTTCGAGTCGATCCATGGACCGCGGTGACGACGCTCGAGTCGCCGCCGTCCGACCCGCCGGCCGAACCGGAAGACGAACTCGACGAGGATGCCGACGAGGAGCTCGATGCGTTCGATGAGGAGGGTCCTCTCGAGGAAACTCTCGAAGAACCCCTCGAAGAACCCCTCGAAGAACCCGGTTCCGGAGGTGTCGAATGACGAGGGCCCGGGTCGGCGCCGCGAGAACGCCTCGCGGGGGAGTGCTGCTGGAGACCATGGTGGCGATGGCCCTGATGGTCATGGTCGGGCTCCTCGCCCTCGGGATCGCTCGCGATGCATCGAAGGCGACCGAGCGTGCCGACCGGCGTGCCGCCGCCGTCGAACTGGCGGCCAGCCGCATCGCCGAGATCGAGGCGGGGCTCGTCGAACTCGATGCGGTCGGCGATCTCGACGAGGTGGAGTTCGAGGAGGATCTCGAAGGGATCGACGCGCCGCGCTGGCGATTCGCGGTCGAGGTGGAGACCGCTCCCTCGGGATTCGACGGGCTGGTCCGGGTGGAGGTCGTGGTCCGTGAGGACGACGAGGATGCCGGTGCCCTCGGCGAACTCGCGAGGCTCGTCACCCTGGTCGAGGACGACTCCCGATCGGGAGGGGTGCGATGATTCCGGATCGACGTCATCACCGGGCGTTCACGCTTCTCGAGGCACTGGTCGCGATCGCGATCTTCGGATCGCTGCTGTTCGTGGCCACCAGTCTGGTCCGGGACATCGGCGACTCCCGGCGCCGCACCGAGACCCGGATGCAGTCGATCGAAGGAGCCACCGTGGCCCTTGACGCCCTCGCGGCCCGTCTGACGGTCGCGACCGCATCCGATGCCTCGGGCGGTTCGGGAATCGTCGGTGATGCCACCTCGATTCGTGTGACGGGCAGCGGGGTCTCCATCCGACGGCTGGCCCCGGATGCCGCGCTCTCCCCTCTGGTGGACCGTGCCGCGCTCGAACTCGAACTCGACGCCGACGGTCTGGCGATCAGCGAGGACGGATTCGATCGGTCGACGTTGATCCCCGGGCTCCACGCGCTGCGGTTCCGGTACCACGATGGTTCCGACTGGAGGGATGGGTGGGACAGCGGCGTCGACGGCCTGCCGGTCGCGGTGGAGGCGAGGTTCTGGTTCGATCCCTGGACCGAGGGTCGCCATCCCGACTGGATGCCGTTGCCGGAGGAGACCGACCCCGCGGACCTTTCGGACGAGGTCGATGAGTTCGACGATTTCGACGACTTCGACGAGTTCGACGACTTCACCCGCTCCACGCCGATCCCGGTGGCGATGGAGGACGGGCCCGCGCCGGATCGGATCCGGATCATCGCCCTGCTGGATCCCGTGCCGGTGGATGGTGGCGGCTCGAACTCCGACAAGAAGCCGGAAGCGGAGGACTTCCCCTGATGTCGCGCCTGCGAAGATCCAGGAGCTCCGGTCGTCGGGGCATCGCGATCGGTGCGGTGCTGCTGGTCGGTCTGGGCGTGCTGCTGATCGTGGTGGGGACCCTTCACTTCGTGCGGGCCGGGGTCGTCTCGATCGGAGGCGTCGACGGTGCGGTCCAGAGCCGGCTCGCCGCCCGAAGCGCGGTCCGGGCCCTCGCCGCGGATCTGCAGGCGGAACGGACGGCGATGCTGGGCGGGTCGAGTCCGGATCCACCGGATCGATACGAACTCTTCGATCTGCCCGGTGGTGACGAGGGTCGCATCGCGGTCGCTCGGCTGCTTCCCCTGGGGCCGGGCGGCTCATACGTCTTCTCGGAGGCGGCCAGGCTCGATCTGAACCTCGCCACGGCGGACGATCTCGCCGCGACCGGACTGCTCGCCGCTTCGGAAGCGGCGACGATCCTGGCGGCGCGGGACGCACGACCCGGCGGTCGCTTCGAACATCTCTCGGATCTGCTCGCGCTCGAGGGGGATGGCGCGCCGGGGCCGTCCCGGGTGCTCGGACCGCTTGACGAGATCGCCATCCTCTCAAGGGTCGATGGTGACGAGGAGGACCTCGGCGAACGCATCTCGCTTCGTCTGGACGGAGACCTCGGACCATCGAGTGGGACCCGTCCGCTCTCGGAGGTGCTGACCGTTCACTCGTTCGAACCGGATGTCCGGATCGACGGCTCGGAGCGGATCCTGCTCCCGGATTCGGACGACGCCTCGATCGACCTCGACGGTCTCGACCCGGAGACCCGTCAGTACCTCCAGGCCTGGCTCGAGACGTCGGACGAGGAAGAGGAGGGGGAGGACGAAGACGGCGCCGACACGGAGTCGACCATCGAGACCGATCCGGTCGGGATGACCGACGAGGACGAGTTCGTGCGACGGGTCTGGGAGATCGCGGAGAGGAACGGGGGGGATGCGGGCCTTGCGCTCGACACCTTCACCACGATGGAAGGCGGTTGGCGCAACGGCCTGCTCGACATCAATCGCGCCTCGGCCGAGGCGCTTCGCGGGGTCGAGGGCATGGACGAGGACATGGTGACGGCCATCATCGCGCGACGGGACGCCGTGGCCGAGGATCGTCGGTTCGATCGATTCTGGCCCATCACCGAAGGCGTGGTCGAATCCGAGGCGTGGCTGAAGGTCGTGCCGCGGATCACCACCCGGTCCCTGGTCTGGCGAGCGACGCTCGCGGTGGGCATCGTGCCCGCGGACGATCCGGATGCCGCGATGGAATCCCCGATCGTCTGGGAGGTGGTGGTGGACTGTGGTGGCGATCGTCCGCGTCTGGCGGAGATCCGTGACGTGACCATGCTGGAGCTCGTGGCCCGACTGATGTTCGATGAGGAGGAGGAATCCGGCCTCGTCGATCCGGATGATCCGCTCGTCGACGACGAGGACGACCTGTTCGCGGGGGATCCGATGTTCTCCGACGATCCGATGTTCTCCGACGAGCCCCTGTTCGAGGACGCTCCGCTCTTCCCGGAAACCCCGCTGTTCGGGTCCGAGACGCTCTTTCCGGACGCTCCGTTGTTTCCCGGCTCCTCGAGTCCGGAATCCCCGGGCCGCGGTGGCGACGGGGGCTTCGAGGTTCCCGGGAAGGCTCCGGGCACCTCC
Source organism: Phycisphaerae bacterium (assembly GCA_002709295.1). Lineage (GTDB taxonomy): Bacteria > Planctomycetota > Phycisphaerae > Phycisphaerales > SM1A02. Next base: position 257,073 of record PAQL01000012.1, on the reverse strand, counting down.
CGATCCCGTGATCGGGGCCCCGGCGGTCGTTGGCGCCCTGCAACCGGATCGAGGTAGCATCGGTTCGAGTATCCCGAGGACCACCCTCCGCATGTCCAGACGCATCGCACTCGCCATCGATCTCGGTCACAACCTGCTCCGCGCAGCGCAGGTGAAGCCGGGCCGTCCGGATCGCGTGATCTCCACGCTGTTCGAGCGGCTGCCGGATTCGGTGGACATGGACGACACCGAGGCCGTGGGTCGCGCCCTCGCGAAGGCGATGACCAGGGCGGGAATGTCCAGCGGGCCGGCGGTCTTCGCGCTTGATCGCTCGATCACCAGCTTCAAGCGGATCGATCTGCCGACCACCGACCAGGACGAGCTGCCCGACATGGTCCGTCTGGCCGTCGAACGGGATCTCCCGATCGATTCCGGCGAGGCGGTGATCGACTTCACGGTCGTCGATCGACGGGACGACTCGACGCTGGTCGAGGCGGTGGCGGCGCCGTTGCGGGAGATCGAACGGATCCGCGACGTCGCCTCCGCGGCCGGACTCTCCGTGGCCCGGGTGGCACCTCGCTGTCACGGCGCCCTTCGCTTCGCCGATCCCGATCATCCGACCCTCCTCGTCGACATCACGGGCGAGGGGCTTGAACTCGTGCTGGCCGCCGACGGCGCGATCCCGTGGTCGCGCGGGGTGGAGATCAAGGGGCCCGACGGCGGCCCGCCCCCCGCCGAGCAGCTGGTCCCCGAGACCCGGCGAAGCTGGATCAGCTATCGATTGTCGAGCGAGGAGTTCGAGTCCCCGAGCATGGTCGTTCTCGGCGGCGATCGGGCGGCGGAGGCCCTGGATGCGGTCGCGGAAGCCACCGGCCTGGATGCCAGCCGATTCAAGGGTGATCGTCGCGTCCAGGGGGATGCCGACATGCGCGGAGTCTGGCCCCTCGTCGGCCTGCTGCTTCCCGCACCGAAGGGGACGGTGGTCGATCTCGCCTCGCCACGGCAGGCTCCCGACATCGCCGCCCGCTGGCGACAACGCGTGCTCGTGATCGCCGGTCTCGCGGTGATCTCCGCATTCGCGGGATGGACGATCGGCAATCGGGATCACGATGCCCTGCAGGCCAAGGCCGACGATCTCCTCGAGAAGGCGAGAGCGGCCCGCCTGGAACATCTGCGCTTCAAGCGGGACGGGCTTCGAGCCGAGCATCTGGAACAGTGGACGTCGATTCGCCCCGACTGGCTCGAACAGCTGCATTTCGTGGCCGAACCGACCTTCGATCGACCGGCGTCCGTTCTCGACGACTTCGCCGGCTCCCTCGCGGGTGGTGAAGTGGACTGGGATTCGAACCGTGGCTTCTCGGTCGAAGCATCGATCCGGGTGTCGGTCGAGGGCGAGGGTGGAAGTCGCGAGGTGGTCGCTTCGGTTCGTGACGATCTGGTCGGCGACGATCGATTCGTGCTCCGCAACACCGTTGCGGACGCTCGCGGCGGAAGCAGGCTTCCCTTCCCCTTCGGCTTCGATCTTCGGACGGCCGTGCTCGATCCCGGACCGGAGCTCGCGCCCGACGTGGACGATTCCTCCGACGGCGAGGTGGTGGAGCCATGAGATTGTCCCGTCGACATCTTCTCCCCGCGATCGTCGTCGCAACGGTCTCCATCGCCACCCTGCTGGGCTGGGCGAGTGGTTCGGGTCGGCTCGGCGAAGGACGGGAGGACCTCGAGCGCAGGATCGCCACCTACGTCAACGTGCTCACCACCGTTCGTGAGGAGCGCCTGAGTCGCCCGGCGCTCGACGAAAGGATCAAGGCGGTCGTCGACGGGACGCTTGGTACCGATCTCGAGTACGTCGATGCGGAGCTTCGGAGAAGGATCGCCGCGCTGTGCGAGGGCGCGGGTCTGCGGGACGTGACGATCTCGACCCTGGGAGCGGGGCTTGTGGGAACACCGGCCCGGCGCGAGTTCAAGCGGGTCGCCTCGGAGCGGGCCTATCGCGACGAACCGGACTTCGCGCGGGTCGGGGCCACCGCCGGCGGTGTGGGGTCGCTGGCCGATGCGGTTCGATTCCTGCATGACCTCGATGTCGCGCCGTGGGTGAAGCGGATCGAGAGTGTTCGTCTGGATCCGATCAAGGACGGGCGGCTGATCAGGATCTCGATCCGCGTGTCGACGATCTTCGTGCCCGGTCTCCCGCCCGATCCCGAGAACGCTCCGGCGACGGACCGGCGGCGGGGGCTCGAGCGATATGCCGTTCTGATCGATCGGAATCCCTTCGTGGTTCCCGAGCCTCCAAAGGCCAGGCCGGCGGCGAAGCCGCGGCCGAAGCCGGCGCCTCGGAAGGATCCCCTGACCCAGTGGATGCTGACCGGACTGGTCGAGGGGGGCCCCGGGGTGGAGGCCTGGTGCCGCCATCTCGGGGATGGGCGGTCCGCCACCCTGCTGCCGGGCGTGGTCACCGACCTTCCGGGGGGCGGAACGGTGGTTCTGGTGGAAATCGATGGGGACGTGGCGACGATCAGGTCGGGGGAGGAAACCTGGCGGGTCCTCGTCGGTTCGACCCTCGACCGGCGGCTCCCCTAGGGGCCCCGGAGCGTGTCAGAGCCCTCGACCCCACCCCCGGAACCCCCTCGTTGTGGCCGATCGTGTGACGGATCCGGAATCTCGGGGGTCCGTCCACCACAACAGATGGTGGTGGGCCGGTAATATGCCACTACATCCAGTGACTCGGGCGATTTCCGCCCGAACCGCCGTCCGATTCGGGATGATCCCGTGTCGGTCGGTGTCGCGACATGCCGCCTCTCCCGAGGCGGGCAGGAGCTGATCCGATGCGTGATCTGTGTTCCTTCGTTCGACGTCCCAGGCTGCTCATGAGCGGTCTGTGCGTCGCCGCCGGCCTCTTCCTGCCGGTCGGAGAAGTCATCGGCCAGGTCGAGCCCGCGGCTCCAGTCGTCGATGACGACGGGCAGCCCCAGGTTCGCTTCAACTTCAAGAGTCAGTCCTGGGATCAGGTGCTCGACTACTTCTCCCGCGCGACGGGGATGCCGATCGTGAAGTCGGTCGAGGTGCCCAAGGGAACCGTCGACTACTTCCATCCCACGCCGTATCCGCTTCCTCGTGCGCTCGAGACTCTGAACATCCTGCTGCAGACCCAGAACGTCATGGTTCGCGAGGACGACGGGCGACTGGTGCTCGAGGCGCTGGAGGAATCGCGACGGGTGAACGTCCCCACGTTCGTCGAAGAGCTGCCCGACGACGTCACCGCCGACACCGTGGTCACGCTGATCCTTCCGCTTCTGAATTCGACCGCGGCGACCGTGTCGGAGCAGCTGAAGACGATGGTCGGCGAGTACGGGATGCTGGTGGCGCTTCCGGAACAGAATTCGATCCTGGTCGTGGAGACCGCGGCGAACGTCCGCCGCCTCCGCAAGATCGTCGACGAGCTCGATCGAGAGGACGTCGAGAACGCGATCGAGCAGATCCAGCTCAGGCACGCCTCCGCCGCCACGCTGCTGCCGGTGCTCGAGAAGCTGATGAGCGAGCGGGTGGTCAAGACCGTCGTTCAGAACAAGAAGCCGACCAAGGTCGTCGAGGACGTGCTGCCCGCCGGTTTCAGGATCACGGCCGATCAGCGGACCAACACCATCATCGCCCGCGGGACCCCGCGCCGGATCGAACGCCTGCGAAGCGCGATCGCGATGCTCGACACGCCCAAGGTCGGAAGCGTCCGTCAGATGAGGACGATCCAGCTGGAGAGGCTCACGGTCGCCGACGCGAGGGCCAAGCTCGATCAGCTGTTCCAGGGGCTTCCCGAGGACAAGCGACCGACCTACGTGGCCCTCGAGGACACCAATCGCCTCACCATCTCCGCGGAGCCGGGGGTGATCGATCAGGCGACCCAGTTCATAGCCGATCTGGAGAGCGGCGGCTCCCTCGGCCCGGCCGCCGGTGCCGAGACCGTGGCTCTGCTGCCGTTGAGCTTCGCCACTCCGGAGGCCGCGACGGTCGCCGTGAAGGCGGTGCTCAATCCGCGACAGTTGTCGGTGGTCAAGATCGTCCCGGGTCCGGATGCCCGCAGCCTCGTGGTCGCGGGGCCCGCAGGTGATCTGGAGGCGGTCCGACGGACCCTGGTGCTCGTGGACCGGCCGCCCTCCGTCGAACGGCAGGTGCGGTATCTCACCGTCGATGCGGTCGATCCCTCGCTCGCGGTCGAGCGAGCGACGAGGATGTACCGCACCGAGACCGCCGACGATCCGGGAGCCTCGATCGAGGTCGATTTCCGCGAGTCCGATCGGATGCTCGTCGTCGAAGGGACGGCGGCCTCCCTGGATTCGTTCGAGCGGATCCTGACCAGAGCGAGTGCGACCATCCAGCCGACGTCATCGATTCGTCAGTTCACGATCGGATCCACCGAACCGAGTCGTCTCGTCGAACCGCTGCGAAGCCTGTCCCGGGCCATGTTGAAGCCGCGGGACGGCGGCCCCTTCGTTCCGCCGACCTTCGAAGCCGTCGATCCCCTCGGGCTCCTCATCGTGGAAGCCCCTCTCGAGCAGTTCCAGGTCATCGAAGAGCTCGTCTCCGGTCTCGATCGGGCCCGTCCCCAGGACATCGCCTTCCGGGTGATTCCGGTCGGAGAACTCGACGGAGAGGCGCTGCTCGCACGGACCTTCGACGTGTTCGACCGGCAGGCGAGCCTGCTTCCCGAGAACTCGATCACCAGACCGCAGGTCCGTTACGACGCGACCACCGGCAATCTCGAGGTCCTCGGCGACACCGATGACGTGGGTACCTTCGAGCGATCGCTCGCCGAGGCGAGGAGGCTGCTTCCTCCTCCGACCACGTCGAGACTCATCGAGGTCCGGCAGGTCCGTGCGGCGGACATCGTCGCAGACCTCCGCACGATGGTCGCGACCGCGGTCGACGCCGGAGGGCGTCGGCTTCCGCAGGCGGAGATCGAGGTCATCGAACCCACGAATTCACTCTGGGTCCGCGGCGATGCCGCCCAGGTGAAGGCCATCGCCGAGTTCGCCGCCAGGCTCGACGTGTTCGAGCCGACCGAGATGCCTCCGCTTCGCATGCTTCAGCTGATGGGCAGCGACGCGGTCCAGATCGCGAAGCTGCTCAACGAGCGATACGACGCCCGCCCGACCGACGTGAGACGGGAGAACCCGGTGGTCATCGAGGCGGACGCCGCCACCAACACCATCGTGATCACCGCGGCCGAGCCGGTCTTCGAGGAGATCAGCAGCTTCGTCGAATCCCTCAACCGCAACAGCGATTCGGAGTCCGAGCGGGAGACGATGATCTTCCCGTTGCGGCTCGCGCGTGCGGTCGATCTCGCGGAGGCGCTCGGCACCCTCTATCCCGAGCCGCCGATGCCCACGGATTCCCGCGGTCGGCCGCTGCCTCACCTCCGGCAGCCCCGCGAGGTGTTCGTGACCGCCGACGCGGGCACCAACACCCTGATCATCGAGGCGCCCAGCGCCCGCCGGGCCAGCTTCGATCAGCTCGTCCAGCAGCTCGACCGGATCGAACTTCCGCCGCAGGCGGAACTGCGGACCTGGGACGTGAGTCGCGGCGAGGGCCAGGAGATCGCCGAGACCCTCAACCGGCTTGCGAAGCAGGGGGTTCTCAGTCGCTCCGGAACCAGCGGGGAGAAGGCGGTCGAGGTGATGGTCGAGTTCGAGCCCCGGAGCCGGACCCTGATCGTCGCCGGCGACGACTTCACCTTCGGGAAGGTCGAGGAGATCCTCAAGGACCTGCAGGCGGTCCCTGCAGTCCGGGCTCTCCAGGTCATCGAGATCACGGCCGGCGACGCCACGGCCATCGCGGATCGCGCCTCGCGGCTCTACACCGAACAGACCGAGGGCGATCCCGACTTCGGAGCGGTGGAGGTCGAGGTCGATGCGGTCAACGGAACGATTCTCGCGGTCGGCGAGGATGGATCCCTCGCGAGATTCACGCAGGTCGTCCGTCAGCTCGAGTCGGCACAGGCCCGACCGCCGGACGTGAGACTGATCTCGCTGGAGCACACCGATGCCGCCGAGGTCTCGACGATGCTCGAACAGTTGATCGGGAACCAGCTCTCGCGGGTGGTGCTGGGCGGGACTCCGCCGGAGATCGAGCCGCTGGTCGCGGTGAACGCCCTGCTGGTCGCGGCCCAGCCCCGCGAGCACGAGATCATCGCTTCGGTGGTGGAGACCCTCGACATCGCCGACGAGGCCCTGCCTCCGATCCGGATCCTGCAGGTCCGCACCGCGGATGCCGCGAACCTGTCGCTGGCCCTCGGGCAGACCTACGACCGGCGCTCCAACGAGGCGAAGGCGGAACGTCCGGTGAGGATCACCGCCGACGTCGCGACCAACTCGCTGATCGTGGCCGCGCATCCCGAGATGCTCGAGGAGATCCGGGCGATCGTCACCGATCTCAACGACACCGATCGGCTGGATGCCGAAGGCCGGGAGATCCGGATCTTCCCCCTGCGGGTGGCCCGGGCCGAGGACCTCGCCCAGACCATCGATCAGATGTACCCCGAGCCGCCGATGCCGCTGGACTTCCGGGGTCGGCCTCGTCCCGATCTCCGTGAACCGCGGGAGGTCGTGGTGCGGGCGAACCCCCAGATGAACGCCCTGATCGTCGATGCTCCGATCCAGCGGATGGCTGGATTCGAGAAGCTCGTCCAGCAGCTGGATCAGGCGCAGATCGTCGCCGAAAGCGAGATCCGGACATGGAAGCTGCCCCGGGTCGAGCTGGATGCGGCCGCGTCCACCCTGCGTGAACTGGCCGGAGCCGGCCATCTCGGCGCGACCGACGCGGGCACCACGGTCTCGGTGACCACCGATTCCGCCAGCGACACCCTCATCGTCTCCGGTCCTCCGTCGATCTTCACGCGGGTCGAGTCGGTGATCCGGAGCCTCGAGGCGGGACCGGTGACGCCTGCGACCTCCCTACGCACCTTCCGCCTGAACCTTGCTCGCGCCGAATCGGTCGCGCCGATGCTTCGGGAGGTCCTCGTCGCGAGGATGCAGCAGGATCTGCCGGGTGACGAGGCGGCGGTCGACCGACTGCTCACGGTCACCGCCGATCGCAAGACGAACACGCTCATCGTGTCCGCTCCGGACACCGTCATGCCGATCGCGGAGCAGCTGGTCAGGACGCTCGACGCCTCGGCTTCGGTGATCGGAGATCCCACGGTGCGGGTCCGTCCCCTGACCTTCGCCGATGCGACGATCGTGGCCACCGCGCTTCAGCAGGCGATTCCCAGCATGACGAGCACCGCGACCGGTGACGTCGTCGACGTGAAGGTGGTCCCCGCGACCGGAGCCAACGCGCTGCTGCTGGTCGGGATCCCCGAGGACATCACGGAGGTCGAGACCCTCATCGAACCTCTCGACGCCAGGCCCGCGACCGATTCGGTCGATGCCCGGACCTTCGAACTGGTGCATGCGGACGCCGCCCAGGTGGCTCCGATCGTCCAGACGCTTCTGGACGACCAGCAGGACAGCGATCCCCGGATCCTCATGGAACGGATTCGTCGCAGTCGCGGCATGGTCGACCTGACCCCGAAGATCAGGGTGGAGGCTGACGATCGCACCAACAGCCTCATCGTCAGCGGTCCCGCCCAGACCGTCACCCTCGCCGCGGGACTGATCGAGCAGCTGGACCGACCCGATGCCGACGATGCCCGAACCTACGCCACGTTCACGCCGCGCAACGCCGAAGCCTCCCGGATGGTGGAGACCGCCCAGCGGGTGCTCGACGACACGCGGCCCGCGGGCAATCGCAGCACCCTCGATCTCATTCTCGAGCCTCAGAGCGGAGCGATCATGATCATCGGAAGCGACGAGGAGACCCGACGTGCGACGGCCCTTCTGAAGTCCTGGGACGACGCCGCACCCGCGGTGCCGGCGATGGACCTCCGGGTGGTCGATCTCCGGAACGCCGACGCGACGGTGGTCGCCCCCACGATCTCGGCGATGCTTCGCGATCGCGCTCGCTGGCCCGAGTCGCTTCGAGCGGCCGTCCGGGCCGGGGTGCCGGTGGCCGAACCCGGCGTGACTGCCGATGCCGCCACCAACCGCCTGCTGATCACGGCGCCGTCCGAGCTGCAGACCGTCGCGACCGCGATCGTGACCCAGCTTGATCGTGCCGACGGTGCGGATGCGGTCGAGATCAGGATTCATCCGGTTCCCTCCGGCGACGCCGGCGAGCTCGCTGAAGCGCTGTCCACCGCACTCGCGGCGGCGGCGAGGCCCGGAGAGGCCGCCCCCGTGGTGGTGGCCGCCGCACGGGCGGATGCGGTGGTGGTCACCGCCTCCCCCCGGCTCCAGACCATCGTGTCGAAGCAGCTTGATCAGGTCGCCGCGGGTGGGGGCGGGGTCCAGGTGCGGACGATGTTCCTCAAGAACGCCTCCGCGTCCAGGATCGCGCCGCTGGTCGAGCGGATGCTCGCATCCGACAAGGAGGTCGACATGGATTCGGTGCCGCGATGGATGAGGTCCGAGTTCATGTACACCAACTTCGGAAGCGGAACCGGCGAGGCGGTCAAGGTGCTGGCCGACGATCGGCTGAACGCCGTCGTCGCCACCGGTTCGATCGCCGCCCTCAACGCCGCGGAACAGCTCGTCCGGCAGCTCGACGTCCCCTCCGACGGAGGGAACGGCCGACGGATCCGGGTGCTCGAGGTCGTCAATGCCGATGCCTCGGAGCTCGCGGAGACCCTCGACGAACTCTTCGCCTCCAGTGACGACGGGATCTCGCCACCGATGATCCGTGTCAACGTGGCCAGCAACACCCTCCTGGTCCGCGCCGAAGTCTCCCAGTTCACCCAGATCGAGAGCATCGTTCGCGACATCGACGAAGCCTCGGTCAACGTCGCACGCGAACTTCGCACGGTCCCCATCGATCCGGGCAGGAGTTCCGCGGAGGACGTCGCCCGCATGCTGGAGAGACTTCTCGATCGCGAGGACGACGATCGGGTCAGGGTGGTGCCTCTTGAAAAGCTGCTCGATGAGCGTGACGACGACGCCGGACGCAAGGTCTCGGGCGTCTTCGGTCCGCAGGGCGGACTTCGTGGCCTCGTCGCCTCGGCGGTGCTCGCGGTCGTCCCCGCCGCGATGTCCTCGGATCCCGGGGTCGACCTGCCGGCGGTGAGCGAGATCGCCTCCGTCGAGATCGAAGCGGGCGGGCCCCGCGAGAACGGGGCCGGGCAGGAGGCGCAGGAGGCGGTGGAGGAGGATGAGGCGGAGATCGTGATCGCCATCGATCCGGACACCAATTCCCTCGTGGTGCTCGGGCCTCCGCGGGAGCTCGACCGGCTTGCCGCCCTTGCCGACGAGGTCGAGGACAACCTTCCCGAGGAAGGGGGCATCATCCGGATGGTGCCCCTTCCGGCCGGGATGGATGCGAAGTCGATCGCGGGGATCGTGAACCAGACCATCCGCATGGTGGTGCCTGCGGGTGGAGTCCGGGGCGACCTGGCCCGCCGGGCCATGGTCATCGCGGATCCGATCGCCAACTCGGTGATCGTGACCTGCCGGGATGACGAGTTCCCGCTCATCGCCGATCTGATCGCCTCCTCCGCACGGGAGCCGGACGCGCCGAAGGTCGTGGTGCGGGTCTTCCCTCTGACCGAGACCAGCGTGGAGAGGGCCGCATCGGGCCTCGAAGCGGCGCTGTCCCGACCGCGGGGCGACCGGTTCAGGGATCTCTCGATCACGATCGACTCCGACGGCCGACGCACCGAGGCCACCTTCGATCCCGGACTCGTCTCGGTGGTCCCCGATCCGACGACCAACAGTCTCATCGTGATCGCCCCCGAGGACGCCATGGGCTTCGTGGACCGGTTCATCGCGCTCGCCGAGCAGATGCCGGCCACGGACCGCCCGACGCTTCGACTCTTCGAACTCCGCTACGCGAGGGCTTCGGAGCTGGGGGACACCCTCGAGGACATCTTCGAGGCCCGCTACCGGAACCAGCGACGGGCCGGAAACGCCATCTTCGAGCCCGAGTTCGCGATCGACGAGCGCAGCAACCAGCTGATCGTGACCGCGAGCACCGAGGAACTCGCCGAGGTCGAGCGACTTCTCACGAGACTCGACGTGGAGGACGGGCGGGAGAAGAACCCGCTCACCGTGCTCGAACTCGCCGCGGCGTCCCCGACCGCCGCCGCCGCGCTGCTCGATCAGGCGGTGATCGGTTCCGACGAACGGCTGCGATCGACGACTCTCGTGCTTCCGGACGACCAGTCGGGCATCCTGCTGGTCCGTGCCGACGAGGACACCCTCGCCGAGTTGAAGTCCGTCCTCGCCCGGATCGATCGGGAGGCGACCAGCCGCTACCCGGTCCGGTCCATCGAGCTCCAGCGGGCGGATGCCGGACAGGTCGCCGAAGCGATCAGTCGCTTCTACAGGGATCGGGCGAGCCTCTTCTCCACCGGTCGCGGACGCCGTGCCCAGGGTGCCTCCGTCGCCATCACCGGATCGCCGGGGGGCGGAACGCTCCTCGTGGCCTGCGACGACTCCTCCTTCGAGGAGGTGAAGACGCTCGCCGAGACCTTCGATCGAACCGACGCCTCCCAGGACCTCGAGTATCGGATCTACGAACTCAAGCACGCTCGAGCCGCGGACGTCTCCAGGACGGTTCGGGAGCTGATCGGCGAACTGCTGTACACCGGCGGCTTCGCCGGCTCGCGATCTCGATCCCGCAGCGAGCCCGGCCGGGACAATCGTGGTCAGATCGCAGTGCGACCCGAGGAGCGACTCAATGCCCTCGTGGTGACCGGGCAGGGGGACAACTTCGCCCTGGTCGAGGAATTGATCACGGCCCTTGATGTCCCCACTCCGACGGATGCGACCCGTCTGGTCAGGTACTACCGCCTGCAGGGCATCGACACCGACATGCTTTCGGACGTCATCCGGGCGGCGGTCGCGGGCGAGGATCGCCGGAACTCCCGTTGGTGGAACCGGGACGACCGCGGAACCGGTGGCGCGAAGGTGTTCACCGACGACCGGAGCGGATCCATCGTGGTGGTGGGGACCGAGGACGATCAGGCCCGGGTCGCGAGTCTCATCGACGACCTCGGTGGAAGCATGATCTCCTCCGCATCGACGGTCGAGATCCTTCGCACGGAATTCGCCGACGCTCAGGAAGTCGCGTTCGCGGTCGCTGACTTCATCTACGAGCGACAGGAATCGACCGGGGTCGAAGCACGAGTGACGGTGACCGGCATCCGCGGGGCGGGCGCGATGATCGTGGCGGGCACCGACGAGGAGGTCCGCATGGTGAAGGACCTCGTCACCCGACTGGACGAGCCGGATCTCTCCGGCATCCGGACCATCGAGATCGTCCGCCTCGACCGGGGGGATGCCGCGGAGATCGCCCGGCTCGTGGGGGCGCAGTTCGAGCGGCGGGGCGGTGACGGTGTGGTGATCACGCCGGATGCGAGGACCAACTCCATCCTCGTCAACGCACCCTCCTCGCTCTATCCGGACATCAAGGGGCTGGTCGCCCGACTCGATGCCCCGGACGACACCGCGGAAAGCGTGATCCGGACGTTCAGTCTCGCGAATGCCGATGCCGACGAGGCCGCCCGCATTCTTCAGGAGACCCTGCGGCTGGACGAGAACGGGCGCACCGACGGAATCTCCATCGACATCGACGGCAGGGACGCGCCGGTCGAGGTCCGGGCGACGATCGTCGCGGACCGGCGTTCCAACTCGCTGGTGGTGACCGCGACCCCGGAGAGCCTTCCGGTCATCGATTCGATCATCGCCGGGCTCGAGGAGGCTCCGGCACGAAGCCCCGTCGAGTACCGGATCATCCCGCTGAAGCACGCACCGGCCGCCGATGTCAGCCTCACCATCGACCGCCTGCTGATGGCCCGCGGCGACGACTGGCGGGATGTCGCGATCGACTTCAACCGCTTCGAGAACCAGCTCGTGGTCGGCGCGACTCCCGACCAGTTCGAGGTCATCGGCAACATCCTCGCCGAGATCGACGTCCCCGCGGTCCGCACGCGTCGGACGGACTTCGTCGCTCTGGCCTACGCGGACGCCGCCCAGGTCGCCGCCGCGCTCGGGAACTTCTACGGTCCCTACGCCTACGAGGCGGACACCCCGGGCAAGCAGAACGTCAAGATCATCGCCGATGAGGCGACCAACAGTCTGGTGATCACCGCCGCGGAGGCGGAGTGGACCGGGATCGAGGCCCTCATCGCCAAGCTCGACGCCGAGGAGTACGACTCCTCGCTTCAGCTCGAGGTCGTTCCGCTCATGCACGCGGACGCCCGCAGCGTCGCGCGCGCGATCAACGAGGCCTTCCGCCCGGTGCTGGAGCAGGCGCGCAGGGATCAGAAGAACGCCGACGCCCGGCGCCGGAACCGCGAAGAGGGCGGGGAGCGGAGCGAGGAGGAGGGGCCGACCATCCTCATGCAGGGCGACGACTGGGTGAGTGCCAGCGCGGAACCCCAGACCAACGCCCTGATCGTCAGTGCCAGTCTTCGCAACCTCCGCAAGATCGAGCGGATCGTGTCGCAGATCGACGTGGCGGAATTCGCGAACCTCGCGGCGCCCCGGATCATTCCGGTCGAGACCGGCGACCCCGAGCTGCTCGCCCAGTCCCTGCGTTCCATGTACCTGCCGGATGGTGAACGAAGCGTCACGCTCCGGATCGTCGGAGATCGTGCCGCCAACGCGGTCATCGTTCGTGCCGACGACGACGAGTTCATGCAGATCATGGCCCTGGCCGACGCCCTCCAGCAGGAGGCCGACGATCAGGGGCTCGGTGTTCGCGTGGTCCGGCTGGAGTCCGCACCGGCCACGCGAGTGGCCGAGTCGATCCGGGAGGCGTTCGCAGCGAAGGCCTCTCAGGAGCGAGTGCCGTTCTCGATCGAGGTCGATCCGGTCGGAAACGCGCTGGTGGTCGCATCGACCGCTCCCTTCTTCTCGGAGGTCGAGAGGACCGTCCGGGAGATGGACCGACTCTCTCCGGCGAGCGGTCAGGGGATCTTCCTGATCGAACTCGAGAACGTGCCCGCGGATGTCGCCGAGCGGACCGTGCGCCGCATCGGCCTCGATCGCCCCGCGGACGACGCGTCATCGCGGCTGGTGGTCGAGCCGATCAAGCTCTCCCGCGTGGAGGGACGCAACGCCCTGCTGGTGGTGGCCAACCCCGCCGATCGCGAGACGGTGGTCGGACTCCTGAAGGCGATCGATGCCGATCCGGAGGTTGCGGGAGCGGAGGTCCGGGTGGTGCCGCTGAAGAACGCCCGGGCCGCGGCGGTGATGGCTCTCATCGACCAGGTCATCGATCCCGCGGGTGGGGGGCCGGACGGCAATCGGATCGCGACCGCGGTCAAGGAGCAGATCCGTCGACTCGCCATCCAGGGTGCCGACGGCAAGACGATCGAACTGGACATCGCGACCCCGATCCGGGTGACCGCGGATCAGGCGGGGAACTCGTTGATCATCAGCTCCAGCGCCTCCAACGTGCTCGCCCTCGAGCAGGTCGCGATGATCTTCGACCGACTTCCCGAGACCGACGCCCTGACGGTGCAGATGTTCCCGCTCGACAACATCTCCGCGGAACGATTCGTGGACATCGTCGAACGGATCTTCGCCCAGGGCCGTGATCTGGCATCCCTCAACGGCATCGACGTCCCGGCGGTCCCCCGCGGGATGCTGGGGCCGGCCCTGCTCGAGGAGGTCGTCCTCGAGGTCGATGAGCGGACGAACACCGTCATCGCCGCGGGCAAGGAATCCGGAGTGGCGTTCGTCGAGGTGATGACGGCGCGACTGGATGGCGAGATCGCGACCGGGTGGGTCGAGCCGAAGGTGATTCCGCTGAAGTTCGCGGATGCGGCCGAGCTCGCGGAGCTCATCGATGACGTGATCGTCGAAGGCCAGTCCGACGACCCCGGCGCGTCTCCGCTGCAACGACAGGTGGCGAGGCTTCGTTCGGTTCGAGCCGGTGGGGGCCGGGCGATCGAGAGCGAGGTCTTCGTCCCGCTGTCCAGACTGGTGGTGAGGGCCGACGAGCAGCTCAACGCCCTGGTGGTCGTGGCGAGTCCGCCGAACCTGTCGTTGATCAACGATCTGGTTGGAATGCTCGACATCGAGGCTGCCGCGCCCGGCGCCCTGGTGAGGACCTACGCCCTCGAACACGGCAGTGCCGAACGCATCTCCGCGATGGCCAGGGAGATCTTCGAGGCGCAGGCCGCCGCTCGTGGCGGTGGTCGCCGCGACGAGGATCGCCTCGAGGCGATCCCCGATCCGCGGACGAACTCGATCGTGGTCTCCACCAGCGCGAGGAACTTCCCGCTCTTCGAGAAGCTGCTCGCCCAGCTCGACACTCCGCTGGAGCCGGATTTCCGCGAGGTCAGGATCATCGATCTTCAGAACGCCGCCGCGAACAGGCTCGCGCCGCTCATCCAGCAGCTGGTCGATGCGAGGCTCGAACGTCTCCGACGGGTCCAGCCCGAGACCGCGGATCTGGAGAAGGCCCTCGTGCTGGCCGACGATCTGTCCAACGCCCTGGTGATCGCGGCCGGCGAGGAGACCTTCCAGGTGATCGAGAGTCTCGTGCTCGATCTGGACGTCGATCAGACCGGCCGGGTGGCCGACATCCGGGTGGTCCCGGTCACTCGGGGCGGACTCGAACGGATCGCGGATGCGATCGGCAAGGTGATGGATCGTCGCTACGCGGGCGTGGCCGCCGACGTCGCGCGGCGGGACCGTCCGCTGGTCATTCCGGATCCCCGGAGCAGTTCGCTGCTGGTCGCGGCCAATCCCGAGGATCGTCGCTCGATCGAGGATCTGGTGGCGAGGCTCGAGGAGGCACCGCTGAATCCCGCGGTCGAGATCGAGGTGCTGGCCCTGGACTCGGGCTCGGCCCGGGATCTGGCCCCGCGACTCGAATCGCTCATGCGTGATCGGGCCGCGAGTCTCGGGGATTCGGGACAGCCGACCGACCGAGTGTCGATCGAGCCGCTCGAAGGCAGCAATGCCCTCGTCATCGCGGCGAGCCGGGAGAACCAGGTCGTGGTCCGTGATCTGGTCGGGCTGCTGGTCGAGGCCGAGCAGGACCGGATCGGCGATCAGACCTTCGAGATCGTCTCGGTCGTCAACAACCGGGCCAGCGAGCTTGTGGAGCTGGTCGAGGACATCTACGCCGACTCGGAGAACCGTCGCCGCGGAAACGACGCGGTCCAGGTGACCGCCGACGACCGGTTGAACGCGCTGCTGGTCTCCGGCACGCCGGGAGACATCGTCGCGGTCCGGAACCTCGTCTCGCGACTCGACTCCGAACGGCCGGGATCCATCGTGGAGGTCCGGGCGATCCCGCTCGCCAGTGCGAACGCCCAGGAGATGGTCGGGCTCATCGAGACCGTGCTCAACGGCGGTGGCGGTCGTCGATCCCGCGGTGGTCGGGTGGGGACGGTGCTCCGATACCTCCAGGAGATGGAGGGTGACGATTCGCAGAGCATGGAGGTCGAGGTCTCGACCGCGATCCGGGAGTCCATCGGTCTCACGCCGGATGTGCGGACCAACACCATCATGGTGACGGCGCCCAGCGAATCCATGGCCCTCATCGAACGGATGATCAGGGATCTCGATTCCAGCAGCACCGGATCGAAGAAGATCGAGGTCTTCAAGCTCCAGAACGCCGATGCGGATGCGATGGCGGAGATCCTCACCGACCTCTTCCAGCTCCGTCAGCAGGGGAGCCTCTACGTCCTGAAGCCCCGCGAGGAGGGGGTCGCCGAGGTCTCGATGGACTCCGCGGAACTTCCCGCCGGCGGTTCGGAGGACATGTTCGGCACCGATCTCACCCTGGTGCCGGACGAACGGCAGGCCCTCTCCATCACGGTGGACAGCCGCACGAACTCCCTGATCGTCTCGGGAACCCCGAAGTATCTCGAGCTCGTGGAGAACGTGGTCCTCGAACTCGATGCCCAGGATGCCAACGAGCGGGAGACCCTCGTCTACAACCTGAGGAACGCCCAGGCCGACGACGTGGCCAGGGTGGTCAGCGAGTTCGTCAGCGAGGACCAGCGCAAGCTTGTCGACACCCTGAGCAGCGATCAGCTTCCGTCCGCGGCCCGTCTGCTCGAGCGGGAAGTCACGATCGTGGGTGATGCCAAGAGCAACTCGGTGCTGGTGAACGCCTCTCCTCGCTACATGGAGCAGGTCGAGACCATCATCCAGGAACTCGACATCGATCCGCCCCAGGTGCTCATCCAGGTGATGCTCGCCGAGATCACCCTCGACACCGACGACGACTACGGGCTCACCCTCAACGAGAAGGTCGGCACGATTCCGCTCTCGACCTCCGTCCAGATCGCGAACGGCAACTTCTTCTCCCAGCCGTTCTCCGGGACCTTCTCGGTCGGGTTCAGCGACCTGAGCCTCGTGCTCAGCGCGATGTCCGCCCAGGGACGACTGCAGAACATCGCCAATCCCTCGATCACCGTCGCCAACAACGAGGACGGCCGGATCCAGATCGGTCAGGAGGTCCGGCTGCCGGATGCGGTGCTCACCTCCGAGTTCGGTTCCCAGAGCTCCTCGGTGGTGGCCGAGGATCTGGGTGTCATCCTCGAGGTCAGGCCCACGATCAACCCCGACGGTTTCGTCCGGATGCAGGTCCGCCCGACGCTGTCACGACTGAGCGAGAAGACCACGGAGATCAGCGAGACCTTCCGCAGTCCCATCATCCAGAAGCGGGAGGCCGAGACCACGGTGACCGTCAAGGACGGCGAGACCATCGTGCTTGCCGGACTCATCGAGGACTTCGCGGAACGGCGGAACATGAAGGTTCCGCTTCTCGGCGACATCCCCCTGCTCGGCGGGCTCTTCCGAAGCGAGACCGAGAGCCGGATCCGACGGGAGCTGTTGATCGTGCTGACCCCTCACGTGGTCAATTCGAACGACTCGACCGAGCTGATCGACCGCACCCGGAAGCTCATCGAGGATCTTCCGTTGGATCCGGAGATGACCAGGCAGATGCAGCGCGGGAATCTGGAGGCCAGCGGAGACGAGCTCGGGTCGTCGTTCGAGCCCATCTCCGGGAAGTCGGATTCGCAGGACCTCAACTGACGGAAGGCATCGATCGAGTGATGGCCGTTCGAATCACCAGAATCCTGCCGGTCGCCCTGCTTCTTCTCGCGGGGTGCGTGACCGATTCGGTCGAGACCTCCACCGGCCGCTCGCTCCCTCCCGAGCCGCGGAAGGTGCAGCCACCCCCTGCGACGGCACCGATCAACGCGATGGCGATGCTCAAGGATCAGCGCCCGGTCGACACCAATGGAAACGGGTTCCCCAACCGACTCAACGTCGCGGTGTACCTGTTCTCCCGGCCGTACCCCAGTCCCCGGCACGCCCGAGGCTCGCTGGTCTTCCACTACTACCCGGTGGGTTCGGTCGATCCGGTGATCGGGGCGTCACAGCCTCCGCTGGCCACCTGGACCTTCGGCCCCGACGTCCTCGCCGCCACGGCGATCGAGAACATCATCGGTCCGGGATACGAGCTGACGCTGGACATCTCCGCCATCGGCCTTTCGGAGATCGACGCCACCGGCGCGGATCTCGTGGTCGAGTTCCTCTCCGAGGACGGGCAGGGTCCGGTGCGAAACAGCACCGTCCAGCGGGTGCCCTTCGTCGTCTATTGATCGAGTCGTCGACGCGGCGCGATCCTCGCAATGGATCACGAGCCATGAAGAAACGGCCCGGTCGAAGGACCGGGCCGTTGGTCGAACTGGGGATCCAAGATTCGAACTTGGACTGACTGAACCAGAATCAGCTGTGCTACCGTTACACCAATCCCCAAGTGATGCTCTGAATCTTACCGCTCGTCGCCGTGCGGTCAACCGACAACCGAATCCACCGCCCCTGAGCCGCCTATACCGGGCCCTTCTCGGCCTCAAAGCCGGAAGACGGGGAAGGAGCGATGTTCCACCGGGGGTTATTCGCCACTCCGGACCGGTGCGGACCGGGGCCGGGGAGAGAGGAGCCGCCGATGACCGACCATTCAAGACGCCTGTTCCGCTGGTCCGGACTGCACGGAGTGAGATCCGACGTTCTCGAATCCCCCGAGGCTCCCGCGGACTGGCACGGGCTGATCTCCGTCTCCCGTACTCCCGAGGAGTCGAGTGTGATCGGGCCCTGGACCGGTGACGGACTGGGTCCTTACCGCGCGTGGTCCGTTCCCGGTCCGCTGGCCCCGGATCTGGTGGGCGTGCTGGCGGGATTCCTCGAGCCGCTGCGGGCCGCGGGCATCTCCGTGCTCGCGGTCTCGACCCACGACACCGACTGGCTGCTGGTCGAGGAGGGTCGGGCCGATGCCGCGGAGGCCGCGTGGATCGCGACCGGAGTCGAGGTCGTGGACGGCATCGTGGCGCCCTAGGTCCGGCCCGGTTCCGGGTGGATCCACGTCGCCCGACCACGCGTCCCGTCGAATGTCCGGACCGTCTCCCCAGCGAGTTCAGGGTGGTCGAGACGATTTCGGGAGAGTTCCAGTCGATCGCGACCGGGTTCGACGACTTCGACTGATCTCAGGGACGGGGGTGGTGGCTCTTCACCACTTCACGCAGCTGGCCCCGGTCCACATGGGTGTAGATCTGGGTGGTGCCGATGTCGGCGTGACCGAGCAGTTCCTGGACGACTCTGAGGTCCGCGCCGCCCACCAGAAGGTGGGTCGCGAAGCTGTGTCGGAGCTTGTGGGGGTGGACGTCCTCGAGTCCCGCCACCCGGGCGTACTTCCGGACGATCTGCCAGATCGCGACCCGCTCCAGCGGTCTCCCGCTGAAGGAGAGGAGGAGTCGTTGCCGGTCCCGCCCGTCGTCGAAGCGGACCAGGTGGGGCCGCAGTTCCTGAAGGTACTTCAGGGTCCAGTGCATCGCGGGATCGCCGATGGGGACGATCCGCTGCTTCGATCCCTTGCCGGTCACGGTCACGCTGGCCAGTTCCTCATGGAACTCGTCGAGTCGCATGGCCCCGACCTCGCTCGCTCGCAGGCCCGCTGCGTACATCAGTTCGAGAATGGCACGGTCCCGGACCCAGAGGCCACCCTGGTCGGGGGACGGGGCCTCGACGAGTGATCGCATCTCCCGGGGACTCATCACGCCCGGAACCCGTCTCCATCGATGGGGGCGCTCGAGCAGGCGGGCGGGATCCTTCGTGATCCGGTCGTTCGCGGTGAGCCAGCGGAAGAACACCCGGATCGTGGCGAGGTGACGGGTGATCGAGCTCGGTTCCAGACCCCGCTCCCGGGACAATCCCCGGAGATGCTCGGCGAGATGATCGAGCCCGACGTCGGAGATGCTCCGGACATCGCTGCGTTCGAGGAAGTCGACGAGCTCGGCGAGATCCCGGCCGTAGGCGTCGAGGGTCGCCGGCGCCAGGCCGGCCTCGATTCTCGCCCAGGTCAGGAAGTCACGTACCGGTCGGTTGAAGGTGGATGGCTCGGCCTTCATGGGTGGGTTCGACAATGGGCGTGGCGTCGGAAGTCTCGTGCGACTGTCTTCGCTGCGTCTCCTGCCGCAGACGGTGGTACATGAAGCAGCCGGCCATGCCGGGGCCGAGGCAGATCTCCAGCATCTGCTCCAGGCGTCCGAGGGCGAACCGATTCGAGCAGCGACAGTCATTCTGCTCGAGGAACGGGCACGACCCCTCGACGGAGGGGGATCCATCGTTCCGGACGGGGCCGGAGAGATTGGCTGGCGGCAGGCATCTGGCCTTCAGCTGGATCATGGAGCAGTCCTTCGCCGGAACGGGTGAGTCGGATCGGCGTCCTGCCACCGGTGCATCCGGAGCCATCGGCGAGGTTCCGCATGCGGCAAGAAAATCGGCGACGACCATCGGCCCCGCCTCCGACCGCGATCCGCCTCCCGGTCGCCGGGAGGGGCCTCGAATACGGCTTCCAGCCGGGTCTCCTCCCATTCCGGCACGGCAGTTGTTTCCTGATCACCAGACATCGCTCGACCCGCCCATGGCAAGGAGTGCCTCGATGCGGAATGAATCCCTCGCGGATCACGGTGCGGAGCACCAGGATCCCCGAAACACAGCCTGGAACCCCGATTTCGGGTCGTTCGGACCGGATGGAGACGTCCTTGAGCCGACCGGCACGACCGGGGTGGTGAGTGCGCAGCTCCTGCAATCCTTGCGCGATCGACGGCGCAACCCCGACGCAGCGGGGGCCATCGCCCGGGAGATCATCCGGCTGGGAACCCTTGCCGCGGGCCTCCATCGGACCCGATCGGCGGTCTCCGCGGGTTCCGGCTCGAGTGGCATCGAGGTTGCGGTGGGTACCACCGACCCCCACGCGGGAAGCGATCGCAACGCCTCAACGGAGGATGCAGCGTGAATTACGGACTCTGGATGTCAGCCGCCGGCCTCTCCACCGAGGTTCATCGCCAGGACATCATCGCCAACAACGTCGCCAACGCCGAGACGGCGGGGTTCAAGGCGGACACCGCCTTCACGATCGAGCGTCCCGCTCCCGCCCAGTCGCTCGGCCTGGCCACGCCTTCCGCCGAGATGCTGACCCGGCTCGGGGGCGGGGTCCTCGCCAACGACACCATGACCGACTACGCCCAGGGGGCCATGGTCGACGGCGGACCGCTCGACCTCGCCATCGATGGCGACGGTTTCTTCATGGTCCGCGACGGCGACTCCACCGCCTACACCCGGGATGGTCGGTTCAAGCGGGACCGTGACGGATTCCTCGTCGACATCGACGGCCGGCCGGTCCTCGGCGACCGGCAGAGGCCGATCCGACTCGGCGAGGGCGAGGTCCGGATCGCCACCGACGGCACGGTGAGCGTGAAGGCGGACGGGTCCCTCGAGGAGGTCGGCCGCATCGGCGTGGCCGCCCCGCCCCGGGACGCGCTTCGCAAGTCCGGAGACAACCTCTTCCAGGTGGCCGACGGCACCCGGGTCGACGTGATGCGTGATCCCCGGGTCGCCCAGGGGACCTACGAGACCTCCAACGTCGACCCGATTCAAAGCATGAGTGAACTGATCCAGTCGAGCCGGTCGGTCCAGGCCGCGGCTCGCTTCATCGACTTCCACGACCGAATGATGGAACTCGCGGTCACCCGCATCGCGGTCGGCTGATCGCCTCCCAGGAACCCAACGACATGAGCTACCTCGCCCTCAACAGTTCCGCCAGCGGCATGAACGCCCTGAACACCCAGCTCGACGTGATCGCGAACAACATCGCGAACGCCGACACTCCCGCCTTCAAGTCCAGTCGCACCGACTTCCAGGATCTCTACTACATCGAGAAGAAGCAGCCCGGAGTGGAGAACGTCGCCACGCAGTCCACGAGTCCGGTGGGACTCTTCGTCGGACTCGGAGTCGAGGTGGCGGGCACGCAGCTCAATCTCGAACAGGGTGCCCCGATTCCCGGTGGGGAACTCGATGTCATGATCCAGGGCAACGGTTTCTTCCAGATCGACATGGGCGATCTCAGTCCCACCGGCATCGGCTACACCCGCAACGGCCAGTTCAAGCTGAACGCCGATGGTGAGCTCGTGGTCGGGCCGGATGTCGGCTACCGACTGGAGCCCGCGATCCAGATTCCGCCCAACGCCTCCAACGTCACGATCGGCAACGACGGATCCGTCTACTACCGCGATCCCAACAGCCAGAACACCGAGCTGGCCGGACGCATCGAGCTCGCGGTCTTCCAGAACCCGGCGGGCATGGAGCAGTACGGTCAGAACATCCTGCTCGAGACCTTCGCATCCGGACAGCCCAACACCGGTGATCCGGGTGATCCCGGGGTCGGCGCGGGTGGTCTTCAGAGCGGGGTCTACGAGGGATCGAACGTCAATGCGGTCACCGAACTGGTCGATCTCATCCGCACCCAGCGGGCCTTCGAGATGAACAGCCAGTCGTTCAACGCCGCGGACGAGACCCTCCAGACCGTCGTCAACCTCGGCCGCTGATCCCGCGGCCCGCCGTCCTTCCGTTCCAGAGTCCGCGTCGGAGACCGACTCGTGAGCAGCCTTCAACGAATCCTGATCATCCTCGTCACCGGCATCGCGACCCTCGCCGCGACCGGCTCGGCCTTCGCCGACCGGATCGAGCTGCGGCGGTCGATCCGACGACCCTTCGCGGATCAGCCGGTCCGACTCGGAGACGTCGCCCGCCTCGAAGGGGAGCACGCCGACGGTTTCCGTCGTCTGGTGGTGCTTCCCGCCGGGGCCGGAACCGACCGCGTGGCCAGGGTGACGATCGGCGAGATCCGTGAACTTCTGGAGGACGCGGGCATCGAATGGTCGAGAGTCGAACTCAGCGGTGGTTCGGTCGCGGTCCGACCCGCTGCCTCCGGCCGGTCCTCGAGCGGCGGGGCGAACTCGCCGTCGGCTCCGGCCTCGCGGCATGCCGCGGTCGACGCGGGATCCGGGTCGGGATTCAGACCGGTCGGCGAATGGCGGAATCGGCCGGAGGGAACCCTCGAACGGCAGATCGCCGAGCTGATCCTGAACGAGGTCGGCGTCCTGGAGTCCGATCCGGATCGTCTCTTCCTCGAGGTCGACCGCACGGTCCTCGAGCTGTCGGCCTCCGATGCGATCGAGATCCGGGCCTCGGTGGTGGATGATCACCGGACGGACGTCGAACGACCCTGGGACAGCGTCCTGCTCCGCATCAAGGAGCGTCGGCCCGGCGGGGGTTGGCGATCACTCCACTGCCGGGTGAACATCGGCGTCATGAGGATCGTCCCCGTCGCCGCCCGCGACATCCGCAAGGGGCGACGCATCGAGGAGAACGAGCGGGACATCCGGATCGAGGCCCGAGTGGTCCGTCCGTCCGAGACGATCCTCGATCCCTCGGCGATCGCCGGCCGGAAGGCCCGCCTCGGAGTGTCCGCCGGCGATCCGATCCTCTCCTCCGTGCTCGAGCCGGAGAAGATCGTCGATCGCGGTGCGATGATCATGATCCGATCCGTCATCGACGGTCACGAATTCAGCTGTCTCGTCGAGTGCCTCCAGGACGGATGCATCGGCGACGTCGTGAAGTGCAGGACGACATCCGGGGAGTCGATGCTGGCTCGTGTCGTCGGGCCGAATCTGGCCGAAGTCAAGTCCATCCTCTGACCAGCGGTCCCAGACCGAGGAAAAGAAACATGCCTTTCCAGTCCACCATCCGTCGATTCCTTCACGTCTCCCTGGGATGCCTCGCCCTCACCGCCGTCGCATCGGCCCAGGACGCACTGCCCCTCGTGCTTCCGGGCGGCGATCAGTCCGCCGAGCGGAACGGCCTGGCGGCGCAGAGCCCGCTGATGCAGGCCCGGAGCAGGAACGGCGGCGCGGTCCGGTACTCCCAGCTGCCCCGCTCGCGGGACTGGGCCGCCGAGGATCTGATCCAGGTGGTGGTCATCGAGCAGAGCACCGAGAAGATCGACCAGCGTCGCCAGCTCGACAAGGAGGGCCTCGCCAAGGCGGAGGTCGGGGAGTTCTCCAGCTTCAACCTGGGCAGCTTCGTCTTCAGCCCGACCTCGAATTCCGGACTTCCCGGAGTGGAGATCGGGGGCGAGAAGGAGTTCGAGGGTCAGGGTCGGTACCAGCGCAAGGACGAGATGTCGGATCGATTCACGGCGAAGGTCGTCGAGGTCAAGCCCAACGGCAACCTCGTGATCGAGGCGAGGGTGGTGCGCAACTGGAGCGGCGATCAGACCGAGATCACGCTTTCCGGCGTCGTGAACCCCAAGTGGATCACCGCCAACGACTCGGTGCTCTCCAACCAGATCTCCGATCTGAAGATCGACAAGAAGCACACCGGACCGGTGGAGGGAACCACGCAGCGCGGCTTCATCGCCGAGGTGCTGGACTTCCTCTTCGCCTTCTGAGCCGGAAAGGCTCCCGGACCGGGATCCTTCGCAGGGGTGGACTGAAACCGGTTCAGTCGGCGTTCGGCCGTCCGCACTCGGGGCATCGAGGGGCCGGCTCCGGCCCGAGATCCTGTCCGCATTCCTCGCAGCAGCCGGGTTCTCCCGGCTTGAACCAGAGAAACGGTCCCAGCCAGGCGGCCACGATGGCTCCCAGCAGGATGATGTCGAGGGCGAGATAGCCGTAGATCCAGAAGGGATCGTTGGATTCTCCGCTGGCATGGAAGTAGCCGATGACGCCGAACCCGAGGCAGGGCAGAAGCAGGATCGTGGCCAGAATCGCGAAACCGATTCTGAGCAGCATCAACCGAGATCCAGCCGGCGCTTGAAGTAGCCCAGTCCGGACGCCTCCTTCGCCATCTCGAGGGTCTCCTCGGCGATCGCGTTGGCCCGGCTGGTGCCCGACTTCAGGATGTCGATGACCGTCGCATCATCACCCTCGATTCCGGCCCGCCGTTCCCGCATGGGTTCGAGCATCTCGTTGATGGCCGCACCGAGTTCCTGCTTGATGTGGCCGTCGCCGATGTCGGCGCCACGGGCGTACTGGTCCTTGATCTCGGCGACCCGATCCGCGTCGGGGATGAAGATCTCGCAGTACTGCATCAGCACGTTGTTCGGATCACCGGGTTCGGTGGGACTCTGGCGGCCGGTGTAGATCTTGTTGATCTTCTTCTGCACCTGCTTGGCGGTGTCGGAGATGAAGACGGCGTTGTTGAGCGACTTGCTCATCTTGTTGTCGCCGTCGATGCCGACGAGTCGTCCCACCCTGCCGACGTCGGCGCGAGGCACGGGGAAGACCCCGCCCTCCGCGACGTGGTGATCGTCCTCGACCTTGTCGCCCACTCCGCAGTACATCTGATTGAAGCGGCGGGCGACCTCGCGGGTGAGTTCGAGGTGGGGGACCTGGTCCTCGCCCACCGGAACGCCGACCGGGCGGAAGGCGAGGATGTCCGCGGTCTGGCCGACCGCGTAGAGCGGGAAGCCGAAGGAGTAGGTGTCGCCGAGGTTCTTGACCTTGATCTCGTCCTTGAGGGTCGGGTTGCGCATCACCCGGTTGTAGGGAAGCAGCATCGCGAAGAGGAAGGTCAGCTCCGCGATCGCGGGCACCTCGCTCTGGAGGAAGATCGCGGACCGCTCCGGATCGACGCCCATCGCCACGAGGTCGCGGACGATGCCAAGGGTGTCCTCGCGGATCTCCCCGGGCTTGTCGGAGCGCGTGGTGAACGCATGCATGTTCGCGATGATGAAGAAGCAGTCGTGGCTGTCCTGGAGCTCGACTCGCCGCTTCACCGATCCGACCCAGTGGCCGAGGTGGAGCTTTCCGGTGGGGGTGTCGCCGGTCAGGATGCGGGGGCGTTCGGACATGGGGTGGGGTTCGTCCGGTCTTCGTGAGGAGGGTGCAGGGAGAGGGTACCGGATCGCATCATTCGACCGTCATGGCGAGGAGCAGATTGAAGACGTTGAATATCGCATGCACCAGGATGCAGGCGTCCAGTCGCCCGGTCCATTCCCGGAGCAGGCCGAGTCCGACGCCGAGGACCAGCAGGCCGGAGAGCCCCGCGATCCTGGTGTCCGCCGGAAGGGCGGAGACGTGCATGAGGGCGAAGAATCCTCCCACCAGGATCGAGGCCCAGATCGGTCCCAGGCCCACCTTCCGGATCGATTGCTGGAGAAATCCCCGGTACACGACCTCCTCGATGAACGGCGCTCCGATCACCGCGGCGGTGGCCATGAGCCACCAGGCGGGCGTCCCGGTCGAGTCCGCCATGAGTCGAAGGGTCTCGTGTCCCAGTGGAGAGGGCTCGGCCCCGGTGATCAGGTTCTGCAGCCACTGGCCGAGCGACGAGGTCGCCTGGACCATCGGGATCAGGAGGGCGGCCGCGAAGCAGGCCGCCAGCATGGAGGTGCGAAGGTCGACCAGAGGCCCCGAACCCTCCGGCTGCCGCCGACTCGTCCACGCCAGTGCGCCGAGGAAGGCGGCCACCGTCGTGCCCAGGACCATGCCCCACATCATGCCCGCGGATCGAAGGACCAGGCCGGCGTCCTCCGGAACGAGCCGGCCGGCCAGGTGGGCTCCCGCCGCGCCCAGGAAGATGCTTGCGAGATAGAGCCCGAGTCCCATGGTGGCGGACAACCTCCATGGGGTCGGGAGCGGGCCGGCGGGTGGGACGAATCGCGACCAGAACCGCATCCGGACGAGGACCAGAACCGAGAGGGGTGCGAGCACCCACGAGGCGATCGACACGACTTCAAGGAGGGTGAGCCCGCTCTCGGGAGCCGCTGCGTCATCCGCGAGTAGAATCCTCGGCATCGCCAGCAATCCAGTGAGCATTGCGGCGATCTTCAGGATCGTCCTCGTGTCCGTCCCCGTTTCTCGCCGCTCCTCCCGCCCGGGTTCCTGCCTGCCAATGTCCAGCGTGCTCGACGAAATCGTTGCCCGGAAGCGGGTCGAGGTGGAGAAGGCCCGGGCGATCACCCCCCTGGAGTCGATCAAGTCCCGGATCCCGGAGGTCGAGCGGCCGAGGAACTTCTTTCGGGCCGTCGTCGCCGACCGCGATCCGAAGACCTTCCGGGTGATCGCGGAAGTGAAGCGCAAGAGCCCCTCGGCAGGAGTGATCCGGGAGGATTTCGATCCGGCGGACATCGCCGGACGCTACCACTCGGGCGGTGCGGCGGCGATCAGCTGCCTGACCGACGGGCATTACTTCGGAGGGGATCTCTCCTTCATCCAGCGCATCAAGGATCGCGTGCCGCTTCCCGTGCTGCGGAAGGACTTCATCATCGACGAGTACCAGGTCTGGGAATCCCGGGCCGCGGGCGCCGATGCGATCCTGCTGATCGCCGAGTGTCTCAGCGAGGGCCAGGTGATCGACCTTCAGATCCTCGCGACCGAACTCGGCATGACCACGCTGGTCGAGGTCCACTCCGTGGACAATCTCTGCCGCATGCTGAATCACGTCGGATTCCCGCACGCGGGCTACTCCCTGCTCGGGATCAACAACCGCGATCTCGGTTCGATGACCACCGACCTCGCCCACACCTTCCGGATGCTCGATCTGGTCGAGGACCCGAGGGTGCTGGTCAGCGAATCCGGCATCCGCACCGGGGAGGATCTCGGGCGTCTGCGTTCGCACGGGATCAACATCGCCCTGGTCGGCGAGCATCTGATGCGGGAGGACGATCCCGGCAAGGCTCTGGCCGGGATGCTCGCGGAAGTCGATCCACCCTCCCAGTGAACATCGAGCCCACTCGGACTCCCGATCGCATGATGACCAGCACCTTCCAGACCGTCGACCCCTGCATCTTCGTCATCTTCGGCGCCTCCGGCGATCTCACCGCCCGGAAGCTCGTCCCCGCGATGTACGAGATGGCCAGGGCCGGTCTGCTCCCGAAGGAGACGAGGATCCTCGGGGTGGCCCGTCGCGAGAAGACCGACGACCAGTGGAGGGAGGAGCTCGAGCCATGGGTCCGGAAGCACAATCCGGACATGGACGAGTCGATCTGGCGGGATCTCGCCGGGCGGATCCACTACCAGTCGGCCGATGCGACCACCGAGGAGGGCATGGCCGCGGTCGGAACCCGGATCGCGGGCATCGACACCGAGGCCGGCACCTGCGGGAACCTCCTCTTCTTCCTGAGTGTCGCGAGCTCCCTCTACGAACCCATCGTCCAGAGGATCGATCTGGCCGGTCTCGTGGTCGAGGGGAAGCGATGGTGCAGCCTCGAGCCCTCCAAGGCGAGCTGGCAGCGGATCATCGTGGAGAAGCCGTTCGGTGAGAACGATCAGTCCGCGAGGGCGCTGAACCGCACCCTCGGCCGGGCCTTCGAGGAGGAGTCGATCTACCGGATCGACCACTACCTCGCCAAGGAGGTGATCCAGAGCCTTCTGGTGTTCCGCTTCGCCAACATCCTCTGGGAACCGGTCTGGAACCAGCAGTACATCGATCACGTGCAGATCAGCGCGGCGGAGACCGTGGGGGTGGGGCAGCGCACCGCCTTCTACGATCAGACCGGTGCGATCCGCGACATGATCCAGTCCCACCTCTTCCAGGTGCTCGCCTTCGTGGCGATGGAGCCTCCGACCGACTACACCCCGGAGCACATCCGCAACGAGAAGGTCAAGGTGACCGATGCGATCGTTCCCACGCCCGCGGACCGGGTCGCGGAGTTCTGCGCCCTCGGCCAGTACGGACCGGGCGAGGACGGCGATCCGGGTTACGCCGGGAGCGAAGGAGTGGCCCCGGGATCGACGACCGAGACCTTCGCCGCGCTCCAGCTGCAGTTCCAGAACTGGCGATGGGCGGGAACGCCGTTCTATCTTCGAAGCGGGAAGAGGCTCGCGGAGAAGCGGACCGAGGTGGTGATCCAGTTCAAGCCTCCGGCGGCGAACCTGTTCCGCAAGCTGCCCATCACCGCGGATGCCGGGCGACTGGAACCGAACCGTCTCGTCTTCACGGTCGCCCCCCACGAGGAACTGTCGCTTCGCTTCGAGACCAAGCGGCCGGGGCTGGGCATCCGGGTCGATCCCATCGACATGGTCGCGGCCCTGGACCGTGATCCCGACGAACCGGTGGTCGAGGCCTACGGGCCGCTCATCATCGATGCCATGCGGGGCGATCAGACGCTGTTCAAGAGTCGGATCGAGGTGGAGAGCGCCTGGGATGCGGTCATGCCGTTTCTCGACGATCGAAGCGCTGTGGCCCGCGCGGGGATCAAGGACAACTACGGGCCGGGGAGCTGGGGACCGGAGTCGTCCCGCGAGCTTCTGGCCCGGCATGGTCGACGCTGGTACGAGGAGGAACGTTCATGAGCTACGAGATCGAGCCGAGCGGATTCGAGGTCCCCTCCCTGCCCGGAGGGGTGAGCGTCGGAGCCGACGAGGAGGACGCCCAGGAACATCTGGGGCGGGATCTGCTCGTGTCGGCGAAGCAGGCCGTGAGCCGACGGGGGATCTTCCATCTCGCCCTGTCCGGCGGCGGGACGCCGATGCCGTTCTATCGCAGGCTGATGATCGACCCGCTGTTCAGGGAGATGCCCTGGACCCGGACGCACGTCTGGATCGTCGATGAGCGGCGGGCGCCGTTCGACAGCGACCAGAACAACTTCAAGCACATCAACGAACTCATCGTCGAACACTCGGATCTGCCGGCGTCGAACGCCCATCCGATCCCCGTCGACCGGGAATCCGCCGCGGCGGATTACGAGAAGGAACTCCGGGAGGTCCTCGCCTTCGGCGGCTCGCCCGGCGATCCGGATCGAGGCCGCCTCGACTTCGTGCTTCTGGGCATGGGTCCCGACGGACACACCGCAAGCCTCTTTCCGCACACGCCGGCCTTGAACGAGGAGGTGCGATGGGTCGTCGACAACGACGGGCCCAGCGTGGTGCCGCCGCCGAGGGTGACGATGACCTACCCGTTGCTCAACGCCGCCCGCGCCGTCGCCTTCTACGTGCTCGGCGGATCGAAGGCGGAGATGATCCATCGCGTCGCCACGGGGACCGAGGGATTCGAGACCCTGCCCTGCAAGGGGATCCGTCCGAACTCCGGCGAACTCGGCTGGTATCTGGACCGCGCCTCCTGCGGAGCCTGAATCCGCGGATCTCAGTCGCCCGGGTGATCGCCCAGCCAGTCCTCGAGGATCGAGGCGGCGGCGATCGCGTCCTGGACCCGCTTTCTTCCCTTGCGGGTGAGCCCCGAACCCTTGAGGGACTCGTCGGCTTCGAAGCTGGTCAGCCGTTCGTCCTGATACTCGACCGGAAGCCCGGTGCGATCGGCGAGTTGCGATCCGAAGGCCCGCGACATGACGGCTCGAGGCCCCTCGGTCCCGTCCATGTTGAGTGGAAGACCCACGACGATCCGATCCGCTCCGTGGCGTTCGATCTCCCCGGTGATCCGGTCGAGGCGTCGACCTTCGTCACGCTCCTCGATGACCATCAGGGGCTGGACGATTCGAAGCACGTCGTCCCCGGCGGCCAGGCCGGTGCGGACGTCACCGAGATCGACGGAGACGATCCTCATCGCCGGCCTCGGTTCAACGAAGGTTCTCCGGGACGGCACCGGCCATGTCCTTCACCTTCTGGGCGTCCTCGGCGCGGCAGACGAGGGTGGCGTCGGCGGTGTGGACGATGACCAGATCCTCGCACCCGATGGTGCAGATCCGATGTCCCGGCTCGTTGCTGAACACCAGGACGTTCCGGGAGCCCAGATCGGTGCTGGTCGCACCCTCCGCGATCCGGTTGCCGGAGGCATCGGGTTCGATCGTCTCGCCGAGGCTCGGCCAGCTGCCGACGTCGATCCATGAGAGGTCCATCGGCACCACCGCGATCGAGACCTGCTCGTCCCGAGATGCCGGCTCCATGAGTCCGTAGTCGACGCTGGTCTTCTTGAGTTCCGGATAGATCGCCTCGAGGGTCGCGGCCTGCGACGGGGTGCCCCAGTCGTCCGCGATGCGCCGGAGTCCCTCCTCGGTCGACGGGTGGAAGCGACCGATGGTCTCCAGCACCGTGGCGGCATGGAGGATGAACATGCCGCTGTTCCAGCCGAAGTTCCCGGCCTCGAGGTAGGCCTCCGCGGTCTCCCGATCCGGCTTCTCGACGAAGCGACTGGCCCGGAAGCAGCCGTCGTGGCCCGGGATCGGATCCCCTCGTTCCACGTAGCCGAATCCGGTCGCGGGATGGGTCGGCGTGATGGCGAAGGTCGTGAAACGACTCGGGTCCTCCTCCACCAGTCGGAAGCCTGCATCGAGTCGATCCGCGAACACGTCCTGGGGTTCGATCAGGTGGTCGGCGGTCAGCACCGAGAAGATCGCGTCGGGATCGAGCTTCGCCAGCACGGCCGCGGTGAGTCCCACCGCGTTGAGCGTGTCGCGCCCGCAGGGCTCGCCGAGGATCCGGTCGTCTTCGATGCCGGGAATCGCCTCCCGAACCTGGGAGCGGAATCGTTCGCCGGTGCAGATCCATCGCCGGTCGTGATCGACCACGCCCGCGAGTCGATCGCTGGCGACCTGGAGCAGACTCCGCCCGGCGATCAGCGGCACGAGCTGCTTCGGACGGTCGGATCTGCTGACCGGCCAGAGACGGGTGCCGGATCCTCCGGCCATGATCATGGCGTGTCTCATGCTGTCGGCCTGTCCTGGCGTGGTTCGGGGAGGGGATTCAACTGACCATCTCCTTCAGGCGGAGGGCGGCCGCCACGAGGGAGTCTCCCTCGGTGATGGACGGATCCGCTCGCCGGGCGCGTTCGACCAGCTCGGCGGCGACGATCCGGCTCTCGCCGAGCTGCACCAGCACCGTGATCGCATCGCGGGCCGCGTCGCCGGCGCCATCCGTCGGTTCAGGGGCGTCCTCGGATCCGCCGCCCGACTCCGGTCCCGCGAGTCCCGGCAGCATCGCCTCGACCTTCTCGGAGAGGTCGAGCACGATCGTCTCGGCGGTCCGCTTGCCGATCTCGGGAAGGGCTCGAAGGGTGTCGACGTCCTTGTCGGCGACCGCCCTGGCCACCGTCGCGATCGGCATCGCCAGCGATCGGAGGGCCTTGCGGTATCCGATCCCCTTGACCGAGGTGAGGAGTTCGAAGAAGGCTCGATCGTGTTCCGTGGTGAAACCGACGAGCCGGGGGCGGAAGACGGCGCCGTTGGACTGGCTCTCCAGATAGTGGAGGAGGACGAACTCGATCGGCTGACCGACGGACAGTCGCAGCCTCGCGGCATCGCCGGCCGGGACCAGCACCTCGTAGTCGAGGTCCCCGACCGTCACCGTGGCGGCATGGTCTCCAACCTCTCGCAGGTCGCCTCGGATTCGCTCCAGCATGTCAGGACTGTACCCCCCGGAGGCCCCGAGAGGATCAGACCGGAGCTTCGTATTCGTCAGGGTTCTCCCGCCACATCTCGAGGATGCTCTCCTCGTTGACGGGCCATCCGCAGTGCTGGGCGAGGGCCTCGTGCAGTCGGGCGGTCGCCGCCTCGGGATCCTTCACATCCTTGAGATCGAAGACTCCCACCACCTCGACCACGGTCCGGGACCGGTGGAAGACCGATCCGAACGCGGTGGGGGTGTACGGCGTGTCGTGGATGTGGATCAGGAGCACGGGTGCCTTGCTCATCCTGGCGACCAGCCCGACTCCGGCCTGGAACGGCCGGATCTCGCCCGGCGGCCGGGTGATGGCGCCCTCGGGGAAGATCCCGACCAGGCCTCCGGATTTGAGGTGCCGGATCGCTTCTCGAACCGTGGTGGTGTCCTTCTTCCCGTAGCTGACGGGCAGGATCCTCGCGGCCTTCCAGACGAATCCGAGGACCGGGAGCATCATGTCCGCCCACATCATCCAGCGGATGAATCTTCGGATCCCGGCCTGGACCACGAGAGGGTCGATCCCGGCACTGTGGTTGGCGACCACGATCCCGGCCCCCACGTCCCCCTTCCGAAAGGGCGGGGGGAGGTCGTCGAAACCGACCAGTTTCAGGCGGTGCCACCAGCGGACGTACCCCATGTTCACCAGATCGAGGAGTCCGACCATCACGGATCCCCCGATTCTGGCCCTGAGCGATCGGGCCGTCCAGAGGATGGCCGGGATGCCGACCATGGCGGCGGCGAGGAGGATGATCCAGAGGGTGGGGGGCATGCGGAGGAAAGCCTGTCTTTCAGGGGGGGATTCGTCAACCCCGTGAACCGTGGATGAGTGTTCGATAGATCGCTCGGGGCCTGTGACGGCCCGGGCGGCCGGGGTATGATGTCGGAAATTTGCGCGGTTCGATCCGAGCCTCGCATCGCCACGCCGTCATCCCCACCCGGACGGATTCATCGAATGCCCAAGCGGGAAGACCTCTCAACGATCCTCCTCCTCGGCTCCGGCCCGATCGTCATCGGTCAGGGATGCGAGTTCGACTACTCGGGAACCCAGGCCTGCAAGGCGCTGCGGGAGGAGGGGTACCGGGTCGTGCTGGTGAACTCCAACCCGGCCACGATCATGACCGATCCGGCGTTCAGCGATCGGACCTACATCGAGCCGATCACGCCCGAGGCGGTGCGCCGGGTGATCGAACGCGAGAAGGAGCTCGGCACGCCGATCGACGCGATCCTGCCGACCCTCGGGGGCCAGACCGGACTGAACTGCGCGTGCGCGCTCTGGGACCAGGGCATTCTTCAGGCGCACGGGGTCGAGATGATCGGCGCCGATCGCGAGGTGATTCGTCGAGCCGAGGACCGCGAGGCGTTCCAGAAGGTCGTGGATGCGGTCGGACTCAAGAACCCCGAGTCGAAGACGGTCACCACGGTCGAGGATGCGATCGACTACCTGGATCAGATCGGACTTCCCGCGATCGTCCGTCCGGCGTTCACGCTCGGCGGCACCGGCGGCGGCGTCGCCTGGAACCGCGAGGAGTACGAGGACATCGTTCGCAGCGGGCTGAAGGCCTCGATGATCGGCCAGGTCCAGATCGATCGTTCGCTTCTCGGATGGAAGGAATACGAGCTCGAGGTCGTCCGTGACAGGGCCGACAACTGCGTGGTCGTCTGCGGGATCGAGAACATCGATGCCATGGGCGTGCACACCGGGGACTCGATCACCGTGGCCCCGATCATGACCCTCTCCGACAAGGAGTACCAGCGGCTTCGCGACGGAGCGTTCGCGATCATGCGCGAAGTCGGTGTGGACACCGGCGGATCGAACGTCCAGTTCGCGGTGAACCCCGCCAACGGCGACGTGGTGGTGGTGGAGATGAACCCCCGGGTCTCGCGTAGTTCGGCCCTCGCCTCGAAGGCGACCGGCTTCCCGATCGCCCGCATCGCCGCCAAGCTCGCGATCGGCTACACCCTCGACGAACTTCGCAACGACATCACGGGGACCACGTCCGCCTGCTTCGAGCCCTCGATCGACTACGTCGTCGTCAAGATGCCGCGGTGGACCTTCGAGAAGTTCCCCGAGGCCGACGAGACGCTGACCACCCAGATGAAGTCGGTGGGCGAGGCGATGTCGATCGGCAGGACCTTCAAGGAAGCTCTCCAGAAGGCGATCCGGTCGATGGAGGTCAAGCGGTTCGGCCTCGGTCTGGACGCCAACGACTGGTGGCTGCAGGGGCATCGGGCCGGGGACGAAGCCGAGGGCGAGGCCGAGGCATCGGTCTGGCCGGTGCCCGAGGACACCCTGGTGCGCAAGCTCTCGGTGCCGAGTCAGGGCCGGCTCTACTACATCCGCTACGCACTGAAGTCGGGCTGGTCGCTCGAACGCATCCGCGAACTGACCGGCATCGACCCCTGGTACCTCGATCAGATCGCCCAGCTGGTGGAGTTCGAGGACCGGCTGCTCGAACACGAGTCGTTCGACACGGTCCCCGCCGAGCTCCTCTTCGAGGCGAAGCGACTGGGCTATTCCGATCCGCAGCTCGCGAACCTCTGGATCGGCGAGATCTCCACCCGGAGCATCCTCGAGGCCCGGGGGCATCGGAAGAGGCTCGGCATCGAGCCGGTGTTCAAGCTGGTCGACACCTGTGCCGCCGAGTTCGAGGCTGTCACGCCCTACTTCTACTCGACCTATGAACGCGAACATCGCATCCTCGATCAGGACGGCACCGCCCGGACGGTCCGGGATGACGAGGTGCGGATCGGAGATCGGCCGAAGATCATCATCCTGGGTGGCGGCCCGAACCGCGTCGGCCAGGGCATCGAGTTCGACTACTGCTGCTGCCAGGCGAGCTTCGCCGCCGCGGAGATGGGCTTCGATTCGGTGATGATCAACTCGAACCCCGAGACGGTCTCCACCGACTACGACACCAGCGACCAGCTGTTCTTCGAGCCGCTCACGCTCGAGGACGTGCTCGACATCGTCGAGCGTCTGAACGGTGGCGGCGTCGATCGCCCGGACCGCTCCGGCGGGGTGGTCGGTTGCATCGTGCAGTACGGCGGGCAGACGCCGCTGAACCTCGCTCACGGCCTGGTCGCCGCGGGGGTTCCCCTCATCGGCACCGGCCTCGATTCGATCGACCTCGCCGAGGATCGCGACCGGTTCAAGGCGGTCCTCGACGAGCTCGGATTGATCCAGCCGGAGAACGGGATCGCCCACTCGCTCGAGGAGGCGGTCGCGGTCGCGTCCCGCATCGGCTACCCGGTGCTGGTGCGACCCAGCTACGTCCTGGGCGGACGTGGCATGGAGACGTGCTACGACGAGACGGCTCTCAAGCGATACATGGTCGCGGCGGTGGGAGCGAGCGACCTTCAGGACGCTCCGGTCCTGATCGACCGGTTCCTCGGAGATGCCGTCGAGGTCGACGTCGATGTGGTCGCCGATTTCGATCCGCACGAGGATTCCAAGGCCGCGATGCTCGAGCTCTCCACCGATCCGCCCCAGGCCCTGGTCTGCGGCGTGATGGAGCACATCGAGGAGGCGGGCGTCCATTCCGGCGACTCCGGGTGCACGATCCCGCCCTATTCGCTGTCGCCGAAGATCGTCGACCGGATTCGTGAGCAGGCCCGGGCCCTCGCCGAAAGGCTCCGGGTCCGGGGGCTCATGAACCTGCAGCTGGCGGTCAAGAACGACGAGATCTTCATCCTCGAGGTCAACCCGCGAGCGAGCCGGACGGCGCCGTTCGTCTCCAAGGCCAAGGGTGTGCCTTGGCCCCGGCTGGCCGCGAAGGTGATGATGGGCTGCTCGCTCTCGTCCCTCGACACCAGCGAGGTCCCCGATGCGGGCTTCTACGCGGTCAAGATGTCGGTCTTCCCCTTCAGCAAGTTCCCCGGGGTCGATGTGATCCTCGGTCCGGAGATGCGCTCGACCGGCGAGGTGATGGGGGCGGATCGCTCGTTGCCCATCGCCTTCGCGAAGGGATGCATGGCGGCCGGCATGACGCTGCCCACCGATGGCACCGTGTTCCTCTCGGTTCGTGACGAGGACAAGGATGCGTCGGTCGAGATCGCCCAGTCGCTGCGATCGATGGGCTTCCGGATCGTCTCGACCGGAGGCACCCATGATCACCTTCGAGGGTTCGGCGTCGATGTCGAGCCGCTTCCGAAGATCTCCGAGGGGCTTCGCCCGAACATCCTCGACCTGATCGCGGACGGCGAGGTCTCCCTCATCGTGAACACCGCGACCCGGAAGGGTGCCGACACCGACGAGGGACGGATCCGGGCGACCGCCGTCAGGGCCGGGGTGACCATGATCACCACCATCCCCGGTGCCCGTGCCATGGCCAGGGCGATCTCGGCGCTGCGGGCCGGCGACTGGAGCGTCGCCGCCACTCAGGATTACTTCCCGGAACTCGTCCGACCCCCGGCGGCTGCCGCGGGAAAGGCCTCGATTCCGGACGGTTCGGTCGGCTGTCCGGGCTGATCGGACTCGAGGGCCACCCGCTCTCGATGCTTTCTCCCCCGAGGTGAGCGGATCGCGGGTCTTTCGTGGGGATCGGGCAGTAGACTTCACGCCACGATCCGACGGCTTCGTCCTCAGGGGACCCCATGTTCACCGCGACGCCAGACCAGGTTCAGCTCGGCTTCTCGATCCTCTCGATCGTGGCGCTGCTGCATGTCTTCCTCGGAGCGTGCGCCTATTCGATCATGCTGGAGCGGAAGCTCAGCGCCTGGATGCAGGACCGCGTCGGCCCCAACCGGGTCGGCCCCAAGGGCATGCTCCAGCCGATCGCCGACGGATTGAAGTTCCTGCTCAAGGAGGACTACACCCCCGGCGGTGTCGACAAGGCGCTGTTCACGCTGGCTCCGGGCCTGATCATGGTGCCGGCGATGATCGGATTCATCATCGTCCCATTCACCGGCCCGATCGACATCACTGGTCTGGTCCAGTGGCTCGGGATCAACCGGGGCAACGCCACCTACATGGTGTCCGTGGTCGGAGCCGAGATCAACATCGGGGTCGTCTACCTGATCGCGGTGGCCTCCCTCGGGGTCTTCGGAGTCACCCTCGGGGGATGGGCGAGCAACAACAAGTGGTCGTTCCTGGGCGGGCTGCGAGCCGGCGCCCAGATGATCTCCTACGAGATCCCCATGGGACTGTCGCTGCTGGCGGTGATCCTGGTGGCGGGCTCGATCCGGCCCGAGGTGATCGTGGGAGGCCAGCTGGGTGCAGCCTGGAACATCGTCCAGCTTCCCGTGGCCGCGATCATCTTCTACACGTGCATGCTGGCGGAGAGCAATCGAGCCCCCTTCGATCTCGCGGAGTGCGAGAGCGAGCTGGTCGGCGGGTACCACACCGAGTATTCGTCGATGCGTTTCGCGATCTTCTTCCTCGCCGAGTACTTCCACATGATCACCGGGGCGGCGTTCTTCACGATGCTCTTCCTCGGGGGATGGTCCGTGAATCCGTTCTGGGGCTGGGACATTCCCGCCTCCGGTCCCTGGTGGATCGGGCTGATCCAGTTCGGAGTGGTCGCGGGCAAGATGTTCCTGCTGGTCGCCTTCGCAATGGCCATCCGCTGGACCCTGCCCCGTTTCCGATTCGACCAGCTGATGCGACTGGCCTGGGAGGGGATGATCCCCGCCTCGCTGCTGGTGATGCTGGTCACCTCGGTCTTCCTCTTCATGGGCTGGAACGAATGGATGTGGGCGGGATCGCTCGGCACCATCGTCTTCATCTACCTCATCATCCCGGTGATGCCCCGTCAGGCCGACCCCAACTCCCGGGTCCGCCTCATCGGGAGCCGTTTCAGCCCCGCCGAGGAAGAGGTGGAGCGAAGCCGGCTCGCCGAGCCGGGAGCCGGCTGATGCCTCTCTGGACCGACAGCCTCCCATGCGAATCATGATGTCCGGTCTGCTCGGCCTCCTCCATCTGGCGGCCGTGACTCGATTCCGACTCCGAGGTCGGTACTGGTCATGGCGGATGGAGACCGCTCTGGGTTCCGACCGCTCCGCCTGGCCCTCGGCCCGGGAGCGACGCCGCGCCATCCTTCTATACGGAGCATGGTCACGTCGGCTCCGACGAGGGGCCCGCTGAGACCGAGGAAAATCGGTCTCCCCGATCAGAAACCGAAATCCGGCTCGTAGACTTCCTGCCATGGCGAAGTCTCGAACCTCCTTTGTCTGCAACGAATGCGGCGGTGTCCAGCCCAAGTGGATCGGGAAATGCCCCGATTGCGGGGCCTGGGACAGTCTGGAGTCCTTTCATGAGCCCGCGGAGGCCGCGACCGTGGGCACGGTGGCGGGTGTGGCGATGCGAGCGGCTCCGACCACGGGAGACGCCCTCGGCCTCCTGACCGGCTCGGTCCCCATCAACGAGGTCGAACAGCTCGAGGTGCCCCGGATTCCAACCGGGCTGGGAGAGCTCGATCGCGTCCTTGGAGGCGGTCTGGTCCCCGGATCGGCGATCCTGCTGGGTGGCGAGCCCGGCATCGGCAAGAGCACGGTGCTGCTCCAGGCGGCGGCCAGCGTGGTCCGGGGAGGTGGCCGGGTCCTCTACGCCAGCAGCGAGGAGAGTCCGCAGCAGATCCGCCTTCGAGCAGATCGCCTGCTCGGGGAGGGCCTGCCGGGGGCCGGGGATCTGTACCTGCAGGCGGATACGAGCCTGGTTCGGATCGTGGACGAGATCCGGAAGGTCCAACCGACCGTCGTGGTCCTTGATTCGATCCAGATGGTCCACCGACTGGATCTCGATGCCCCTCCGGGCTCCACGACCCAGATTCGGCGGTGCTGCCACGATCTCGTTCAGGCGGCGAAGATCAGCGGGGCAGCGATCGTGATCGTCGGGCACGTCACCAAGGAGGGCCAGCTGGCCGGCCCGAAGCTGCTGGAGCACGTGGTCGATGCGGTCCTTGCCTTCGAAGGCGACCGCGATCACGGGTATCGCGTCCTTCGAGCGGCCAAGAACCGCTTCGGATCGACGCAGGAGATCGGCCTGTTCGAAA
Source organism: Phycisphaerae bacterium (assembly GCA_002709295.1). Classification (GTDB taxonomy): domain Bacteria; phylum Planctomycetota; class Phycisphaerae; order Phycisphaerales; family SM1A02. The sequence goes on along the minus strand of PAQL01000012.1, from coordinate 218,376 downwards.
TGACCGACGGAGGGCTTCGAGAGCTTGATGAGTCGGGACTGGCCATCGATTCGACGGGGCCCGGGGTCCCCGGGTCGGTGCGAACCGCGACGATCGCAGGCTCTCGGTGCCTGCCGGTCGAGGTGCAGGCGTTGACCGCTACGGGGTTCCTGGGCTCGGCCAAGCGTCGGGCCACGGGGTTGGATTCGAGTCGGTTGGCGATGCTGATCGCGGTTCTGGAGAAGCATGGGGGGCAGCGACTCGCCGATCAGGATGTCTTCGCAGCCGTGGCGGGGGGGGCCAGAGTGGTCGAGCCCGCGGCGGACCTCGCGATTGCGATGGCCATCGCCGGAGCCCACCATGGCCGGGCGCTGCCTGCAGGAACGGTCGCGATCGGGGAAATCGGGCTCACCGGGGCCCTTCGAAACGTCAGAAACCTCGAGCAGAGGCTTCGGGAGCTCGGTCGACGAGGGGCCAGGCAGGCTCTGGTGCCTGCTGGAGGGGCCTCCAAGGTCGGGATTCCGGGGCTCGAGGTCATCGGGATCGAGAGCCTCGGGGCCGCCATCTCCCACCTGAGTTGAGGGTTGAGCAGACTTTTTTCAGAGTCTCTTTCGGGCTCTTGAAGCGACGAAATCGCCATATTCATGGGGATTACCTGTCGCATGGCCCTGTTTTCCAAGTGCCTGTCATTGATGGGTTTATGGAATTCAGTCCCGATTTGAGCCCTCTTGGGCGGCGTTTGGAGGGGGTTTCGAGGGAGGGAGCGGTGGCACTCCTCCCGGGAATGGATATAGTCCGCACCTTCATCCCAATCGACCGTGTTGGCCGATAGGGGAAATCACGTCCGGTCCTCGCCATTGGTGGCGGGGGCGCTTAGACGGACGGGTGGATGAACACAGGGCAGTCGAATCGTGCACAACGCCGCTTACGACAAAATGCCTGAGCACCTCTTGGAGAGTCACCGAATGAGTCTGACCACCAGGTTTGGGCTCGTCGCCGGTACGACCGCGCTGGCCATCGCCGGTACGGCCTTCGGCGGCGCAGAGTCCGACAACGACGCGCTTTCACAGATCGCCGAACTCAAGCAGGAGCTCGCTGAGCTCAAGCAGCAGGACAGCCAGGCATGGCTGACCGAAGAGAGAGCGAGCGAGATCCGTGGCATCGTGCAGGACGTTCTCGCCGACGCCGACACCCGCACCAGCTTCCAGAACAGCGGCGCCATGGCCGGCTGGAACAAGGGTTTCTTCCTCGCCAGCCCCGACGGCAACTTCCGTCTCAACGTGGGCGGCCTCATGCAGACCCGCTTCACGCTGAACAACGCCAAGGACACGAGCCCCGACAACCTCTACGGTTTCGACATGGGCAGCACGTACCTCGACTTCTCGGGTCACGTGGTTGATCCCAGCTGGCAGTTCCACGTTCGTGGCAACTTCGCCCAGCAGACCACCGATGATGGTGCCACGCTCAACGGCGCCATGGGCCTCACCTTCGCCTCGATCACCAAGGACTTCGGCGACGGCTTCGGCATCACCGCCGGTCAGTTCCGCGGCCCCTGGCTCCGTGAGACCCTCGTCGACGACGGATACCAGCTCGGCATGAACCGCTCGATCGTCGATTCCTACTTCACCCAGGGCTTCGACCAGGGCATCCAGCTCAACTACGCGTCGGACGCCTTCCGCTACAACGTCTTCCTCGGAAACGGCGTTCTCCAGGGCAACCAGCCCGGACTCACCGGCACCCAGAACACTACTTGGAACAACGTCAACACCAAGTACTCCCTGGCTGGCCGCTTCGAGTACAAGATCTCCGGCGACTGGGGCATCTTCGACGACTTCACCTCCTTCAAGGGTGAAGAAGGCGGCATGATGGTCGGTCTGGCGGGTGTCTACGAGACCGGCAACTCGAACGCCGGTGCTCTCAACAACAACTCGGCCTACGGCTTCACCGGCGACTTCAGCTGGGAAATGGGCGGAGCGAACCTGTTCGCCTCGTTCATCTGGATCGGCAACAACATCGACGGCAGTGACAACCCCTGGGCCTTCAACATCCAGGGCGGCTACTTCGTCAGTGATGACATCGAGATCTTCGGTCGTTACGACTGGCTCGATACCGACGTCGACCCGGCCACCGAGACGTCCAGGTTCAACGGCATCACCGTTGGTGCCAACTACTTCATGACCGCCAACGTCAAGGCGACGGTCGAATGGGGTATGAACCTCAAGAGCTTCGCTACGGACAACCTCAGCCAGGGCTTCCGTGCGGACGCCACGCCGAACAGCACTGACCAGTGGGCCCTTCGTGCCCAGCTGCAGCTCATGTTCTGATTTCATCCACCCGACGAATCGCCCGGGCTCCGCAAGGAGCCCGGGCTTTCAAGGGCTCGGCCGGTCGGACCTCAGGGTCCGACCGGTTTTTTCATGCGCTGGAACACTGCGCTCTCGGAGAGGTACGCTGCCATTCGAAGAACGGGATTCGCTTGCACGCTCTCAACAACTGGGCGGCAGGACACTCGTACATGGCCATCGAAAACTTGTCACATCGACATTCAGGAGTCTGAAATCATGATCAACACGTCTCCCAGAGCCCTCCTCGTCGCCACGTTGGTCCTTGGAGGGGCCACCGTATCGGCATCATCCTCCGAGGTCGATGCCGACCACGCGAACGATGCCCTCTCCCAGATCGCCGAACTGAAGAAGGTGGTTGCGAACCAGTCCCGAGAGATCGCGGCCATGAAGCAGGAGGACGGCGAGAGCTGGCTCACCGAACAGCGGGCCGGCGAGATTCGCGGCATCGTCCAGGACGTCCTCGCGGATGCCGACAGCCGCACCAGCTTCCAGGACAGCGGTGCCATGGCCGGCTGGAACAAGGGTTTCTTCCTCGCCAGTCCGGACGGAAACTTCAAGCTCAAGATCAGCGGGCAGTTGCAGGTCCGCTACATCGTCAATCACGCCAACGGACGCGTGGCCGCCCCGGTGGATCCGCAGGAACCCCGTCAGCACTCTCCGTATTACTGGGGTTTCGAGAATCGCCGGACGAAGCTGAAGTTCTCCGGACATGTCATCGATCCCAGCTGGACCTACAGCGTCAAGGGCGCCTTCCGTCGAGATCGTGGTGGGACCTTTGTCCTCGAGGATGCCTGGATCGCCAAGAGTCTGGGGGATGGCTGGAAGGTGAAGGTCGGCCAGTTCAAGGCGCCCTGGTTGCGCGAGGAACTTGTGTCCTCCTCCCAGCAGCTGGCGGTCGAGCGTTCGATCGTCACGGAATACTTCAATCAGGGCTACTCGCAGGGCATCGAACTCTCGCGTACCACCGACGATTTCAAGATCGCGGCCTGGACCGGTGACGGGATCGGGCCGCGGGGCATGGGGGGGGCGGGATTCAACAGCCAGAACACGGGCTGGAGCGAGACCGGCACGAGTTACTCCTTCGTCGGCCGTGGGGAATGGAAGATGGCCGGTGAGTGGGGGCAGTTCAAGGACTTCAGCAGTCCGCGCGGCTCCGAATTCGGCGCGATGCTCGGCCTTTCCGGATTCGTCCAGCGGGCGAACCAGAGGTTCGTCGCCACCGACGGCACGCTGGGCAGTGGCGTGACCGCCGATCTGACGCTCGACTTCGACGGTGCGAGTCTCTTCGTCTCCGGCATCTACAAGAACGTCACTACTCCGGTCGGTAATGTGTTGAGGACCCCGGGCACGACCAATCCCTTTGGTTTCACCGTTCAGGGTGGCTACTTCGTCTGCGAGGACGTCGAGGCCTTCGCCCGCTACGAGTACATGAACTACGACGCCCCCTTTTCGTCCCCGACGTCCAGGTTCGATGGTTTCACCGTGGGTGCGAACTGGTTCATCAACTCCGCGGTCAAGTTCACCCTCGACTGGTCGATCAACTTCGCCTCGTTTGAGGATTCCAACGTCAGGGACTGGGCGTTCACCCCGAACAGTGCCGGGTTCCGCACCGATGCTCCCGGGGAGACCAACCAGTGGGCCCTGCGGGCGCAGCTGCAGCTTCTCTTCTGAGTGTCATCCACCCGACGAGAACGAAGGACTCTGTTCCTGACTCTCGGAGGTCGACCGGCCGGATCCTGATCGCAGGATCCGGCCGGTCTTTTCGTGGCGGAGGGCGATCAGCGTGGCGGCGGCTCGGACCGAGGCCGTGCCACGGCCCCGGGGCGGACGGCAAGACCTGAAATCCACCCCTGGAAACCCCCTTGAATGCTCATGGAAGCTCCCTGGAGTGACCGATATCTCACAGTCACTCCGCCGATTTCAGGTCACGGGGATTCACATGCGCAGGATGCGAGACAAGCGAGTCATGGCCGGGACACTGCTCCTGGCGCTCGCCGGAACCGGTGGAACCGGTCATGGACAGGACACCACAGCCCCTCCGATCAACCTGGATGACATGGCCCGGCGGTTGGCGGAACTCGAACAGCGGAATCAGACCCTCCAGGGTCGGGTGAACGAACTCGAGGCGGAGGACGGCCGGACCTGGATCTCCGAGCAGCGGGCGGAGGAGATCCGCGGCATCGTCACCGATGTCCTCGCCGACGCCGATTCACGAGCCTCCCTCCAGTCGGCCGGTCTCACCGCCGGCTGGGATGACGGATTCTTCCTTCAGAGTCCGGACGGTCGCTTTCGGTTGAACATCGGTGGCATGACCCAGGCGAGATACGTCTACTCGACCTTCCGGGCTCCGTTCGAATCGGCGCCCGGAGTGCCGGAGCTGCCCGGGTTCACCGCGGAGGACAATTCGACCCGGCGCTACGGCTGGGACATGCCGCACACCCGACTGGACTTCGACGGCCACATGTTCGGCCCGGACACGACGTTCCGGATCATGGGTGGATTCACCAACATGAGAGGGACCTGGTACGCCGGCAACGTCGGCACGGCGTACATCCAGTCCGGCGAATACGGAAACCGCAACGGGCAGCTCCAGCTTCTCGACGCCTGGATCGCCCACGCCCTCGACTCCTCGTTCACGGTGCGGGTCGGGCAGTTCAAGCTTCCCTTCGACCGCGCCTGGGAGGTTGGAATCCCCAACCAGCTGACCGGTGAGCGCACCGCACTGGCCCTGCACATGGGGCTGGGACGCAGCCAGGGCGTCGAACTCGAGTATCAGAGCGACGACCTGAGGGTGTCGGTCGCGATGAGCGAAGGTGCGAACGACCGGATCTTCGAACAGTACCGGCTGTCCACCACCGAGCCCATGAACAGCCCCTACTACGACACGCAGTCGGAGCTTTCCTTCACCGGACGTGCCGAGTACAAGGTCTCGGGCGCCTGGGGTGACTTCGATCGGATGACTTCTCCTCCGGGAGAGGAGTTCGGTCTGATGCTCGGCGTCGGCGGGCACTTCCAGCGAGGCAAGGTGAACATCAATCCCACCGGGCCCAACAACACCTCCAATCCGGCCTTCGGCGGCAACAAGTACAACACCTGGTTCGGGTTCACCGGAGATGCGACGGCGAATCTGGGCGGGGCCACCATCACTGCGAACGTCTACTACCACAACGTGACCAGTGGGGCCTCGTACCTCATCTACAACTTCAGCCCGATCGGAAACTCCAACCCCACCATCGATGTCGGCACCGTCCAGACGATGGGGGCGAGCCTCTTCGGCTCGATGTACGTCACTCAGGAGACCGAGCTCTACCTCGGAGCCGAGTGGCTCTCGATGGTCGGCGACAACCGGCTCAGGGAACTCGGCGATCTGGCGAACGACAACCCGGTCAGCCGCTTCTACGGCGCGTATGTCAACCCGCATCCCTACGTCGGACTGCACCTCGGCGGCACCTACTACATCGATGGTGAGGATTTCAAGATCGGCGCCTCGGTGACGTATTTCCCGACCCAGGTCGATCCGAACTGGAACACCCCCGAGCTCGGAGTCCGGTCGACTCCGAAATCCGACCAGTACATCCTCCGGGGCTATGTCCAGCTGGCCTTCTGATCGTCCCACATCAACTGCCGTCCACGCGCACGGTTCCCCGGGTCCCCCGGTGGAGCCGTGCGTTTCATTCCGCCCCAACCGACGTTTCTTCCCCGACTCCGGGGTGGCTCCCACGGACCGGCCGAGGTTTCCCTAAAATGCGGCCCCGATGAGCACCTCCGTCGCCTCCGCCGTCGCCGTCCATCGCATCGAGGTCCGTCGCCGGACCGAGGCGGGTGATCCCGCGGCGGACGCTCTCCTCTCCGATGCTGCGGACCTCGAGCTCGATCTGAGACCGACCGGGGCCGCCCGGATCGACGTCTACCTCCTCCAGGGCGATCTTCGGGCCGAGGAGCTCGACCGGATCGGTCGGGACCTGCTGGCGGATCCGGTCATGCAGATGGCCGAGCTGGGGGCGACCGCCGTCCCGCCCGGTCATGCCCTGATCGAGGTTCATCCGCTGCCCGGGGTCATGGATCCGGCCGCGGCATCGATCTCGACGGCTCTCGAGGCGATTCTCGGTCGGGACCGGGCCGCCTCGATCGAGGTCCGGACGGGTGTGAGATGGGAACTCGCCGGCATCAGCCCGGAGGCGGCCCATCGTCTGGCGACCCGACTTCTGGCCAACCCGGTCGTGCATGCCATTCATGGCGAGGCCTACCTGCCCGATGCCTTCCCCGCTGGACACGAACGTGCCTTCGAGGTCCGAAGTATCGAGATCTCCTCGCTCGATGACGAGGCCCTGGAGCGACTGAGTCGCGACGCGCACCTGTTCCTCTCCCTCGAGGAGATGCAGGCGATCCAGCGTCACTATCGGGATCTCGGCCGGGAACCCCGTGAGATCGAACTGGAGAGTCTGGCCCAGACCTGGTCGGAGCATTGCGTCCACAAGACGCTCAAGGCCACGATCGAGTACCGCGAGCCGGATGGGGGGGGAAGCGGCCCCTCGCTCCTGGAGTCGGCCTCCAGCCGTCCCGGGCACGAACTGATCGGACCGGGCGTCGTCCGGATCGACAACCTGCTGAAATCCACCGTGGCGGCGGCCACCCATCGTCTGATGGCGGAGGATCTCGACGACTGGTGCCTGTCGGTCTTCGTGGACAACGCCGGCGTGGTCGCCTTCGACGACGACCATGCGGTCTGCATGAAGGTCGAGACCCACAACCACCCCTCGGCCCTCGAGCCCTACGGAGGAGCCGCCACCGGGATCGGGGGATGCATCCGGGACATCATGGGCACCGGTCTCGCGGCCAAGCCCATCGCCGCGACCGACGTCTTCTGCGTCGCCACCGACCAGCCGGGGGAACTTCCCGAGGGTTGCCTTCACCCGCGACGGACGCTCTCCGAAGTCGTCGCCGGGGTCCGGGACTACGGCAACCGCATGGGCATCCCGACCCTGGATGGCGGCGTGTGGTTCGATGACCGGTACGTCGGGAACCCCCTGGTCTACTGCGGCTGCATCGGCGTGATGCCCCGGGATCGGGTCGAGGGTGATGCCATGCCGGGAGACCGGATCATCGCACTCGGTGGACGGACCGGCCGTGACGGAATCCACGGGGCGACCTTCTCGAGCGCCGAACTCACCGACACCCATGCCGACGAGTTCAGTCATGCCGTCCAGATCGGGAATCCCATCACCGAGAAGATCACGCTCGATGCGGTGCTCGCCGCTCGCGACCACGAGAGCGGGTGCCTGTTCCGAGCCATCACCGACTGTGGTGCCGGAGGCTTCTCCAGCGCGGTGGGTGAGATGGGCGAGAAGCTCGGGGCCGATGTCCGTCTGGATCGGGCCCCGGTGAAGTACGCGGGACTGACGCCGGTCGAGGTCTGGATCAGCGAGGCCCAGGAACGCATGGTGCTTGCCGTTCCGCCCGAGAAGGTGGACACCCTCGCGGCGATCTGCGACGACCACGGGGTGGAGTGGTGCGATCTCGGGGAGTTCGGCACCCCGGGACGCGAGCTCATCCTGCACTGGGGCGAGACCGAGGTCGGCCGGATCTCGATGGAGTTCCTGCACGACGGCGTCCCGATGCCGGTTCGCGAAGCGACCTGGGATCCGGAATGGGCGGCGGCGGAGGCGGGCGGTGCCGACCCGGGCGTGGAATCACGACCTCCGGTGACGGGGGGAGCCGACCTGCTCGCGATGGCGGAGTCGCTTCTTCGGCATCCCAATCTGGCCAGCAAGGCCTGGATCATCCGGCAGTACGACCACGAGGTCCAGGGTGGAGCGGTCCTGCGGCCCTTCGCGGGCCCCAACGACGGCCCCGGTGACGCCGCGATCATCCGACCGGTCCCGGATCGCCCGCGAGGTCTCGCCATCGGTCATGGCCTGGCGACCGGTCTGGCCCGGGACCCTTATCTCATGGGCCTGGCCGCGATCGACGAATGCGTCCGCAACATGGTCTGCGTCGGTGCCGATCCCACTCGGATCGCGATCCTCGACAACTTCTGCTGGCCGAGTTGCGGCGACCCACGGAATCTCGGTTCACTGGTCCGGGCCTCCGAGGCGTGCCTCGATGGCGGGATCGCCTACCGAACCCCCTTCGTCAGCGGGAAGGACTCGCTGAACAACCAGTTCTCGACCGAAGACGGTCGCACCATCCGCGTCCCACCCACCCTGCTGATCTCGGGCATGGGTCTGGTGGAGGACGAATCGATCGCGACTTCGATGGATGCCAAGCAGGACGGCAGCCGCCTGGTCGTGGTCGGCAGCACGAGCGATCGGCTCGGCGGTTCGCACTTCCTTCGGATCGGCGGCGATCCGGGAGCGGGCCGAGACGAGCTGCCGGTCACCGATCTGGTTCGTGGTCCGCGCACCGCGCGGGCCGTGGCCGAGGCGATTCGGGCCGGCATCGTGAGGAGCGCCCACGACCCCAGCGAAGGGGGCCTGCTGGTCGCGGCGATCGAGATGGCCTTCTCCGGCGGTCTGGGCATCGACCTCGATCTCGATGCGGTCCCCACCGACGGTGCCGCCTCCGCGACCGCGACGGCCTTCGCCGAGGACCCCTCCCGGTATCTCCTCGAAGTCGCCGAGTCCGATCTCCAGAAGCTCTCCGATCTCCTGGGCGACCTGCCTCATGCGGTGATCGGAACCTTCGGCGGAACCGACGTGCAGGTTCGAAGTGATGAGTTCGAGGCGGCGTCCTCTCCGGCCGATGGGTTCCTCGATGCCTGGAACAAGGGATGCGAACGATGACCGGCATGGATTCCTGCTCGAGCTTCGGCGACGGGGCGCCGCGTGCACTGGTGGTCACGGCGCCGGGCATCAACTGCGACGGTGAGCTGGCGCGCGCCTTCGCCGAGGCCGGGGCAAGGCCGGAGTCGATCCTCTTCGAGAGGCTTCGACGTGAACCGACGCTGGTGGACGACTTCGAACTGATCGGTCTCCCGGGCGGCTTCAGCTACGGGGACGACGGTGGGGCGGGCAGGATTCTCGCCCAGCTCATCCGGAGGAACCTCTATCCGGCGCTCGCCGCCGCGATCGCCCGCGGGGTCCCGATGATCGCCCCCTGCAATGGATTTCAGATCGCGGTCCAGGCCGGTCTGCTGCCCGGGCCCGATGCCGGTGCCGACTGGCCGGTCGAACCGGCTTCGCCGCTCGTGGCCCTGGCGCCCAACACGTCGGGCCGGTTCCGGGACGACTGGACGGAAGTCGACGTGCCCGCCGACACGCGGTGCATCTGGACCGCGGGTCTCACCGACGTCGATGCATCGGTGCGTCTGCTTCCCAGTGCGCACGGGGAGGGTCGGTTCATCGCCGATTCATCGACCGTCGCGATGCTGGAGCAGGAGGGTCGGGTCGCGGTTCGTTATGCGGAGGGCACGAACTTCAACGGTTCCACCGGTGCCATCGCAGGCATCTGCGATGCCAGCGGCCTGGTGCTCGGACTCATGCCTCACCCCGAGCGATACACCCGGTGGTCCCAGCATCCGACCTGGACGCGACTGGATGCCGGGATCCGGTCCGGGGAGCCTCTGGGTCTGCTGATGTTCCGCAATGCGGTTCGTCACGCCATGGCACCCTCGGCTTGAATCCCGGAAGCTCGCCCGGGCTCTGCATCCACTGCGGCTACGACCGCACCGGACTGGAGTTGAACGCCCGCTGTCCCGAATGTGGCGGGCTCTCGCCGGTCGGGGGGGGGGTGCGATACCTGGACCAGCCCACCCATCTTCTCGTCCGGACCGCGATGTGGCTCGGAGGCGTCGCCTTCGTCCAGCTCCTGACCCTGGTGATCGTGGTGTCGATCTTCACGCCATCGCCCATGAGATTCAGGCTGGTCATGGCGGGCATGCCGATCGCGATGGTGAACCTGCTGTTGCGCAGCAGTCGGCGTCTGCACGAACCGAAGTCGGCTCGTCGGCCGGGAAACCTGGTGGTGATGATGATGCTCGTCATCTTCATCTGGGTGACGGCGGTGGCGTTCTTCGGTGCCTGGGGATGGCTCGACATCGCGATCCCGATCATCCTCGCCTTCCTGCTCGCGTTCGGAGTCCGCGGTTCGATGTCCACCGCTCGGTGGATCCAGGATGACGTTGCGGAGGGATTCCAGCAGTACGGCATCTGGCCGCCGGTGATCGCTGCCATCATCGCCGTCGCCGCGATCTGGACCGGACGATCATGGGATGTGGTGACGATCTTCGCGCTGGGATTCCTCGGGTGGTGGCTGATCCAGTTGATCGCAGATCTGATCCTCGCCTGGACCTCGATCGTCGCGATCGGGCATCGCCACAAACTCGATGGGATCGAGGCGAGGCGGCGGGATCGCGAGGACGAGTGGGCTCGAGAGCGTTAGAGTCTCCTCATGCCGGCCGTGAAGAACTCATCCACCAACGCCGTGTCGGGTGCGAGAACCGCCCCCTGGCTCGGTTCGCATCTCTCGATCGCGGGGGGGATGGAGAATGCGGTCCGGGCCGCCGCCGAGCTCGACTGCGACTGTCTCCAGGTCTTCACCAAGAATCAGCGGCAGTGGAAGGTGAAGCCGCTTCTGGATTCGGAGATCGCGGCGTGGCGCTCTGCGATCGAGGAGATCGGCTGGAGTGACGACCCGGCCCGGGTGGTCAGCCACAACAGCTACCTGATCAACATGGCCTCGCCGGATCCGGACGGATGGGAGAAGTCCGTTCGTCTCCAGCGAGAGGAACTGGAGCGTTGCGAGGCTCTCGGAATCCCGGCCTGCGTCGCCCATCCCGGGGCCCACCTCGAGGCTCCGCGCAAGCCCGGGGATCCGAATCCGATCGGAGAACCTCCCAGCCCCGACGAGGAGAAGGGGCTCGCGAGGATCGTCGAGGCGCTCGACCGCCTGGAAAAAGAGACCCGGGGGTACGTGGTTCGAACCGCCCTCGAGAACACGGTGGGCAGTGGCACCAACCTCGGATACGACCCCGGTCAGCTCGCCTGGATCCGTGATCGGGTCGCGGTACCGGAGAGAGTCGGGTTCTGTTTCGACACCTGCCATGCGGTGGCGGCCGGCCATGACATGTCCACGCCCGCGAAGGCCAGGGGGGTGCTGGAACGGCTGGAGGCGACGATCGGGCTGGATCAGGTGATCGCCGTCCATCTGAACGATTCCGTGGGAGCTCTCGGGAGCAGGAAGGATCGTCATGCCCATATCGGGCAGGGCACCTGTGGCGAGGCGTGTTTCAAGGCGGTCCTGCGGGTTCCTGCCTGGCAGGGGATCCCCATGGCGCTGGAAACGGAGAAGGATGGAGGTCCGGAGGGACTTTCATGGGATCTCGTCAACCTCGAAGCGCTGCGTTCCTTGGCTCCAGGGCGTCGATCGAGCCGAAGTACCAGTCGATGAACCCTTCTCCGGAACTCCAGATGCCCACATCCCTCCCAGATCGAGTGGCTTTTCTCGGATCCCATCGGATCGTGAGGATGTCGGTCCTCCTCCTTCTCGTGTCGGCTGGGTGCGTCAGTGATCCTCCTCAGGAGGTCCAGGATGCTCCGCTTCCTGCTCCACCGCGCCCGGTGGTGGATGTGCGTCGACCGACTTTGGAGCAGGCGGAGCGTGCGGCCGAAGGGCGGGCGTTGATCGATGCGGGCGATCCGGTCGAGGCGATCGAGGTGTTCGAGTCGCTGCTCGACGAGAATCCATCGCTCACCGTCGCCTACATCGGCATCGGGACCGCCTATGAATCCATGGGTGACGCGGCCCGGGCGGAGCCTGCCTTCGCACGAGCGGTCCGTCTGGAACCTCGGAACTTCGAGGCACAGTTCGGGCATGGTGAGACCCTTCGGGCTCTGGGGCGTCTCCGTGATTCGATCCGGGCCTTCCAGCTGGCCCTTGCCGTGGCGCCGAACGACGATGATGCACTCGCATCCCTCGCCGCGGCATTCCTCGAGATGGACATGCCGCGCAGCGCGGTGGCGCCCGCGCAGAGAGTCGTGGAGCTTCGGCCGGACGAGGGTGATGCCCATGCGATGCTCGGCACCGCCTACATGCTCTCGGGACGGACCGACGACGCCATCGACACCTACGAGATCGCGATCGAGCTGGTCGGCAACGATCCTCGGCTCATCGGCAACCTCGTGGAGTGCTACGCGGGTGCCGGTCGTTTCAAGGAATCGGTCAACGCGGGTGAAGTCCTTCTCGAACTCGCGCCATCCGCGATCGCCTGGGATCGACAGGGTCGCAGCCACTTCCGTCTCGGCGACTACGAAGCCAGCGTGGAATGCTATCGACGGGCGGTCGAGATCGATCCCGACTACTGGCCCGCCCTCAATGGAATCGGAGTCAACGAGCTGAATGCCTGGCTCGCCTCGGAGCGAACCCTGCTCGAGGCGAGGGATGCTGCCGCATCGGCGTTCCGATCGAGTCTCCGCATCAATCCCGAGCAGCCGAAGGTCGTTCGTCTCCTCACCACCTACGGCCTTTGATTCGCCGCAACTCCCGACCGGAACCCGGCCGATGTCCGAAGTAGCACCATTCGCTGAACAGATCCTCGAGTTCTTCGACAACCCGGGGGACACGCCGTACGTGATCGAACACCGACACGAGGAATTCACCTCGGTCTGTCCGATGACCGGGCATCCCGACTTCGGCACGATCACCGTCCGCTACGAGCCGGCCGCGGTGTGTCTCGAGCTCAAGAGTCTGAAGCTCTACTTCCATGCCTTCAGGAACGAGGGCATGTTCTTCGAGGCGGTCACCAACAAGATCCGTGACGATCTCGCACGAACCGCGAGTCCGGTGTGGCTCCAGATCGTGACCGACTGGAAGGGCAGGGGAGGCGTCAAGAGTCGTGTCATCGCGCCTTGGGGCGACGTTCCCTCCGCCTTTGGCGGCGGCTGACCCCCTCGGAAGCCTCGCCAGCCAACGCAAGGTGCTCTTTCACATGCACGGCCGGTGCGAACCGGCATGCCGGATCCGAGGGATCCTGTATCCTTCGCCCGACCGGGACATCGATGGTCCGAGTTTCGGACCTTCCGTCGATTCGGTCGGTATCCAACACGCAATCCCAGAGAAGAAGGATGTGACGATGAGTGACATGAATTCTCCCGCCGGACAGCCCCAAGGCAAGGGCATGGGCATCGCGGCCATGGTTCTTGGAATCACTTCCTTCGTTCCCGGTTGTTGCTTCGTGGGCCTGTATCTCAACTTCGTGTTGGCGATCCTGGCCGTGATCTTCGGGGCGATCGGTCGCAAGAGGCCCGGACGAGGCATGGCGACCGCCGGACTGGTGCTTGGCATCCTGAACATCACCATCCCGCTGGTGCTTCTGGCCGCCGGTGTCGGGGTTGGCGAGATGGTGGAGAAGTGGGCCGAAGAACAGGGCATCTCCGATTCCAGTACCGATGTCGATTCCACGGTCGATGTCGAAGGCAATGACAACTCCGTGGACATCAACAGTTCCAACGGCCAGGACGACGGCGTCGATGACACCGGAACGAACGACGGCAAGGACGACGGTAAGGACGACGGCAAGGACGACGGCTCTGCGGACGGTGCCGACTCGGGAGGCTGAGGCCGGCCGGCGTCGCTCCTCGGACATCAGGAACCGGTCGGGTTCTCCGAGGTCATGTCCCGCCATTCCGAGAGCCACTGCTTCATCGCATGTCCGGTGATCGAGTCGTGAGTCGCATCCGGAACCAGCTCGATCGAACCGTCGCCCTCATCGAGTCCGAGGCGTGCTCGAATCGATTCCAGATCCTCGGACAGTCGTGAGACGGCCTCGTCGAGGTAGTAGCAGTCCCTGGTGCCGCAGATCAGCCTTACCCGGTCCAGAAGGATCGGGGCGAAGCGTTCCGGATCCCGACGCAGACGGGCACCGATGTCGTACCGGCTCCAGTCGCGATCCACGATGGTGCGATCGATCCGACCTGAATCCAGGTCCAGAGCCATTCGAGGAAGGCCGCGGCCACGGTCCCTCGAGCTGAACATCGCGTTCCACGTGCTCCACTGCTCCCCGCTGGTGCCATCCGGTGCGATGGCATGTTCCATCGCCGCCTCCTCGCGGACGGTCATCAGGATTCGATCCAGATCGTCGGACAGCGGTTCGCGGTAGCTCGCCCGAGCCTCGCCATCCGGTCCGACGAAGAGGTTGTCGTCCCGGGTGATGTCCACGGTTCCGAAGGCCGAGAAGTCGACGGGATCCGGAGCGCTGGAGAAGCATGATCCGAAGACCTCGGGATGCTCGAGCTGGAGCCAGAGGCTCGACCATCCACCACTGGAGTGTCCATGAAGGATCCGACTGGTCGGATCGGCCTGAAGTCGGAACCGTCTTTCCAGCCACGGGATGAACTCCTCCACGAGGGCGGTTCCACGAGGTCCGGTGTTGTCTCCGTCGATGAAGCCGTGGTGGCCGAGAGGGTCGTTGGGATCGAGGACGATGAACACGGCCTCGGGCATGGCGGTCTTCAAGGTCGGATCGGCCAGCAATCCGGCCCAGCGCTCCGCATCACGTTCATCCCCACCGAAGCCGGGGACCACGTAGATCACCGGCCAGAAGCGTCGTCCGGACGCGGGATCCAGATAGGCGGGTGGAAGCGCGACTCCCGCTCGATGGGAGACCGGTCGCCCGAGTGCCTCGGAGAGCATCGGACTGGGGACCTCGATCCAGACGAGGTTCTCCGCTTCGGGCCGGGACTCGGATTCGATCAGTCCGTCGATCACGATCTCCGTCGGATCGCTGCGGTCGCGTCGATAAGCGACTTCCACGATCGAGGAGACTGGATTGCCCGGGGCATCATGACCCCGTCGAGTGCCGAGGTCGATGAGGGCTCGGAGCTTGAAATCGCCCTGCAGATCCGCGAGTCGGTCCGGGATGCGGGCCACGTCCTCCTGATCGTCGCCGAGCTCGATCACCACGTCGTCATTCGCCGTGATCAGCTCCCACAGATCGACGGAGATGGAGCGGATGGGTTGAGGGCGTCGGTAGAAGGGGGCCGCGATCGGATCCCGGTCGCCGAGGGGGCCTCGAGCCTCGCAGAAGAAGACGATCAGTCGGGGACCGACTCCGGTGGCGGGAAGATCGCCGTCCTCCATCCGGGTCGCCAGGGCGGCGAGCACGGAGGCGTCGATACGTACCTGAAGCGGATCTCCGATCCGGGGCTCGGGTGGAGCTTCCGGAGTCTGGCTGAAGCCCTGAAGCACCGCCAGAAGGCCGAGAAAGGCCCCTGAGAGCACCTGTCGGGTCATGGGCATCTGGAGCATGGACGAGATGCTAGGGGGAGGGCAGGGGATCCTGCAGCGGGTCCGGGGAATTCCGGGGTGGATGGGAGCTTCCGGGGCTTTCCTGCCGATATTCGAAGGGCCCGGGTACGTTCCGCGGGCCCCTTTTCGTCCCTGATCCGCCACTGGCAGGAATCCGAATGCGTCGAATCCCCTCGGCCCTCTCATCCGTCGGCATGATCCGCCAGCTCGTGCCGACGCCGATCTGGATCCTCCCGGCGTGTCTTCTGGCCGTCGGCTGCAGCACGCCGACGTCCTCGGTCGAGAGGATGAGCAATGCGTTGGTCCGGGGGGAGATGGCCGAGGACGATGCCAGGGTGATGGTCGATGTCCGAGGCGTGCTCGATGTCGTGATCGAGTCGTTCGCGGGCAATGTCCGCATCGAGGAGGTGCCGGGCATGGAGGGCGCGACGATCGAACCCGTCCGCCGGGCCTATCTCGGACATTCGCGTCGGGACGAAGGCGAGCAGGCCCTCGAGGACATCGAGTATCGGATCGAGCTTCGAAAGGGCGAGCTGGATCGCGAGACCGTGTTCATCACCACCAGCACCGCTCATCCCGAGGATCACCTGCAGGGGGTGGATTTCTTCATCCGCACCGGCCAGCTCGGCGGCATCGACATCTCGACCACCCGTGGCCATGTCTGGGTGAAGAACAACTCCGGACCGGTGGACATCGAGACCACCTACGGCGACGTCCGCGTGGTCACCGATCACCCCATGAACGATTCGATCGTCCTTGTGACGAAGGATGCCTCGATCGACTACCGGGTGGGACCCGGATCGACCGGCCTCTACGACCTTCGATCGGTCGGCGGACGGGTGTACCAGCGATTCACCGAAGCGCCCATCACCGCGACCTCGGAGGAGAACGGCCCCTCGATCTTCGTGGGCGAGGTCGGTGACGGGGAGAATCCGGTGATTCTCCGCACGACCTACGGAGACATCCGGGTCGCCGTGGTCGACGAACCGACGGAAGTCGGCCCCGTCATCGTGGAGTGAATCCGGATCGAGCCGGTCCGACGACCCTCGGAGCATCGAGTCGTGCGCGACGTGCAGGACCATTGGTTTCGTGAGGCCAAGAAGCAGGGCTATCGATCGAGAGCCGCCTTCAAGCTCATCGAGATCGACGACAAGCGGAAGATCCTGGCCAGGGGGGACCTGGTGCTCGATGCCGGAGCCGCTCCGGGGTCATGGTGTCAGGTCGCCGCCCGCCGGGTGGGTCCGCGCGGGCGGGTGATCGGCGTGGACCTCAAGCGCATCGATCGCCATCTCATGCCCGACACCGTGGACCTCGTGGAAGGCGATCTCCGGGACTTCGATCCGAAGGATCTCGAGATCGATCGATTCGACGTCCTGCTCTCGGACATGGCGCCCGACACCACCGGGGATCCCTTCGGGGATCATCACCGTTCGGTCCGGCTCTGTCACGAGCTTCTGGATCGGGCGTCGGACTGGCTTCGGCCCGGAGGGAACCTCGTCATGAAGGTGTTCGAGGGGGAGGCGTATCGGGAGCTGCTCGACCGGGTCGCCGGCCTCTTCGAGAAGTCCAAGGGCTTCAAGCCCAAGGCCAGTCGCGGAGAGTCGGTGGAGATGTTCGTCGTGGCCCAGGGGCATCGGCCCGTCGACCACCGGTCGAATGACGAGGAGACGGTCCCGGCGCCGCCACGCCCCCGCCCCGCACCCGGTTGGGGCGGCTGAAACTGCGCATCCTTCGGTCCGGTCCTCGGCGATTCGTGCGCAACCATGGATTTTGAACGATCCCCGGGGGGGTCCAGGCATCGTGAAGGGCCTGGCATGGGGGTTGCATCATCCGGGTTCCACTCGTGAAACAACCGGAGACCCGCCATGCACATTGGTGCCAGTCGACCCGACATGCTGAATCCCGCCATGAACCCCACGTCTCGTGGGACCACCGGCGCTCGTCCGTTGCAGACGGAGGAGCCCGTGCAATCGATGCCACCGACCGCCGCCTCGACCGTCGTCGACATCAACGACTTCATGGAGGCATGGGGCAGTGGAGACACGAACTTCGACATCGACGGCTCCGGAACCGTGGATGGAGAGGATCTCGGACTCTTCCTTGCGGCCCAGACCGCGGCTGCATCCGGCGAAAGTGATCTCGACGCGCTTCTGGGCGCGTGGGGAACCGCGGATCCCGACTGGGACCTCAACGGTGACGGCATCGTCAATGGTGTCGACCTCGGCATGCATCTCGATTCGGTCGGGGACACGGATGGCGAGACCGCATCCGCCGAGCTGACCATCGAGGGCTTCGCGGAAGCCTGGGGCGGGGCTGATCCCGAGTACGACCTCAACAGTGACGGTGTGGTCGATGGAGCCGATCTCGGGGTCTATCTCCAGCAGCTCGAGGACGGACCGGACGTCGATCCGACGGTCATCGAGCGGTTCATGGGTGCCTGGGGCACCAATGATCCTGAATTCGACTTCAATGGAGACGGCATCGTCGACGGCACCGATCTCGGCCAGCTTCTCGGTGGCGAGGATCCGATCGCCAGGCAACCCGGTGACAACGAAGGTGGATTCGGGCGCATGGCGGAGAAGCTTGCGGAGACCGTGATGTCCCGATTCGATGCCGACGGTGACGGCCGGATCCCGGTGTCGCTGCTGGGCGTCAACGGAATGGGCGGCGAGCGGTTCGACGCCGACGGTGACGGATTCGTGACTCGCAGCGAGATCGCCGCGGTCATCCAGGAACGTCTCGAAGGCTTCCAGAACAACGAGGGCATGGTCGACCAGGTCGGTCTCCGGGACTACATCTCCGGCTGGCAGTCTCGTTTCGGCGGCGGGATGATGGACGACCCGATCCGGGACGCCAATCAGCGATGGGGCTTCGACCGATTCGAGACCACGCCCCACGCCGAGACCGCGGCGATCGCGGACCGGGTCGAGGCGTCCCTCCTGAAGATGGGGCACGAGGGCATCCCGTCCAACATCAACGATCTCCTCGACAGCATTCCCATGCCGGGAACGAGTCGGGAGGCCGTGCTGAACAGTCTTCTGGATCGATTCCCGATCGGAGTCGAGGCGACCGGCTGAGTCCGGCGGACAAGAACGGTGTTCCCGTCACCTCGGCGGCCTCTCGTGATGCGGGAGGCCGCCGGTTTTCGTGAGGGCTCGTCGCGGTCAGCCGCCGAGATTCCCGAGTCGATCCACGACCTCGTCGATCCGTTCCCGGGTGTTGAAGGCGCTGATTCGGATGAAACCCTCGCCCATGCGACCGAAACCGACGCCGGGGGTGACGACGATCGCGGCTTCCTCGAGAATCCGTTCGAACAGGCTCCAGCTGTCCTCTCCTCCGGGGCTGGAGGTCCACACGAACGGGGCGTCCTCGCCGCCGTGAACCTGCCATCCCAACGACCGGCAGCCATCGGCGAGCAGACGTGCATGATCCATGTAGCGAGTGACGACCTCGGCGGTCTGGTCCCGACCATCCGGTGTGTAGAGCGCCGCGGCGCCGCACTGCACCGGCCACGAGACTCCGTTGGCACGGGTCGTCCACCGTCTCGTCCAGAGCGAATGGAGGGAGATCCCCTCGCGATCCGCGGATCGGCCCTCGAGTTCCTTCGGAACCACCGTGTAGCCGCATCGCACTCCGGTGAACGCTCCATGCTTGGAGAAGCTCCGGAACTCGACGGCGCAGGTCCTCGCGCCGGGGATCTCGAAGATCGACCGCGGCTTCGAGGGATCGCGGATGAAGTCCGCATAGGCGGCGTCGTACAGGATGATGGCGTCGTGTTCGTTCGCCCATCTCACCCATGCCTCGAGACGGGGGCGGTCGATCATCGAGCCCGTCGGATTGTTCGGGAAGCACAGGTAGGCGATGTCGACGTGCTCGTCCGGCGGCTCGGGCACGAATCCGTTCTCGACGGTGGCGGGCAGGGTGCGAAGGCCCTCGTAGCCACCTCCCTCGAGGGCGGATCCGGTGCGGCCGGCCATCACGTTCGTGTCCACGTACACCGGATAGACGGGATCCGGAAGGCCGACGATGTTGTTCGGGCCGAGGATCTCGAGGAAGTGACCGCAATCCCCCTTCGATCCGTCGCTGACGAAGATCTCGTCATCATCGATCGGGGCCCCTCGGCTTCGGAAGTCGTGTTCGGCGATCGCCTCCCGCAGGAAGTCGTATCCCGTGGCCGGGGGATAGCCGCGGAAGGTCTCGATGGACGCGAGTTCGTCGATCGCGTCGTGCATCGCCGAGGCCACCGCGGGAACGATCGGGCCCGGTACGTCGCCGATGCCGCAGCGGATGATCCGATCGGCGACATCCGGCCGCCGGTCCGCACATGCCTTCACCCGGCGTGCGATCTCGGGGAAGAGGTAGGCCCCGGCCAGCTTCAGGTAATGCTCGTTGACGTGGGCCATGGTCGTGAGGTGCCGTGATCGGGGTTCAGGCGGTCGCTCGCTGGAGACGAATGGCGACTGCGGGCGGGATGTTGCTGAAGACAAGCTGCCGCCTGCCCCGGTGTCGTCGCATCATCGAACGCCCGTGAGCCTCGATGCGTCGCAGGCCCGCTCGGGTCGAGGACTGGGTCAGCGGAGCCTTGATGGCTCGAACCGCCGCGTACTCGAAGTAGCAGAGATCGCCGCCGGGGGCGAGAAGTTCGATCATCCGCTTGAAGATGCTTCGGACCAGCGACGGCTCGAAGTTGTTGAACGGAAGTCCGCACACGATGTGGTCGTAGTTTCCGGGGATGTCCGCGGACTCGATCGGCGACTGATGGAGATTGACCTCGATGCCGGGGTTCATCGCACGAAACTCGGTGAGGGCCCTCTCCTCGAGCTGCCGGCAGAATTCAGGGTTGATCTCGACGATGTCGAAACGGTCGCCCGGCTTGAGGCACTTCAGGATCGGCCGGGTGAAGGAGCCCGTTCCGGGACCCACTTCGAGCAGACGCCGCGGCCCGTCGTGTTCCTTGATCGAACGAGTCATCTCCTTCGCCAGCATTCGCCCGCTCGGGCACAGCGCGCCGGTGTGACGGAAGTTCGTGATGGACTGTTTGAGAAAACGGATCATTGAACTGGGCCCCGTGCTCAGGCGATCGCAGGTGTGAAGTCGTGACCGGCGGGAAGGTCCCGACAGAAGCGAACGAAGATCCTTGCGATCGACTCGAGGTCGTCGAGGCTCGTGGTCTCGACGGTGGTGTGCATGTACCGGATGGGCAGACTCACCAGGCCGCAGGGGATGCCGCCGTTGCGCAGGAAGATCGCATCGGTGTCGGTTCCGGTCCGGCCCGGCGTCGCGGTTCTCTGGATGGTGATCTCCTCGGAGGCCGCGGCTGCAATGAGCCGTTCCACCACGAGGGGCTGGGCGGGGCCGCCGATGGCGATCTTCGGCCCGCCTCCGAGACGGAAGTCGCCGTGACGGTTCCGGTCGATGCCCGGAGTGTCGGTGGCGTGGCCGACGTCCGTGACCAGGGCGACATCCGGCTTGAGACCTTCGGCGATCATCGCCGCACCATGGAGACCGACCTCTTCCTGGACGGTGCTCACTGCCACGACGTTGCATTGGAGTTCGTCCCGGATCTCCGCGAGCCTGACGAGGCTTTCCGCCGCGGCCCAGGTGCCGATCCGGTTGTCCAGGCCCCGCGCGACGATCCGGTCCTCGCCGACGAGCATCGAGCCGTCGGTGAAGACGCCCGCATCACCGATGTTGAGGCGTTCGAGGGCCTCCTCACGGCTGCGAGATCCGATGTCGATGAACAGCTCGTGGAGCTTCCTGACCTTGGCATCACCGCTGCGATCCTGAAGATGGATGGCGGTGGCGCCGATCACGCCGTCGACGGTCTCTTCGGCCCCTGCGACCGAGGATCGGAAACGGATCCGTTTCCCGACGATCGAGCCGGGGTCCATTCCACCGATCTGCCGGCAGTAGACGAAGCCCTTGTCGTCGATGTTGTTGACCATGAGACCGATTTCATCGGCATGGCCGCAGATCGCGACGGTCGGGGCGTCGGAGTGATTGCAGTCGATGCGGGCGAAGCAGTTTCCGTAGGCGTCGTTCCAGACGCGGTCGGCCGCTGCTCGAACGTGATCCACCCAGATCCTCTGGCCGTCGGCTTCGTGGCCGGACGGGGAAGGGGTGTCCAGGAGGCGTCTGAGAAAGTCGAGGGTCTCTGATTCCATCCCGAGGATGCTACTCCCTCGGGACGATCGTCACCCGCCTCCCGGCCTGCTTCAGCTCGCGCTGCGTCGCTTGGCCCGGGCCTTCAGTCGAGGACCGTTGAAGTCGAACATCGACCGCTCGTCTCGAACCGATCGCGGCTGCGTCGTCGTGGCGTCCTGCTTGATGTCCGAATCGGCGATCGGCGTGTCCAGAGGGTCGAAACTCGAGCCGTGCTGGGTCCGGGAACCAAGCGGCCGGTCCTCCACATGGCCGGGGGCCTCCGGCATCGAGCCGCGAGTCCGGCGAGTCCGAGCGTCGTCGATCGACCGCTCCATCCGCTTCAGCACCGACCGGAGTCGTTCCGTCTTGTCATTCTCGTGCAGATCCATGATTTCATGCCCTCCCTGGGGTTGTGAATGGGGCATCGGGTTGCTGAGACCTGATCTTCGACCTGATCCCGACTTCCCGGCCGTTCAGTCCCCGGACCCGGCCACCGAGCCCGGCCAGTCGGTACAGACCGAATCCCGGATCGCGAGAACCGCAGGGATCGACGTGGATAGACTCGACGGAGTGAGGACGTCCATGCTTTTCGATTTCATTCATCTCAGAGGCTCCGAAACCCAGATGGCCGACCGATCCGACACCAGATCGCCCTCTCCATCCACTCCTGCAGACGATGCCGAGCGACCGAAGTTCGCGCTCTTCAGGACCTTCCTGGCCATGATGCTCATGGCAATGACCCCGCTTCCGGCCATGGCAGCGGACGGCAATGTCGATCTCCCCAGGTTCCCCTCGATCAGTCCCGACGGGGCCACGGTCGTCTTCAGCTGGCGTGGCGATCTCTGGACGGTGCCGTTCGAAGGGGGCCAGGCGGTCCGGCTGACCAGCCATCCCGGCCGTGAACACGATTCGTATTGGACGCCGGACGGTTCCGAAATCGTCTTCGAGAGTGACCGAGACGGGGTTGTGAACCTCTGGGCGATGCGTCCCGACGGGTCGAACATCCGGCGAATCACCGATCTGGACACCTCCGCAGGCCTTTCCGGCGTCGGCGTGGATGTCGATGGCGAGACGCAGGTGCTTTTTTCCGCGTATCTGGAGGGCGATGTCCACCGGTCGCCCCGGCCCTTCGAGGTCTCGATTCGCGGTGGGGAGCCCCGGCAGGTTCACGGCGCGTTCGGGAGCCGGGCGGTTCGGAGTCCTGATGGCAGCCTCGTCGCCTTCGAGCGTGGGAACGTCCGACCTCACCGGCGTCACTATCGCGGAGCCGACCGCAGGAACGTCTGGGTTCACGATCAGTCGCTGGACACCTTCCGGCAGCTCACGGACTGGGAAGGCAACGACATGGCGGCTCGTTGGGCGGGTGACGAGGCCGTGCTCTTCCTCTCCGATCGGGAGGGCGACACCCACAACATCCAGCGGATGGCTCTGAGCGACGGAGCGACGAGGCCCCTGACCTCGTTCGAGGAGATCGACGTCGCCTCCTTCGATGCCACGCCCTCCGGCGACCGGATCGTCCTGCATCGCTGGGACACCCTCTACGGACTCGATCTCTCCGAGGAGGATCCCGTTCCGAAGCCGATCCTGCTCACGGCCCCCGAGGACTCGCTCGACGACGTCGAGATCATCAACATCTCCAGTCGAGTGGGCGAGGCGGCCATGAACCCCGATGGCAAATCCGTCGCGGTCGTCTCCTACGGCGAAGTCCTGGTCCGGGCGACCGAGAGCGGCGCCCCGACGCGGAGGGTCACGTCGACCCATGGCCGTGAGTCGGAGATCGCCTGGAGCCCCGACGGCACGACGCTCTACTTCACCGAGGTCTCGGCGGGCCGAAGGCGGATCATGGCGGCGACCGTGACCACGACCCGGGAGGAGCTTCGCAGTTCCTACACCGATCTCACCGAACCTGAGGAGGAGGAGGCTTCCGAGGAGGACGACGAGTCATCGGAGACCGATGCCGAGAGCGAGACCGAGGACGCGGCGGCCTCCGAGAAGTCCGATGACGAACCCGTCGCCGGCGACGGGGATCCGGTCGTCGGTACCTGGGAGTGCCTGATCACGCATTCCCAGGTCGGCGAGTTCCAGGCCACCCTGGTCCTGAATCTCGACTCGGACGACCGGGTCACCGGCACCATGACCAGCGACCTCTTCGAGGGTTCGCTGAACGGCACGTTCGATCCCAAGAGCATGACGCTGTCCCTTGCCTTCACGAGCAGCACGGAGGGCGTTGCCGACGCCGATCTCGAACTGGTGGTCAAGAACGGCGAGATCACCGGAACCGGCACCCTCGAAGACGGCAGCAGTGGAACCCTGAGTGGTTCCCGTGTGGCCGTGCCGAAGCCGGCCGGTGAGGAAGCGGCGGGCTCCGATGACGGGGACGCCGACGAGGACGCCGGTGAAGACGAGGCCGACGAGAAGGAGGCCGAGGAGAAGCCCGACCCGTTGCTCGATCCCGAACGCTGGGCCGATGCTCTCCGGTTCGACATCAAGCCCATGATCGAGACGGAGGATGGCGCCCACATGGCCACCCCGTCCCCGGACGGCATGTCGCTCGCGTTTCTGAGCGGTCTGGGAGACATCCACATCCGAGACCTCGCGACCGGCGAGGATCGCCTGCTGCGAGCGGGCTGGGACACCGGGGTCGACTTCCGATGGAGTCACGATTCCCGCTGGGTGGTCTTCGCCCAGTCGGACATGAACTTCAATCGCGACGTCTTCATGGTTCCCGCCGACGGCGGACGGGAACCGGTCAACATCACCCGGCACCCCGACAACGACGGCTCTCCCCGCCTCTCCGGAGACGGAAGGATCCTCGCCTTCTCGAGCGAGCGCAACAACGAGGAGTACGACCCGTACATCGTGTTCCTCGACCGAAGCCTCCAGGGACTCGCAGAGCCCGAACTGGACGAGTACTTCGAGAAGCAGGAGAAGGCCGCGAAGGGACGAAAGCCTCTCGATCCCGACAAGCTTCGCAAGCGACTGGCGGCGCGGCGCAACGGGGAGGAGGAACCGGAGAAGGAGGCCGAGGAGGTCCCCTTCACCGACGAGGATCTCGAGACCGCCTATCTCAGGGTTCGTCAGGTCACGAACCTGCCGGGAAGTTCGTCCTCCATCGAACTCGTCCCCGCGGGCGACACGATCCTCTTCAACTACTCCACCAGCGCCCCGTCGGCGAGTGGTCTTCACTCGATCGGCTGGGACGGCAGCGGTCGGAAGCGCCTCGGCGACACCGTCGGCATGCAGGGACTCGATCTCACGGGAGCGAGTCTGATCGCGGTCGACGGAGGTCGGGCCGAGTCCATCACGATCTCCACGGGCAAGGCCCGGGGCTATCCGATCAGTCAGAAGATCCGCGTCGATCTCGCGACCCAGTCGAGTGAGAAGTTCCTCGAGGCGGCCGCGATCATGGGCGAGTTCTTCTATCACCCGGAGATGAAGGGTCTGGACTGGGCGGCCCTGACCGATCGCTATCACGAGCTCGCCCGCAAGGCCCGCACCGCGGACGAGTTCAACTGGGTCGGCAACCGGCTTCTCGGGGAGCTCAGTGCCAGCCATCAGTCGATCCGGGCCCCATCGGAACCGATGGATGTCCGGGAGACCATCGGTCGGCTCGGCGTCCGCGTCGAACCGGTCGCCGACGGCTATCGGGTGGTGCGCATCATTCCCATGAGCCCGGCGGAGACGTCCGACACCCCGATCGAGATCGGAGACGAGATCATCGGCATCGAGTTCCAGCCGCTGGATCTCGAAGCGTCGCCTCCGGACACGATCAACACCCATCTCCGTGGTCGGATCGGAGCCGAGACCGTGGTCACCGTTCGACGGGCCGGGGACGGTGGCGAACCGATGAAGCTGGATCTGCTCATCGAGCCGTTCTCCCGAGGTGCGGAGATGATGCTCGTCTACCGCGACACCCAGCGCCGACGCGCCGATCTCGTGAAGGAGTGGTCCGACGGCCGTCTCGGTTATGCCCACATCCGCGGCATGAATCAGACGTCGCTCGACGAGTTCGAGCGAGATCTCTTCGCCGCCGCCGACGGCCGCGAGGGTCTTCTGATCGATGTTCGTGACAACGGTGGCGGGTGGACCACGGATCGACTTCTCGCGTCGATCATGACCCGGCCCCACGCCTACACCGTTCCTCGTGGAGCCGATTCCACGAAGACCGGTCGATACCCCCAGGATCGACTGTTCATCCAGCGATACTCGCTTCCGATCAACATGCTCTGCAACGAGAAGAGCTACTCGAACGCCGAGATCATCTCCCATGCCTTCAAGACCTTCGATCGAGGGACCCTCGTCGGTCAGCAGACCCATGGAAGCGTGATCTCGACGGGAGGCACCTCGCTCATCGACGGGACGTCCATCCGACTTCCCTTCCGAGGCTGGTATCTGCCCGACGGCACCGACATGGAGAACAACGGTGCGATGCCCGACATCGTGGTCGAACAGACGCCCGAGTCCGAGGCCGCGGACGAGGATCTCCAGCTCAAGGCCGCGGTCGAGGATCTGCTCCGGCGCATCGACTCGGAATCGCCGTGAGGATCCGGGCGGCCGGAGTCGCGTCGATCGCTGCGGCGCTGCTGTGCGGTTGCCACGGCTCCGATCCGGAGCCGCGAACCGATGCGGGTCGGAGGGGCGCGAAGGAGGCCGTGATGTCGGAGTCGGATCGTTCGACGACTGATCGACTGGTGGACCGATGGCGATGGCGGCATCGACTGCTCGTGGTCCGGAGCGATCGAGACGCCCTGCTCGCCGAGCAGGCCTCGCTGGTGGAATCCCGCGAGGCCGCGTGGGTGGATCGGGAGATGAAACTCGTCCTTCTGACCACCGACGGAGGCCTGGTGGTCGATCGATTCGTCGATGGAGGACCGGTCGGGGAGAGCTTCTCCTCGGGCGTGGAGCATCTGCTGGTCGATCGATACGGACTGGAATCCGGGCATCAGGGGATCGCGGCCGCTCTGGTGGGCAAGGACGGAGGCGTGAAGGCACGCTGGTCCGAGCTCGTGGATCCGGAGGCGGTCTTCGATCTGGTGGACGCCATGCCAATGCGAATTCGTGAAGTCAGGGAGACTGAGGAATGATCCGATTCAGCGAGATGACGGCGGTCTGCACCCTTGTTTCGTCCGTGGTGTGCGGCGGGGGGACCGAACCTTCGGAGAGACCGGACATCCTGCTCATCGTGATCGATGATCTCGGCTGTCGCGATCTCGGAGTCGAGGGCCATCCCCGACACCTCACGCCCGCCATCGACGGGCTGGCGTCGGAGTCGGTGAGATTCACCGAGGCCTACTGCAACGGGCCGAACTGCTCCCCGAGTCGGGCGGCACTCTTCACCGGCCGGCATGGTTCACGCACCGGCGTGCACACCGTGGGCAGCGCCTCGCGAGGCAAGCCCGAGGAACGGAAGGTCGACCCTCCGGCCAGCAGCAGTTTCATCCAGGAGTCGGAGGTCGTCCTGTCCGAGAGTCTCGCCGCCGCGGGCTACCGCACGGGGTTCGTCGGCAAGTGGCACATCAGCGACGACCCTCTCGATCACGGCTTCGAGCGGAACGTCGGCGGCTGGCGTCTCGGACATCCGAAGTCGTACTTCCCTCCCTACAAGAACCCGGCCCTCGAGGATGGAGAGGAGGGCGAGTACCTGGTCGATCGTCTGGGGCGTGAGACCGTGTCGATGATCCGGGACTTCGAAGCGGATACGAAGGGGCGGCCCTGGTTCGTGACGTATTCCCCGTATGCGGTGCACACCCCGATCCAGGCCCCGGAGGACGCGGTCGAGGAGATGAAGAAACGACATCCCGGGATCTCGAACCGGGCGGCGAGATACGCGGTGATGGTGGAGAGGACCGACGCCGCGGTGGCGGAGATCCTGGCCGCGGTGGATCCGGAGTCGACCGTGGTCTGCTTCGTCAGTGACAACGGAGGGCTTCAGCCCGTCACGGACATGGCACCGTATCGAGGTGGCAAGGGGATGCTGTTCGACGGCGGGATCCGAACGCCCATGTATGTGCGGGGCCCCGGTCTCGAACCTCGGACCGTCGGGGTGCCGGTGCAGGTCTTCGATCTGCATCCGACCCTGCTCGATCTGGCGAGCGTGCCTCGGCCCGAAGGGGTCACCCTCGACGCGAGGTCCCTCCAATCGCTGCTCGAGGACTCCGGCGGGGAGACCGCGGAGCTTCGCGGGCCGATCCACTGGCACTTCCCCGCGTACCTCGAGGGGCGTGATCCGGAGAGTCGGGAACCCGAGCGGCGCTTCCGCACCACGCCGGCCGGCGCGATCCGGGATGGTCGCTGGAAGCTGGTGGAATGGTTCGAGGACGGGCAGACTTCACTCTTCGACCTGGAGAGCGATCCCGGCGAGACCACCGACGTGGGTGACGCCCACCCCGAGGTGAGGGAACGACTGCTGGGCAGACTGCGCGGCTGGCGTCTCGGGATCGACGCTCCGATGCCGAGGCCCCGGTAGGCCCGATCCGCGTTCGGTCAGTCCTCCGCGGGTGGCGGGGTGGGCGATGCCGTCACCGAGGCGTCGTCCAGGGCCTCGATGCGAGATCTGGCGGCGTTCGAGACGTCGTCGTAGATCGATGCGAGGAGCCCCACGAGGGGGAATCGTCCTTCGAGCGGCGCCGTGCCGAGCCGGCGAAGAAGGGCGTGAGGCAGGTAGTCCCCATGTCGATCCCGTCGGAAGGCGTCAAGTCCGGAGCCCGGGGTCCAGAAGGCGTCGAGGCCCTCCGCCTGCTGGTTTTCGGCGTCTCGAATGCCCGAGGCCACTTGAGGAACCGGATGGGCGCGGCTGACTCCGCTGGTGGCCAGGAGACGTGCCTCCTGGAGGCGTTCGAGGAATCGAGGTCCGAAGAGACCTCGAAGGGTCAGCACCAGGAGCGGGTCCTGTTCCATGCGTTCGGCGACCAGATAGGCGACCGTGGCGAGGTGTCGGGCCCCGGCTCGCCCTCCGGCGGTGTGGATCGTGATCTCCTCGTCCTCGGGCAGCAGCGCGATGCCGGCGGCGGCGAAGGGTTCCGCGATCTCCGGCGAGATCTCGCCGGAGACCAGCTTCGCGGCGTAGCGAGCCTCGCGGGCCATGGAATCCACCACGCGCTTCCAGTCCTCGCGACCGATCGCGGCGAACTCGATGCGGACCACGTGGGGCCGTGCCTCCACGTCCTGCACCTCGGCGACGATGCGGCCCGGTTCGATGTCCAGGACGACCGTCTGTCCCTTGCGGGCGAAATCCAGGCCTTCCTCCCGACTGGTCTCGTCGACGTCACGAAGAACGCGGCTCAACCACGGCCCGGCGGGCCAGGCGAAGTCGACCTCCTCCTCCTTGCGTCGGAGTCGGATGCCGTTGCGGACCTTCCGGGGAGTGTCGGGGCGGCGTCGGAAGCCCTCGTCGCGTCGCGTGATCATGCGGGTTCATCCTCCAGCGAGGTCTCGCGAAGCGAGAGCACGTCTCGAAGTCGTTCCGAGTCGAGTTCGGTCAGCCAGGACTCTCCCGTACCGATGATGCGACGGGCGAGATCGGTCTTCTGCTCGATCATCTGATCGATTCGTTCCTCGAGGGTTCCGCTGGTGATCATCTTGTGGACGTTCACGGTGCGGGTCTGCCCGATTCGGAACGCACGGTCGGTGGCCTGGTTCTCCACCGCGGGGTTCCACCATCGATCGAAGTGGATCACGTGGTTGGCGCTGGTGAGGTTGACGCCGACGCCTCCCGCCTTCAGGGAGAGGATGAAGACCGGCGATGAATCCCCGGACTGGAACCGTTCGATCATCTGATCCCGCCGTCCCTGCGGAGTGCCTCCGTGAAGGAACAGGGGCTCCATGTCGAACTCCTGCCGAAGGATCGTCGCAAGGAGGTGGCCCATCTGACGGAACTGGGTGAACACGAGGGCCCGATCGTCGCCGGCGAGAACCTCCTCGAGGATCTCCACCAGTCGGGCGCTCTTCCCGCTGCGCTGACTCAGACGCTCGCCCGGCCTGGGGGCGATGTCGGTCTCCTTGAGGAAGTGGGCGGGATGGTTGCAGATCTGCTTGAGCCGAACGAGTCCGGACAGGACCAGTCCGCGTCGTCTCATGCCGGTCGCCTCGTCGACCTGACGAAGCATGTCCTGGACGACGGTGTCGTAGAGCCTCGCCTGCTCGGGCGTGAGTGGAACGTGCTGGCGATTCTCGACCAGTGGGGGGAGATCGTCCGCCACGCCGTCGTCGGTCTTGAGTCGACGAAGCACGAACGGACCCACGAGCTGCTTGAGTCGCTCACCTCGAAGTTCATCGCGATGACGTTCGATCGGAATCGCATAGCGCCGCCGGAACTCGGCCTGGGGCCCGAGGAAGCCGGGGAGGCAGAACTCCATGATCGACCAGAGTTCCGTGAGTCGATTCTCGACCGGGGTGCCCGTCAGGGCGACCCGGTGCCGGCTCTTGAGGGAACGGATCGCGGTCGCCTGCTTGGTGGGTGGGTTCTTGACGTGCTGGGCCTCGTCGAGGACCACGCGTTCCCACTCCACCGATTCGATCCATGCTCGATCCCGGCTGACGAGTGCGTAGGTGGTCACCACCACGTCGCATTCATCGGCCCTGGTCGCGAAGGCCTCTCCGACCGGACGATTCGGTCCGTGCTGGATGTGCACCTTCAGCTCCGGTGCGAATCGTTCGAGCTCGCGTCGCCAGTTGCCCGCCACGGACATCGGGCAGACGAGGAGCGTGGGGCGGATCACCCTGCCGGAAGAGGTCGCTCTCTCATGCTGGAGAAGCGCGATCATCTGGATCGTCTTGCCCAGACCCATGTCGTCGGCGAGGCAGCCGCCGAGTCCGAACCGGTCCAGGAAGGCGAGCCATGCGAGGCCACGCTCCTGATACGGACGGAGCGTTCCCTTGAATGCCTCCGGCACCTCGATGGGCCGGACCCGGTCCTCGGCGGGTTCATGCTCGTCGCCGAGGAGTTCCTGCACCCAGCCGCTGGTGCGGATCCCGGTGATCTGCGGTCCGCCCTCGTCCTCGCCGCCCGCGGCGAGTCTGAGCACTTCGCCGAGCGTCGAGGCGCCTCCGGGATGCTTCTCCAGGAAGGCGTTCGCCTTCTCGAAGTCCTCCTTGCGGATCTCCACCCAGCGATCGCCGATGCGGATCAGCGGGACGCCCTGCTCGGCGAGACGGCGGAGCTCCTCGAGTCCGACGCTCTCGTCGCCGATGGAGATCTCCCAGGCATAGTCCACGAGGCTCGACAGTCCCATGCCCGGAGCCTTGTCGGACTCGCCGTGAGGTTCGATCGAGAGGCGGACGCCGATGCGACTGGTGGCCTGTCCCCACCATGAGGGTGCGAGGACCTCCACTCCGGCTTCCTGAAGGATGGGCCGGACGTCCTGCAGGAATGCGTGCGCCTCGGCGGTACCCAGCTCGAGTTCGGTGGGGTCGATGTCCTCGAGCGCATCCTGGAGTCGAGGCCAGATTCTCTGGGCCCGCGCGAGTTCGCCGAGCAGAAGATCGCCGGCGGTCTCCTCGGGTCCGAGCACCGAGGCCAGCCGCCCGCCGCCACCATCGGCCCAGATCTGGGCGGCATCGATGATCGTCGGCGGGTCGTCGGTGACCAGCAGATGGAATCCAAGCGGCCAGCTCGCCTTCTCGATCTGCTCGGGCGTCGCATCGAGAACGCCTTCAAGCGGTTCGGAGAGCTGCAGGCAGAGTCTGACCGAACGACCTTCCGCAGGATCGATCAGTCCGCCCAGCCATGATCGGGCCCCTCGCATCACCTCGACGGAGATCTCCGGGGTGGAGGCGACTTCCGATCGATCGCCCAGCAGTCCGGTGAGCCACGCGACCTGGCGATCCGTGACGGGGTCGCGTCCATCGAGGGCGTCCTCGAACTCCTCCCGGATCAGCACCCGTCGGACCATGGCATCGACCATCGTCTCCAGGGCGTTCTCGATGGTGGTCCAACGATCGGGAACCGTCAGGTCGATCGTGGCCGCTGCGGCCGGAGGCATCGCGGATGCCAGCTCCCGCAGGGGTTCGCCGATCTCGGAGTCCGCCAGCCAGGGGACCCAGCGGGCCCGGACCGGTTCGCCCTCGCGCTGCACCACGGTCGGCACGAATCTCTGATCGGCGACGAGCTCGAGCGCGAAGGTCGCGACCTCCGCCCAGAATCGAACGTCATGTCCGATGGACGTGGTGGAATCATGGGTGGATCCCACGAGGCTGAGCAGGCTGCCCGCCTGTTCGGGGGTGACCTTGATCGCGGGGACCATGGTCGCCTGGGGTCTGAGATCCTCGGGTTCCGGAGTCTTGAAGCCGAGCCGTGATCCGAGGGCAAGGCTCGGTGCGGGGAGATCCGGGTGATCGATGCGATGCGGAAGCATCAGCTGGAGTTCGATCGCCTGGGTCGCCAGATCCGGGGCCGGTTCCTCCTCGTCCGTCTCGTTCCGGGGCTGGGGATCGGCCTCGAGGATCCCGTTGAGCACCTGCGCGATCGTGCTGGTGTCGGCGGCGAACGGATGGTGCGAGATCGTGGTCGGAGGCGCGGAGACGGTGGCCGCCACGGCGGTCATCGCTTCAGGGACGTCGACCGACTCGGACGGAGAATCGATGCCGGGCATCGTGTCCGGATCGTCCTCGCCATCTCCGTTGTCGAGTGCCGTCAGCGGAGGAGGAACGAGGGTCTGGTCGACTTTCTCGCCCCAGAAGAGGAATGCACCGTCGCTGTGCACCGCGTGCAGCACGATGGATTGGTGAGCGTCGATGAAACTGGCCTCCTCGCCTCCGGGAATCGGGAGGGAAGTGATTCCGCTGGGACTCGAACCCAGGACCAGGCGATTAAAAGTCGCATGCTCTACCAGCTGAGCTACGGAATCCCGAACCGACTAGTGTAGTCAGCCCCCGCCGGATCGCGATTCTCCGACAGCCGATCCCGGAAGTGTCCACACCTCGGGGTGGCCCTCGAGGGGGCCGGCAGGGGTTGGCGGGGGGTCGGTGGGGGTCCGCCGGGGGTCCGCCGGGGCCCGGGGGATCCCGATCGAGTTCCGAAGGGGGTCGATTTCGAGGGCTCGGACACGTTCAGGTTCCGCCCGGAGCCGTGGTTATCGGGGACCTCCCCGGGCAAGCTCCTCAAACCCGGGCATTGGACTGAATTGGGGCTTTCCAACCGCCGATGGCCTCCGCGACGGCCTTTTCAGAGCCGTACGGAGACCCAAGCCATGTCGACGAACCAGAAAACCACCGCTGAAGCCACCCGATCCACCCCCGATGCCGGTTCCGGAATCGGTTCCCTCTTCATCGCCGCCTTCGCGGCGGTGGGGGCCGCTGCGATCGTGATCCAGCTTGGCGGATGTGCCAGCGTCCCGAACGATGCGGAACCCTCCGTCGGACAGGCCACCTCCGACTTCGACTGGAACTCCACGAGCTATCGCGTCGGCTGGTACGACGATGAGGCCTCCGATGACCCCGCTTTCGTGAATGAGGCCGTGGTCGTCGAGACCGTCCCCACGGCGAGCGTGGTCGAGGACATGGCCGATCCCGGCGACTCCAATGCCGTTCGAGTCAGTCTGTTCCCCGACTTCGCCCCCCTCGGTGGCCCCGACGAGGACGGATACGACGCGTCCAGTGCCGATGCCAACATGGCCCAGGTGAGCTTTGCCGCCGAGGGATCCGACTTCGACCCCGATGTCTCCCAGGACGGCCGGTGGATGGTCTTCGCCTCGACGCAGCACCACGATCAGCCCGATCTGTACCGCAAGTCGATCGACGGCCGGGTGGTCACCCAGCTGACCACCGATGACTCGCAGGACCTCATGCCGGAGATCTCGCCCGATGGCCGACGCGTGGCCTTCGCCAGCGATCGCCAGGGCAACTGGGACATCTACGTGATGTCCGCCGAGGGCGGCCCGGTCACCCAGGTCAGCTTCGACGGAGCCCACGAGCTTCATCCCACCTGGTCGCCGGACGGGAAGCGTCTTTGCTACTGCCGCTTCAACGAGCGATCGAGCCAATGGGAGCTGTGGACCCTTTCGGTCGACAAGCCCGGCGTCCGCACCTTCGTCTGCGAAGGCATGTTCCCCCGCTGGTCGCCCGACAAGACCGCCGACAAGGTGCTCTTCCAGCGTTCACGGAAGCGTGGAGACCGTCTCTACGGCGTCTGGACCATCGATCTCGTGAATGGTGACGGCATGAACCCCACCGAAATCGTGGCTGCCGGCGACGTCGCGGTCATGCATCCCACCTGGTCGCCGGACGGCTCCCGCATCGCATACACCGTGGTGGCGGAACCCTCGGTGTCCAGGGACGGCATGCCCGTCGAATGCGACATCTGGACCATCAATGCCGACGGCACCGACCGCATCGCTCTCACCGCCGGCGGATACCGGAATCTGCGCCCGAACTGGGGAGCGGACGACCGGGTCTACTTCATGAGCAACCGAGGTGGTCTGGACGTGATCTGGTCGATCTCCAGCGGTGAGGGCCCGGCCTCGTCCGCCCTCATGGCCGAGGCCGACGAGCAGGCGGAAGACGACTTCGAGACGACCCCCGGGTCGGCCATCGCGGGCGTCGATTCCTCGACCGACGGCGAATGAGCGGGGGGCCCGATGGGCCCTCAGGAGCCATGAACGCGGAAACGGGGTCGGTCAGGAGGAGACCGACCCTGTTTTCTGCCGAGAAGGTGAGAGATCATCCGATGGGGAGGATCGTACGGATGGGAGCATCCGATCCCGGCCAGTCGCCGGGACCCTCAGGCAGGACGCCATGACAATCGCACGATCCTTCGCCTCAGCCTCTTCGGTCCGGGTCCTCGGACCGGTCTTTCTGGCTCTTGCCGCCGCTCTGACGGCGTGTGAGACCCCCAGATCGAACCTGATGACCGTCCCCGAAGTGGCTGCACCCTATTCCGCGGTCCTGGCGGTCGCCCCGTTCACCAACGAGTCCGGGGTCTCGATCTCCTCGAGGGACATCCTCGAGGTGTCGGACAAGATCGTCGCCAGTCTCAATGAGACGACCGGGATCAACGGCTCCCCGGACGGGGGCTGGCAGGCGGTTCCGGTCGACCGGACGCTGTCAGCCATGCGTCAACTGGGGCTCGATGCCATCCGGACCGAGGCCGAAGCACGGGCCGTCATCGAGACGATTCCCGTCGACGGCCTCATCCTCGGCACGATCACGGAATGGAGTCCCTACGACCCACCGGCCTTCGCGGCCAATGTCCTGCTTCTGGGTCACGATGACCGTCTCCGATCGGGTTTCGATGCCGCCGGCCTCTACGGTCGGACCGGGGATGAAAATGGTTCAAAGAGCGATCAGAAGACCGGAGGGGTGATTCCTGCCGTGGATCTGATCCTCGAGCTGGATGCAGTGAACCATCGCGTTCGAACCGCCGTACGAACCTATGCCGAGTCGCACAGTGACGTGACCGGGGGGTTCGATCCGCCTGAGAGGTACTACCTGATGGTCTACGACCGGTACCTCGATTTCGTGGCGAACCAGGTGGTAAGCGGGCTCATCTCCCGCGAACGAGCCACGATTCGCCCCGATTCCTGAACAATCGGGAATGGAGTCGTCAAAAACTCTCCCGAACTGAAATCGGCCTTCATGGCTGCTTCAGCCCCCAAAAACGTCCAGCCGGCGAAGGCTCTCTGCGGTTTTTCTCCGCTGTCCGGTAAGGGAGGTGGATTTGATCCTCCACCGGACCGATATCGACCCTGTGAACCAGACGGTTCCTCCCGTTGTGGGAGCCCGAGACCTGGTGACTTCCCGAGGTTCTTCGACATGAGCGACACACTTCCTCTCGTCCAGTCCTTCCTCGATTACCTCGTGGATGAACGGCACTTCAGCCCGTACACCGCGCGCTGCTACGGACTTGATCTCCGGCAGTACGGCGAGTTCCTCGCCGACGAGTTCAACATCGAGGTCTCACCCCAGGCCGAAGCCGACGCCCTGTCCGCACGGGAATCCAACCCGTCGGCCACCAACGACTCGACCGTCACCGGTCTGGTCCTCGGCGCCGATGTCGATCGCATTCGAGGCTTCCTCGGGTGGATGGCCGAACGCGACTATTCCGCGGCCACCACCGCTCGGAAGATCGCCACGCTTCGCTCCTTCCACAAGTGGCTGGAGAAGCGGACCCTCATCGACCGCAACCCGATGCTGGCCATCCGGACCCCCAAGCAGGCCAAGCGACTGCCGAAGGCCGTCTCGGTCGAACAGATCGAGCAGCTTCTGGCCGCACCCGACGACAGCACCCTGCTCGGGGCTCGCGATCGTGCGATCCTCGAGACCCTCTACTCCACCGGCATCCGCGTCAGCGAGGTGGTCGGGATCAACCGAGCCGATCTCGACGACTCCGGCGAGTCGATCCTCATCCGCGGCAAGGGCCGCCGGGAGCGGGTCGTCCCGCTCGGCACCCACGCCCTCGCCGCCCTGCGTCGATACGTCGCCATGCATGACGGTGAACTCGAAGCGGCCGGCATGAAGGCCGAAGGCGAGATGCCCCTCTTCGTCAACAAGCACGGTGGTCGTCTCTCCAGCCGTTCGGTCCGCCGCAAGGTGACCAAGTACCTGGAGGAAGTGGGCCTGGATCCCGACATCAGCCCCCACACCATCCGACACAGCTTCGCGACCCATCTCCTCGACAACGGCGCAGATCTGCGATCCGTCCAGGAGCTCCTCGGTCATCAGTCGCTCTCGAGCACCCAGGTCTACACGCACCTCTCGAACCGAAGAATGCGTGATTCCTACGACAAGGCTCATCCGAGGGCGGAAGCCGGCTGATCCGCGAACCCCGCGGCTCCGGAAACGACAGGGAAAAGGAACAGACCCCGCGGCCTCGCCGCGGGGTCTTCTTGTGCCCGGAACCACGGTCACGACGGAGATCGGCGGTGTCGGTCATCATGTGCTCGTGACCACGACGCCCTCGATCCCGCAGTGCATCGAAGGAGACTGCCTCGATGTCCTCGCCTCCCTCGACGAGGGCGCGGCTTCGCTGATCTATGCCGATCCGCCGTTCTCGACCGGGGGGGTCCGCAGGGGGACGTCACGCGGGGTGGAGGCGGGAAGGGAGCTCGCCTACGAGGACCGCTTCGAATCACCGGATGCCTACCTCGACTTCCTCGGATCGCGGATCGAGGCGATGCACCGGGTGCTCGCCTCCGACGGTGCGATCCTGATCCACGTCGACTGGCGCACCTCGCACCGGGTGCGCTGCATCCTCGACGACGTGTTCGGACCCGATCGGTTCGTGAACCACATCATCTGGCACTACGGGCTGGGCGGTTCATCGCCGACCCGCTTCGCCAGAAAGCACGACGACATCCTCTACTACGCACGCGGCGAGGAGCGGTGGTTCGATCCACCGCTGGTCCCCGCCACCAGCCGGCGGCTCGCGGGAAGCCTGAAGAAGGCGACCGACGTTCTGGACATTCCCGCGATCAACAACATGGCCCGCGAGCGGACCGGCTGGCCCGATCAGAAACCGCTGGCTCTGCTCGATCTCCTGGTCCGCGCATGCTGTCCACCGGATGGTCTGGTGATCGATCCCTTCTGCGGCAGCGGCACGACCCTCGAAGCAGCGATGAGATCGGGCCGGCGAGCCATCGGGATCGACCGTTCAAGCGCCGCGATCGAGGTGGCCAGAGATCGACTCGAGACCTGCGGGCTCGAGTCGGGACAGGGCTGAGTCCTGAATGTCCGGGCTCACTCGCCCGAGGCGAGTGAAGGAGCTTCCGCCGCTCCGGGGACCATCGCGGCCAGCTCGGCCACCCGTTGCTCGTCGATCGAATCGCCCACGATGGTGAGGTGCCCGACCTTCCGGCCGGCTCGAGGGGTCTTGCGATAGTCGTGCCAGCGGGCCTGGCCGGATCCGAGGGGTGATCCGCCATCCCCCAGCTCGTCGATCAGGCCCACGCCGGCGTTCTCGAGCTCCGAGTCGCCCGGTCGGTCTCCGATCGCATTCAGCATCGTCGCCATCGGGAACCGAGGCTCCGTCGACTCCAGCGGGAGACCCACGACGGCTCGGACATGATTCTCGAACTGGCTGGTGCGGGCGTGCTCGATCGTGAGATGACCGCTGTTGTGAACCCTCGGAGCGATCTCGTTCACCAGGACCTCGTTCCCGAGGATGAAGAACTCCACCGCGAGCACCCCCACATGCTCGAGGGCGTTGGCGATCGTCGCGGCATGCCTCCGCATCGCGGTCTCGGCGGCGGCCGAGATCCCCGGGCCGGGCGCATCGCTTCTTCTGAGGATCCCGCCGGCGTGCTCGTTCTGAATGGCACTCCAGGTCAGGGTGCTTCCATCCGTCCCGCGAACCACGAGCATGCTCGCCTCGAGATCGAAGGGAACGAGGGCTTCGGCGATGACGGGGGCGCCCTGCAGACCGGCGAGGCGGGCGACCGGATCCTCACCCGCGTGGAGGCGGACCTGGCCCTTGCCGTCGTATCCGCCGCGTCGGGTCTTGAAGATCGATTCGGATCCGACCTGCTTCATCGCCGCGGGCAGATCATCTGGCGTGTCGATCGGGGCGAACCGCGGCACCGGAACCCCGAGTGATTCGATGAAGCTCTTCTCGACCAGTCGGTCCTGGCTGGTCTCCAGTGAACGAGGTCCCGGACGCACCGGCACCCGCTCGAGGAGTCGGGCCGCGGCATGAGCCGGAACGTTCTCGAACTCGTAGGTGACCACGTCCGATTCGGAAGCGAGTCGATCGAGCCCGCTCTCGTCGTCGTAGGCGGTGCGGATTCGACGACCGACCATGTCGGAGGGGCAGGACTCCCCGGGATCGAGGAACACGCACTCGATGCCGAGTCGCCGGGCGGCGGTGCCGAGCATCCATCCGAGTTGTCCACCGCCCAGGATCCCGAGGGTCCGAGCCGGTCGCGTTGGGTCGGTCATCCCTGGTCCGATCCTCCCGGGTCCTTGGACGGGTCCGGGTCGGCGAGCACCTGGTCGGTGCGGCCGCGCCTCCAGTTCTCCACCGCGGTGCTCACGGTCGGATTGCGGAGTCCGACGATCGAAGCCGCGAGCAGACCGGCGTTGGTGGCGCCGGCTCTTCCGATGGCCAGGGTCCCGACCGGGACGCCGGCGGGCATCTGCACGATCGAGAGGAGCGAGTCCATTCCGGACAGGGCCTTCGACTCCACCGGAACGCCAAGCACCGGAAGGGCGGTCTTGGCCGCGATCATGCCCGGAAGGTGGGCGGCGCCACCGGCACCCGCGATCACGACCTGCAGGCCTCTGGTCGAGGCGGAATCGGCGTATTCGAAGAGGAGATCGGGGGTGCGATGGGCACTCACGACCCGCGTCTCGTGGGAGACCCCGAGTTCCTCGAGGATCTCCGCGGCGTGACGCATCGTCTCCCAGTCGCTCCGGGAGCCCATCACGATGCCGACGTCGGGCCCGTTTCCGCCGCTGTTCGTCTTGCTCATGCACCGGATGGTAACGGTCGGATGGAGAACAGGAGAAATCCCCGTTTCCGGACTGATGCCCGAGGGGCGGTCCCCAACTAGGATGGGTATCCATGGCAAGCATCACCATCAACAAGGAAGTCATCTCCCTCGCGGAGCAGGATCGGCAGACCTTTCTCCGCTTCACGGAGATCGCCTTTCCGCAATGCGTCTCGATGCTCGAGATCCCCCGGGACAGGCGGTTCATCGGGATGCTCCCCGCCTCCTTCATCATGCAGAGTCGACGGGAGGAGACCGAATGGACCGATCCCATGGTCCAGGCGGCTCTCTGGAATCTTCACGACCTCGGGGTGGAGGAGATGTCCTTCGGAGCGGCGGCGGAGGCCGAGGCGCCCGAGGAGCAGAGGACAGGAGGTGACCCGGACGCCTTCGTCAGATTCGACAAGGCGACCGCGACCGACATGGCCCGGGGCGAGGCGACATCGATCAACTACTCGACCGTCACCAGCGGTCGTGGATTCATCGCTGCTCTCAACAACACCATCCATCGCAACTTCCGCCTCGGTGGGGATGAACTCCAGGTCGGCATCCAGCCGCGGCCCGAACTCGAGAAGGTCGGCAGGATGATCACCGATTCCCGTCAGAACGACGAGGGCCTGATCTTCGCGACTGCGCGGACGCTCGGTGCTCTCGTGAGGACGGGGAGGACGTCCGACGACATGGAGATGAAGTGCGTGATCGAGCTGCTCTCGAACATGGGCTGCGTCGGAGTGGCGATCGATCCGCAGGCGGGACGAATGACCTTCACGGCCTTCAGCGTGATGGCGGCCCTGTCCAGCGGGATGCTGCAGGGCCTCCAGTGGAAGGACCTGCAGGAGGTGAAGAAGAACGTCGAGGTCTTCCTGAACCAGCTTGCCGGCGGGGGGGAGAGCCGAATTCAGAACTCCACCCTGAGCCCCGTGGGCACGAAGCGTCGACGTCGGTAGTTCCCCGGGACTCCTCGGGACCCCCGGCGTTAGGATCGGGGGATGAACACTCGCCAATCGATCGGCTGGCTGTCTCCGCTGCTTCTTCTCCCGGTCCTGGGAGCCATCGGTCTCGAACCGCCGGAACCACGATGGATCTGGTCGGAGGCCGAGTCCTCCGATGGCCAGAAGGCGGTGTTCGAGGTGGGCATCGACGTTCCGGAGGGTGCCGTCAGGCTCACGATTCACGCCACGGCGGACAATCATCTCTCGGTCGATCTGGACGGGGTCCGGGCCTTCGAGAACGGGGAATGGTCCCAGGCGACCTGGTACGAACTGGATGAACCCGCTCCCGGACGCAGAGTGCTCCGATTCTCGTGCCGGAACGACGGCGGTCCCGCAGGGCTGATCGCGGTGGTGACGGTGGAGCATCCCGACGGCGATCGGGTCTTCGTAACCGATGATTCATGGACGGTGCTGGATGCGGAGGGTTCTGCGCGTGCGCGTCCTCCGGTCGACTTCGGTCCTGCCTCCGGGCCGGACGGCCCATGGCCCGATCCGTTCGAGGAGGGAAAGGCGACCCCGGCCGATCGGATCACCGTGCCGGAGGGATTCGAGGTCGAACTTCTTCATGCCGCACGCCCGGGCGAGGGATCATGGTCGGCGATGACCATCGATCCGAAGGGGCGTGTCATCCTGTCCGCCCAGCGCGGACCTCTGCTCAGGATCACGCCGTCGGATTCCCGGAGGGGGCGGGCGCGGGTCGAGCGACTGCACGACACCGTGGGTCGGGCCCAGGGACTTCTGGTGGTGGGGGACGATCTCTACGTGAACGTCGCGGACGATCCGGCGAAGACCGGCGGCCTCTGGCGTCTGCGTGACGCGGACGGTGACGATCGATACGAGATCACGGAGCGACTCGCGGCCTACGGGAGCGGTTCCGAACATGGTCCGCACGGGCTCGTGCTCGGACCCGACGGCATGATCTGGATGATCAACGGCAACTACGCCACGATCCCGGAGCCGCTCGTCGATCCCTCCCCCCATGCGGGCTGGGCCGAGGACATCGTCATCGAACGTCTGTGGGATCCTCGCGGCCATGCCGTCGGCAAGATGTCGCCCGGCGGGGTGCTGCTTCGAACCGATCTCGATGCGACCCGATGGGAGATCGTCGCGGCGGGCATGAGGAATCCCTACGACATCGACTTCAATCGTGACGGCGAGCTGTTCACCTACGACGCGGACATGGAGTGGGACATCGGTCTGCCGTGGTACCGGACGCCCAGGTTCATCCACCTGGTCTCCGGAGGCGAGTACGGCTGGCGGGGCGGAAGCGCCAAATGGCCGATAGATGCGGCCGATTCGTTTCCCGCGGTGCTCGAGATGGACGCGGGGAGCCCGACGGGTGTGGCCAGCGGACACCGATCGAACTTCCCCGATCCATGGCGGGAATCGATGTTCCTCGGTGACTGGGCCTACGGCCGCGTGCTTGCGGTCGAGCTCGAGCCGGATGGCGCGACCTACACGGGGACCACGAGACCCTTCCTGCAGGGCAGACCCTTCAACGTCACCGACTTCGACTTCGCGCCGGACGGCTCGATGATCCTCACCACCGGGGGCCGCGGTTCCCAGTCGGGTCTCTATCGGGTGAAGTGGACCGGCACTCCCGTGTCGGATGCCACGCCCGATTCCGATCCGGCGGCCGCGGAGGCACGCGGGCGACGAAGGGCGATCGAGGCCTCGCACGGCGATACGGACTTCGAGCTGGACGATCTCCTCGCCGGACTCGCGGACGAGGATCACGCGGTGCGACGGGCGGCGCGGATCGGATACGAGCATCGATTGCGAGCGACGCTCGGCGAGTGGGGCGACGTGACGTCGGAGACGACGCTGCTGACCGAACACATCGAGCAGAGTGCCGGTCCCGCGGCCTGGGAAGGCATGATCGCGATCGTCCGTGCCGGTGATCGGGCCGACGTGCTGGAACGACTGGATCTGATCGGGGATCTCGCGGAACAGGACGATTCACCGGAAGCCCGTCGATATCTCGCGCGAACGCTCTCTCTGGTCGTCGCGCGTCACGGTCCGCTTGAACCGGAGGCGAGGGAGACCGTCCTCGAGATCCTCGACGAGGTCTATCCGACCGGACGATTCGACGCCGATCGGGTGCTGGTGGAGGTCGGTGTCGCACTGGAAGCGCCGTTCGTGGTCGAACGAACCGCGGAGATCATCTCCGAGGAGATCACCCCGATCGAGATCATCCACTACCTGCACGCGCTTCGTCACCAGGGCTCCGGCTGGGATGAGGTCTCCAGG
Source organism: Phycisphaerae bacterium (assembly GCA_002709295.1). Lineage (GTDB taxonomy): Bacteria > Planctomycetota > Phycisphaerae > Phycisphaerales > SM1A02. The sequence goes on along the minus strand of PAQL01000012.1, from coordinate 176,007 downwards.
AGAACCGTGGTGTCGGCACTCGACGCGATGTCGCAGGAGCAGGGTGGGGCCAGCTTCCCGGGGTACGTGTCCGGCATTCGTGATGGATTGCTGGTGCATCTGGGCCCGGATGCGGCGGACCGGCTCACCGAGCTTGCAGCTGCCCGAGAGACGAGGAACAACGAGTCCGAAGCTCGTCGTTTCGTTCGGGCCTGGACGGTGGAGGAGTTCGAGCCGCATCTCTCCAGAGTGCACGCCGGTCGCGATTTCGAACGTGGACGAGCCCTTTACACCGAACTCCAGTGTTCCGCGTGCCATCAGATCGGCGGGCAGGGCATCGCCTACGGCCCCGATCTCACCGGTGTGGGGGCCAGATTCTCACCGCTCGATCTCCTGGTGGCATCGGTCGATCCCGGCCGGGATCTCTCGGACCAGTATGCGGGCGTGGTGATCAGGACCCGGGATGATTCCCTGGAACTGGGTCTTCCGATCGAGCGGACGGGTGAGACGGTGGCACTGGCTCCCGATCCCCGTTCCGGCCGCCTCAGAGTGGAGATTCCGGCCGATCAGATCGTCTCGGAGTCGGCGGCCTCGCCGATGCCCGCCGGCCTGCTCGACACCGCCTCCATGGATGAGATCCTCGATCTCCTCGCGTACATGAGATCGGCCGGTGATCCCGACGACCCCGCTTTCCAGCGGCCTCCCTGATTCCCATCAAGCCGTTTCAAGGCTTCACCAACGTGTCGGAACAACCGAAGACCAATACGAACTCCGCTGATCGCACGGGCGTGCTCCGCATCCCGATGCCGAGGTGGTCGGTCGTGCGGTGCTCGCGGGTTCGATCCATGCTTCTCGTCCTGCCCCTGATGATGCTGAACGGAGGACGTGCGGTCGCGGATGACTGTCCACGTCCGCTCGAACCGAAGCAGATCACGGCACAGCCGCTCCCCGACGGGATGGTGAGGCGCCGCGCCGTCGAGATCGAGCCGACCCGCATCGTCTTCGCCGACTACATGCGGTCTCGGACCTCGATCGACGACGTGGTGGATGCGGGCACCGGGTGGATGGAGAACCGGTCCGATGTCCGACGCCGGATCCGCTATCACCATCAGTTCCCTCTGCCACGCCGTCCGATGATCCTCGTGGGAACGGTGGCCGAAGGATCCACGGACGATGCCGACATCGAGATTCGAGTCGGCTGTCATCAACTCAAACCCGAATGGCGGTCTCATCTCGTGGAGGGCGAGGCGGATCGGCTGGTGCTTCGAGTGGAGTCGGTGCTCGGACCCGGGGAGCGGGTGCACTTCTGGTGGGCGGTCGATCTCGAGGTCGTGGTCTCCGGTCGACTCCCAGCCGATCGGGACGAGGATGACGACGTGGATATCGTGGTTCCGACCATCGCCCTCGAGGAGCTGGGGCGGAACGTTCCTGAAACCGAGTCGGAAGGGTTGAGGGAGTTGATGCGGTCGCTCGGAACGGGATCATCCGGCATGGAGGCGAGATGACCGGAACTCCGCCCATTCCAGGGCCCGAAGGCGTCCCCTCGCAGGACTTCCAGCTTGCGTACGACTCCGGATCCCCCGCATGGTGCATCGATCGTGCCCAGGGCGCGGTCCTCGAGGTGCTGGAACGCGGCTGGTTGTCGCAGGGCCCTCTTCTCGATGCGGGGTGCGGCACGGGTGAGAACCTGGTCGCGGTCTGTCATCACCGGAAGGACCTGCAGGTCGTCGGCGCGGATCTCGTTCCCGCGGCGACCCGGAGGGCTCGTGAACAGCTCCGGCAGGCCGGGTTCGAGGATCGAGGCCGCGTGTCGACATGCGATCTTCGCAAGGAGGTTCCGGACGGTCCCTTCGGTTCGATTCTCGATGCCGGCGTGCTTCATGTCTTCTCCGATGCGGATCGCCCCAGGTATCTCGCCGGACTCCATGAGGCCCTCGTCTCCGGAGGGGAACTGGTGACCATCGTGTTCAGCGATGCCGAGACGAGCCCCGGAGGCCCTCGGCGATACGCGAGAGAGGAGCTCCGGGAGTGCCTCGAGAACGCGGGATTCCGGGTCACCGACCTCGAAGCGTGCCGCTACGAGACCATCCGTCACGAGGAGGGGGCTCGAGGATGGCTGGTGCGAGCGCTTCGGAATTGATGATCGCACCCATGGATCGTGCGCTTCCTGCGGCTACGATTGGGCCATGAGAAAACCACGTCGAAGCCGCCTTCGGAATCATCCCGGGGTGAGGGCCGTCCACGCCTTCGCATGCCTGGGTCTGACGGCGGGGATGCTCGCGACCGGATGCACGAATCGACAGGTGAAGATCCAGATGCGGGCGGGCGAGTCCGGACCGGAGAGGATCTTCGAGACCAATCGCGCCGACGTCGATGATCTGCAGAGGCTTTCCGAGGCCTATGAGGCCGGCCCCTCCCGTCGGGACAAGGGGAAGGATGGGGTGCGCTTCGAGGCCGCGTTCAAGGATCGAGAGCTTCCCAGCGAGGTCGGAAACCGCAACGGCTGGTCCTCGTTGCCCGGGGAGTTCGGCACCAGCTACCTCTACATCGAACAGTTCGGGGACGTGCGCGACGACTGGACCGCGTTCCGCTCCCGGATGGATGCGGGCAGGCTCTGGATCGAACTGGGGGTCGCGTTCTTCGAGGGCCGGATCAAGGATGAGGAGGCCCGCTCCGAATGGCGGCGTTTCGCCGACGAGGAGCTCGTCCCGGATCTGATGAGCGCGTTCCTGCGTTTCACGGCGAATGGATTCGTCCAGCAGGGACAGCGTGTCGACTACCGCTTCCGGGCACCCGAGGCTCGAGGACCCCGTACCGATGACGAGTGGTTCCAGGTCCAGGTGTTCACGCCGCTGATCGGCTTCGCCGTCGAACGCGGATGGATCACCGCCGAGGAGGGTCAGCTGGTGCTGCTCTCGGGCATCGATGGATGGGTTTCGGCCGGTGAACGGAACTGGTCCCGGACCACGTTGGCGGATCCGATCATCGAGCGGTCCGTCCAGCGATTCGTTCCGGAGGCGAAGCCCGGTCGCATCGGTCCCGAGAACGACCAGTTGATCCTGCTGGGGCTCTCCTTCCTCTGGTGGGTCAACACCTCCCAGGATGCCGCCGAGGTCATGCTGGCATCGCCCGCGATCAGCGAGGAGGACAAGTCGAAGCTCCGTTCCGGGAATCGCTTCATCGACATGCCGGGACCCTTCGGCATTCCGATCGGTGGCGGGGACCGCCCGCTCGAGAGCGAAGTGGTGCTGGAGACCGGTGCCGAGCCCTTCGTGACCAACGGGAACTGGGACGAGAGCCTCGGCACCGTGACCTTCGAGACCAGGCTCTATCCACCCGAGCAGCGCAGGCGCATGGCACCACCGGTGTTCCACGCGAGCTGGGCGGTGCCGGATCGGGAGGTCCAGACGGAGGTCTTCGGCGAGGTGGTCCTGGTGGGGCGTGATCTCGCCGAGGTCGCCTTCTGGGAACGAACGCTCGACGAGGAGGATCTCGAGGTGTGGGTGGGCGCGGTCGCCGCCGCCCGACAGGATGGCGACCTTTCGAGGATGGTCGACTTCGTCGAGTCCAAGGAGGGGGAGGGCAGGGACGACCGTCCCGCACCGCTCGGACTTCGAGGGCTTCTGTTCGACGAACCGGATGACGAGAACGGATCTTGATCGGCAGGGCGATCAATCGTTCGCTCCTGTTGCGTTTCGGGATCCTCATGATGCCGATCGCCGCCTGTCTGGCCGCGGGCGGATCGACTTCTTCGGCTCCGATCACCGCAGGCCCATCGACGCCGTCGGATCCGCATCCGGACGACGAGGACGGTCTCGCCCGGATGATCGATGCCCACTGTCTCGACTGTCACGGTTCTCGCCGTGCGGTCGGCGGTGTCGACCTCGAGTCCGTGGCCGGGGATCCCCGGGATCCGGGGATCGACCCCGAGCTTCTGCTCCGGCTTCGCGATCGTCTGCGGGCTCGCGACATGCCTCCGGTGGATGCGACCCTCACCCCGGAGGAGGCGGCCGAGTTCAATCCGCGGGCGGAGGAGTACGAGGCGGCCATCGAGGAGGCCGGTCGGATCCTCTCGGAACGTTCGATGGACGCCGGCGTTCCCGCGGTCACCATCCGAAGGATCGGTCGCCGCGAACTTCGACGCACGCTGGTCGATCTCTTCGGAGAGATCGAGGGTCTGGACGTGGAACTCGCAGGACTTCCCGCCGATGACGTGGGACATGGATTCGACCACCTCGGCGAGGTGCTCTCCACGTCTCCGCTCCACGTGGAGAAGATGATCGATCTGGCGGAGTACATCGCTCGAAGGGTCGTGATCGACCCGGAAGTGCCGCTGGCCGAGACCCGGACGTTCCCGCATGAACGATTCCGCGGGGGGCAGGCCCGCCCCGGGGGAGTGCAGCTCAACCGTCGAGGAGAGGTCTTCGTGGTGGGGCAGCTTCCTCGGCCCGGCCGCTATCGGGTGGAGTTCGATCTCGCCGGCCAGCAGGCGGGCGACGAACCCGTCCGGTTCGGGCTCCGGATCGATCGTGGAACGGTCCTCGAGGTCGATGTGCCGGAGCCGCGTCTCGATCCGGCGACTCATTCCGTCGAGTTCGAGTCGTCCGATTCCTCGGTGCGGATCGGAGCGGTCTTCCTCAACGACTACTACCAGCGGACCGGTCCCGATGGAAGGCCCGCCGACCGCAACGCCCTGGTGGCCGACATCCGACTGATCGGTCCGCTGGATCCCGGCGAACCGACCGCGTTCCAGAGATCGCTCGACGCGAGGATGACCACCGCCGATCGAAGAAGGGGGACCGCACTCGCCGCCCGCGACCTTCTGGAGAGATGCTGGGGGCGTCGCATCGGGTCCGACGAGGCGATGGAGGTCGCGGATCGTCTGATCGCCACCGCGGAGGTCGTTTCCGACGCCGGGGGGAGGCCCTCGAGGATGGAGATCCAGAAGGCCCTCGTGCTCTATGCACTGATCAGTCCCGAGTTCCTCTACCGGGTGGAGAGGGCTCGCGAGGATGCCGAAGTCGCCGAGGATGGAAGCGTTCCGCTGGACGGTCACTCGATCGCCCGGCGACTGGCTTCCTTCCTTCGCGGGGGACCGCCGGATGAACGGTTGATGAACGCCGCCCGGCGCGGGCTTCTGGACGACGAGGACGGGATCCTGCGGGAGACGCGGAGACTCCTGGGAACCGATGCCCCCCGCGCTCTCGCCGAACGATTCGCGGTGCAGTGGCTGCACATCGACGGCATCGAGGGACTCGAGCCCGATCCCGCCCGCTTCGGGGAGATCGACCCCGGCACGCTGGCCGACATGCGGGAGGAGACGGTTCGTGCATTCACCGAGATCGTCGAGAAGGACCGGCCGATCACCGAACTGTTCTCCTCGAGCAGGACCTGGCTCTCCAGAAGGCTCGCAGAACACTACGGCTGGGATCCCGACGAGCTGGGACTTCCCGAGAGGGGGTTTCGCCGCATCGATCTGGGCTCCCGCGGCGTGCCGCAGGCCGGACTCGGGATTCTCCGGCATGCGAGCGTGCTCATGTCGACCAGCAATCCCACCCGGACCTCTCCGGTGAAGCGAGGGAAGTGGGTGCTCGAATCCCTGCTCGACTCGCCTCCGCCCCCGCCTCCTCCGGGCGTCGACCAGCTTCCAAGCGCCGCCGACGACGCCGACGAGGCGCAGTCGCTTCGGGCGATGCTGGAGGCGCACCGCGCCGACCCCGATTGTGCGGCGTGTCATCTGCGCATGGATGCCCTCGGTTTCTCGATGGAGCCTCTGGATGCCGCCGGCAGATGGCGGATGCCGGACGGGGGAGGGGACATCGATGCGGCGGGACTTCTTCCCGACGGCACCGTGATCGACGGCCCCTTCGATCTGCGCGACATGCTGGTGCGCGACCCCGCCCTGCTGAGGTCCTTCGCCAAGCATCTGATGGTCTTCGCCCTCGGGCGTGGCCCCGAATGGCGGGATGAACCTCTGATCGACGAGATCCAGCGGGGGCTGATGGAACGGCCGACCGTGGCCAGAGCGGTGGAAATCATCGTCCGAAGCGACGCTTTTCGGCGGCGTCCGTCGATACTCGTCGATAGCTGATTGTCCGGGGTCCGGCCCTGATGTACCTTCGAACGGATGAGTTCATGCACGTCGGGATTTGAACCATGAAGTCAGGAATCGACAGACGCGCCGTGCTTCGTGGAATGGGAACCGCGATGGCGCTCCCGTGGCTCGAGGCGATGATGCCGACCGGAACCGGTCGGGTGGCCCGCGCCGCATCACGTGCCGCCGCGGTGTCGCCCGCCAGGCTGGCGTTCCTCTTCATGCCGAACGGGGTGCATGCTCCGGAGTGGATTCCCGGGAGAGGGAGGGGCGATTCACCCACCGGTGCGGTTCCGCTTCCCGATCGGTTGCCCACGCTTCTCGAGCCCTTCGATCGGATCCGTGAACATGTCTCGATCCACACCGGCCTCGGGCACGAGAACGCCCGACCGTTGGGAGACGGCCCCGGAGACCACGCACGGAGCGCAGCCTGCTTCCTCACCGGCGCGCATCCTCGCAAGACCGCGGGTCGCGACATCATGAACGGCATCTCCATCGACCAGCAGCTGGCCGAACACTTCAGGGGGACCACTCGTTTCAGCAGCCTCGAGCTGGGATGCGAGCCGGCGATGACCGCGGGTACATGCGACTCGGGCTACTCCTGTGCCTACAGCGCCAACATCGCATGGCGATCCCCTCGATCCCCGGTGGCCAAGGAGACCAGCCCCCGCGCCGTCTTCGAGCGTCTGTTCATGACCGGTCCGCGAGGAGAGTCCGAAGCGGCGCGCTCTCGACGCCTTCGCCGGCGGCAGAGCATCCTTGATGTGGTGCGGTCGGATGCCCGTCGCATCTCGGCCGGACTCGGTGGCCGGGATCGCGAGAAGCTCGAGGAGTATCTGGACGGGGTTCGTGGCATCGAGTCCCGCATCGAGAAGGTCGAATCGGCGGCCCAGGACCCGTCGGGGTGGGGGCTCGACAAGCTTCCGCGCGGCGTGCCCGGCGACTACCGGGAGCACGTCGAGCTGATGGGAGACCTGATGGCTCTCGCGTTCCGGCTCGATCTCACCCGGGTCTGCAGCTTCATGTGGGCGAACGAGGGATCGAATCGAACCTTCCCCGAGATCGATGTCCGTGAGGGACACCATCACCTCTCCCATCATGCCGGCGACGAAGGCAAGATCGAGGCCATCCGCAGGATCAATCGATGGCAGAACGAGCGCTTCGCGAATCTCGTTCTGAATTTCCAATCGATCGAGACCGGACCGGATCGAACACTGCTCGATGATTCACTCATCTGCTTCGGAGGGGCGATCGCGGATGGAAACCGCCACGATCATCACGATCTTCCGATCGTGGTGGCCGGGCGTGGTGGAGGCGCGGCATCAGGTCGCCTGGTGAGACACGAGCGCAGGACGCCTCTGTGCGATCTCTTCGTCTCGATGGGTCGGGCCGCCGGTGCTCCGATCGATCGATTCGGCGATTCCAGAGGTGCGGCGACTCTCTGAGGAGTAGGGTGCTCACTCAGTCGATCGTGCGAATCAGGATCGCGCGGGCGCAGCGTGCCGTGACTTCGACGTAGTCCATGGCATTGCCGGAGATCTCTCCGGAGTGGATCTCGCGGGGCGGGCCCAGCAGGGAGGCGCGGAAGACCGCGAAGTTGCCGGCGGACGTGTCGATCCGATGTCCCGGAGGCGGGGTCAGGGCCTTGATAGCGTCGAGGAAGATCTTCGAGTTGAGCCCGATGAACGATGGGTCGGTCGGCTGCAGAGGCGGGTACGACATGTACACGTACGCGAATGCATAGGGCTTCAGGTCGTAGAAGCGGTAGGTCGCCTCGACCCACCGGTCGATCAGCTCCTCGGGTTCTCGTGCGGTGTTCGCGATCTCCCGTTTCTCGGTGGCCATCTCCGTGACGATCTCCTCGTAGATCGCCTGCTGCATCGCGAGCTTGCTGGAGAAATGCTGGTAGAGGACGGCTTCGTTGCACCCGGCCGCCTTCGCGATCGTGCGGACGCTCGCCGCATGAAGACCCTCCGAGCCCACGACCTTGATCATCGCGGCCATCAATCGCTCCCTGGTCCCCTCTTTGGAGGAGGAAGGCTCCATGGCATCCTTGGTACTTGGCATTTCGGTACTCTTTCTTCCGAAAAGGCGACCCGGATCGATTATGGAGGTTGATCCTCCATGATCGAACGGGAAAAATCCTGGAACTTTCGCCCCGGACTTTCTCGAACGGGTTCAGAGGCTAACATTCGGTCGTCCATGAAGGACAAATCCTGACTCTTTCGTCCGGGGTCTTGACGATTGATTCGTCGGTTGTCGAGACCCCTTTTCAAAGCCGGCTCCGCCCTCGGGCGGAGCCGGTCTTCTTTTCACGGGAGTCGGCAAACGATCGATTGGCCTTCTCGACGTCAGGGTGGACAGGATCCTGTGAAACCGTCATCGTTCCGGCAAGCGGGAACCCGACTCATGACACAGGCTCCGATCATCGTTGCAGGTCTGGGAGGGATCGGATCGGCGGCGCTGGCGGCGGTCGCCCGTCGAGGGGTGCCGGTCATCGGCATCGACCGTCTGGAGCCGCCGCACGATCTGGGAAGCAGTCACGGCGGATCCCGGATCATCCGGGCCGCCTACTTCGAGCACCCCGACTATGTTCCGCTGGCTCGGGACGCCTTCCAAGGTTGGGAACGTCTGGAGTCCGAAACCGGCCGTCGCTGCCTCGAGCGATGCGGCGTGCTGTTGACCGGTGGCCCGAAGAGCGAGGTGCTTCGCGAGTCGTTGTCGGCGGCGGCCCGACATGGAATCGTGGCCGAGGAGATCGAGCCGGATGATCTTCGGCGCCGATGGCCGATGTTCGATGTTCCGGACGATCACCGAGGGCTGTTCGAGCCGGATGCCGGTTTCGTGGTCCCGGAGACGGGAGTGGCGGCTCATCTCGAGGTGGCCCGTCGTCACGGAGCCCGGATCCTCACCGGTCTCGAGGTTCGGGCGATCGAGGAGGGAGAGGGTGGCCCGGTGGTGATCTGTGATGGGCGTCGACTGGAGGCATCGGCGGTGATCGTCACCGCGGGGGCCTGGACGCGCACACTGCTGCCGGAACTCTCCAGTGCCTCGCTCGAGCCCCAGCGCAAGGTGATCGTCTGGTGTGATTCCACCGAGGGACGCGGATCGGAGATCGATTCATCCCGCATGCCGGCGTGGCTGATCGACGACGAGGGGCGTTTCGGAGACGGGGTCTACTACGGGGTCCCCGCACATGCGGGACAGGTCGGCCCCTCGGGGGTGAAGATCGGATTCCACGGGCCCGGACCTGCGGTCGATCCCGAGGATGTCGATCGCGAGATCGCTGCGGAGGTCACCGCCCGATTTCACCGGGATGTCTCCGACTACCTCCCCGGGCTGCTGGAACCTCCCCACGAAGCGGCATCCTGTCTCTACACCATGTCGCTCGACCAGCATTTCGTGATCGACCGCGTGCCCGGCCGGTCCGGAGTCGTGGTCGCGGCGGGTTTCAGCGGGCACGGTTACAAGTTCGCTCCCGCTCTCGGGGAGCGGATCGCCGATCTGGGGCTCGGCCTCGACGCGGCGCATGACGTCCGGTTTCTCGGCATGTCGCGATTCAAGGGATGACATCACCCGTGTCGCCGACCGGCGGCGGCTGCCGATGTCGTCCAGCGGTTAACGTCCTCGCTCCCGACCGACATGGAGCCCCATGATGAACATCGATGCAAGGTTCGCACGCAGATGCCTCTCCCTCGTGATCGCCGCCGGCATGTCCGGGGGAATCGCGGTCGGCTGTGACTCCGCTCCCGTCCGGCGAACCATGGTCCAGCCCGACATCGTGGACGTGCTGCACACCGATTCGACCACCCGGCAGAGCACCCGGCCGGGAATGCTGATGGCGTTCGATCTCCCCGGTCACGCGGGGACGGGGTACGCCTGGCGTCTGCTCGGGAGCCTGCCGTCCTTTCTCGAGATGTCCGGCGATCCCGTCTTCACGCCTGCGGATCCCGATCGCATGGGTTCGAGCGGTCTGACCAGGTTCCTGGTCAAGGCGACGGGGACCGGCAAGGCCACGCTGGTGTTCGAATACGTTCGCGGCTGGGAGAAGGATGCCGCTCCGGTCCGAACCGCGAGGGTGGAGATCGAATCGGGCGGGGGCGGCTGATCCCGTTTCCGTAGTCGATCTCCGGGTTCTCGCGAAAGAGAACGGGTGCATTCGAGTCTTCCCGAGGGACCGGTCTCGATCCGGTCCGTTCCGCACCCGGGACATCCGGGTGCGTCGCCGATGATTTCGGGAGGTCGCGGATGACCCTGACGGATGTGATCGATCGTGAGGTCCTCGGACCCGATGGCACCTTGAGGATCGCCGCGATGTATGCGGCGCTGCCCCCGGGCATCGAATCGAACGGTCGGCATGCGTCGCAGCGTGGTCGCCTCTATGCGGAAGTGGTCGATCACGCCGGCCGAAGGTGGCAGGCGCTCATCGACGGCGACCGGGCGGAGCTCCTCGAGCCGCTGGACTTCTGATCACCTCAGCCCGTCCACGCCCCGAGAAGAAGACCAAGGTCCCCTCCGTCGACGATGCCCGATCCGTTCAGATCGCCGGGGCCTGCGGTTCCCCAGGCGCCGAGCAGCAGTCCGAGGTCCGCTCCATCCACGATGCCGTCGCCGTTGAGATCGCCGGGAACGACGGAGCAGTCGTCGGGAATTCCGTCATCGTCGAGGTCTTCCTCGAATCCGATGAAGATCTCCCACGCATCAGGCAGGCCGTCCTGATCGCAGTCCTCCCCGTCGTACTCGACGAGGTAGGACTTGTGAAGCGTGTTCGTCGGTTGATCGTCCCAGAGATCGGTGATGCCGGAGCCGTTCCACAGGCAGGCGGAGCTCCCGGATCCGTCGGGCTGTCCGGGTGTCCAGTTGGTGAAATCGAGCGGGCTTCCGTCGTTCCAGACCCAGGTCTGGTTCACACGTGAAAGACCGATCCACGGGCCCTGGACACCATCCCAGCCCCGAGGCGCGGAAGCCACGCGGTTGAAGACGAACTCCGATTCGGACTCGAGGGCGAGCGAGACGATGGTCCCTCCCCGGGTGCGGGCGTCGTCCCGGGCCTGCGACCAGGTGACCTGGTCGCGAGGCACGACCAGTTCGTACCAGTGTCCGTTGCCACCGCATTCGATCGACCAGCGGGTGGGGAACACCGGGAGCGAGGGGACGCACGCATCGGGAAGTCCGTTGCGATCCTGATCAGGAACCGAACCATCCGAGGTCGAACACCGGTCGTCGATGCCGTCGTCGTCGCAATCGGAAGGCATCCGCCACGGGGCCGATTCGCAGTCGCACTCGCCTCCAAGGTCGTTGCCGCCGATGTCCAGGACCGAACCCTCGAAGGGGCTGGGGCCGCTTCCACACACCACGGTGTCGACCAGTCTGAAGGCCGTGCCGAACCCGGCGGTTCCGATCGGGGCGGAGGCGGTGCCGATGGTCGTGCGGTTGATTCGAACGATCAGGGACTCCGCCCGGATCGCGCCTCCGCTCTCGGTCGCGGTGCACCTGTGGAAGTCGGAGTCCTCGACCTTGAGCGAGCCGCCGGTCCTCGCGAAGATCGCTCCGCCGGTCGGAGCCATGCAGTCGTCGAAGCGGCATCCGATGATGCTGGCCGACCCCGAATCGAGGAGGATCGCGCCTCCTTCGGTGTCGTTGGTGCACGACACGAAGCGGCAGTTCTCGACATCGACGCGATCTCCCGTCGCCTGCACGGCGCCGTGGGACGCCCGGCTGAAGGTCAGGCCCTCGATCCTGACGTCGCCCGCGGTCGCCCCGATGGTGAGGATCGGTGAATCGTCGACGAGGTTCACGAGGCGGGTCAGGTCGGGACCTTCGATCGATCTGATGGTGATCGGTCGATCCGTGGTGAATGGTCCGACCCACGTCCCGGGGCCGAGGAGGATCTCTCCACCCAGTTGCGGATGGGCGAAGCTGATCGCCTCCTGAATCCCGTCGAATGACGATTCGGCGCAGTCTCTGGAGACGATGACGGTCCCCGTGAAGGTCACATCGATGGTGACGACCCCTTCATCGGTGAGGCCGGTCTCATCCTCCACGACGTACTCGAAGCGATCCGGACCGGCGAATCCGGCAGGAGCCCGGTATTCGAGCCGCCCGTCCTGACGCTGGGTCACGTTGCCTCCGGCATCGGAGACCTCCTGGAAGGAGGAGATGAAGATCGCATGGCAGTTTCCGTCGACGTCGTTGGCGACGGGATCGATGATCACGTTCCCCGTGGTGGTGGTGATCGCGTCCGGCGATGCGTAGGGCGGAATCGGTTCTCCGTATCCCGGGGATCCCGTGGTGCAACCCGAGGCCGCGGTGTAGGAGCGGACCTGCGCGGCACTCAGGGGACCGAGATCCATGCAGGCCCCGCACATGGCGGTGCAGGCCGGATCGACGCAGTGGGGGAGGCTGAGGTTGTGACCGATCTCATGGGCGATCACTCCCGGGGAATCGGTCCGGCTGATCGCGTAGCAGTAGTTGGTGCAGAGGGCGCCGACCCATGCGAGTCCGAGGATCCCGTCGCTCGCCGGAGTGCCCGAGATCAGATGACCGAGGTCGAACTCCGCATCCTGCTGGTTCGCATTCCATTCGGCTCGCAGCGTCTCCAGCAGGTTGCCGGCCCCCTCGACTCCCTGGTAGGGATCGGTGGCCGGATCGGTGCGCACCACGATCCGGGTGATGTCGAAGTCCACCCGGGCCTGGGTCGCGTAGAGCTCGTCGCACTCCGCCATGCTCTGTTCGACCCGCAGGATCGCTTCGTCGACGTCACCGCCGACGTCGCTGAGATACTCGAAATCGATGTCCAGGCCGATCTGCACCACGCGAATGCAGCTCTGGGAGAGTCGGGCGTGGTCGCGATCGGCCATCTGATGACCTACGGGAACAGGACGCTCCGTCCGGTCGAGGTCGCCCGCCGGCGGGATCCGGTCCGGATGCGGTCCCATCATCGCCTGACCGGTGTTGCCGCAGCGATCATCCGACCAGGTCCGGTCGGCCATCCGCTCGACGCGATGGGCGCCCGATCCCCGCTCGTCGATCCAGGCCATGTGCAGGGCGCCGTCGATCCGGGAGCGGATCCTGATGTCGTCCCCCCCCCGCCGATCACGTCGTCCGGTCACCAGGAGGTCGTCCCGGCCCTTGATCCTCCCGATCACGATCTCGCTCGAGGTCGGGGCGGGGTGTTCGACCAGGAGCGGACCGTCGGCGACCAGGATCCTGAAGTCGGGGCCCCGGACATCGGCGGGCATGAAATCCACTTCGAGCATCTCGCCGTCGACCGGGATGGTCACCCGGGTGATCCGTTCGGAGAACAGGCCGTCACCGCGAGCGATGGACGCGGTGAACACCGTGGCGAGGATGATGCAGGCCGTGAATCTCATGATGCTCTGAACGGGGACATACCGGATGGATTCCGCCGAAGTTCCGAAGTCGTCGTGAAGAGACCTCCACAACCCTAGCCGATCGGCCGACCATTTCGAGAGGCTTTGCCGCCATTGGGTCGACGGCGACCTCTCTTCGAGGGTTGGAGAGCCGATTTCAGTCCTGATTCCAGCCCCCGGGGGTGCGGTCCGGGTGATGGACCAGGCGGCCTCCGTCATCGGATGCGATCACCATCACGGCCGCATTCGTCACCGCGACGCCGATGGCGAGCACGCTGCAGCCGAGTCGGCCCCAGCGAATCCTGATCGCGATCGATCCGACCAGAACCGCGGTCAGGCCATCAGCAGGGGGATTCGCTCGCCGATGGTCGCGTGCCGTGCAAGGACATCCAGGGCCTGCCGGCCCGGCAGCCTCGCCTCGACCACCGTCCGGGCGGTCTCTCACGCCTCACTCGCCTGCCCGGCCATCACGGCGATCGGGAAGACGATGAGCGCCAGCACCATGCGGAAGGTGGTGGGCCTCCGGGAGCCGAGAAAAGGTGGGACGATCACGAACGGAATCGTCAGCAGCGTCACGGCGATGGAGAGGTGGACGAGCCTCGCGTGTCGGGTCACCGCATCAGCGAAGGATTGTCGAAGGCTCTCGAGAAGATCGGACATCTGGCTGCTTCGAATCACGAAGGGGACCGACGCTCCATGCCTGCTTCGGTGGGCAGGGTACGCTCACCCTGCCTCGATCGCGATGGGCGCGACGACCGGATCAGGAGCCATCGACATGCACAGCCCCCTCTTCACCACCAGCGTTCGCAGGATCGCGGTGGTGGTCCTTTCCATGGTCCTGGGAGGCCTCGTCTCCGAAACGGCCCGAGCCCAGGCCGGTCCGGATCCGGAACGTCCATTCGTCTTCGCGCGCGAGGTCTGGATGGGCCGGGTGCCTGCCGAGGCCCTTCGGGATGCCGCGACGTTCGGGTCGACGCCCGATCGTGTCGACATCGTCACGATTCCGGTCGGCGCGGATGATCTCGGCGACGGTTTCGTGCAGCGGATCCGGGGATGGATCGAGGCTCCGGCCACCGGGGCGTATCGATTCGCGATCGCCGCCGACGACGATGCGGTGCTTCTGATCGCTCCCGAGGGTGATTCGAAGAACGCGATGGTGGTGGCGAGTGTCACGGGGTTCACCGCACCGGACGACTTCAATGGATCCGGGCAGATGTCCCGACCCGTCACCTTGATCAAGGGGCAGCGGTGCTACGTCGAGGCGCGACATCGAGACGTCAGTGGCGCCGATCATCTGAGCATCGGGTGGAAGGTGCCGCGGTCGGGGATCGATAGACCGATCCCGCTCGGCTGCATCGTCGAGCCTCAGTTCCTCTTCGAGTCGTGGTCGGGCGTTCCCAAGCAGGATCCGAGCGGCATCGACGTCTTCGATCGAAAGCCCGATCGTCGGAACCGGGTCGTCGACCTCTCGACTCCGCCGGACATCGGGATTTCGGTCGCCACACGTCTGACCGGCACCTGGACGGCTCCACGCGACGGCGAGTACCGCTTCATGCTCTCCGCCGACGACTTCGCCCTGCTGGAGGTTCGATCCGACGACGATCAGGCGCTCCTGCTGGGTTCCGCCCGTCTGGGTGGGTGGACCGACCCCGACTCATGGGAGGGTCGACCCGGCCAGGTCACGGATCCGATTCCGCTTCGAAAGGGGGGGAAGGTCCGGTTGAAGGTCCTTCATTCCCAGGGTTCGGGCCCCGGGCATGCCGCGGTCGGGGTCGTCGGGCCCGACGTGGATCAACGCCCGATCACCTCGCCGGTGCACCGGCGGGATTCCTGAGCCCGGGAGTTGCCTCGGGGAACCGGCCGAGCCTACAGATCTCCTGAACAGATCGTTTCAGGTGGTGTTCACGAAGAGCTTCCAGAGCAGCCTCCCCGCTCGTCATGTCATGCATGTCGGGACCGATGAGCTGGTTGCATCGGATTCTGGAGCAGATCGATCCCCGCCTGAAGCGGATGCACGCTTCCCGTGGGGCGAGGAAGCAATATGGAGCTTCCAGGACATGAACACCGCGACCCGTACCGGCCGTGCTGCCGCCGTGATCCTCATTGGAATCCTCGGGGCATTCGATGACCGTCCCTCCGACGCCGGAGAGGTGCGACAGGAGTTCCTCGTGATGCAGAATCCCGAGGAGGGATCTGGAAACGGCGCGGAACCGTACCGCTTCGGCCGCTCGATCGCGTTCGATCAGGGACGACTGCTGGTCGGGGATCCATTGGGATTGAAGGAGAATGGAGGCTCATGGGGACGGGCGGTCCTGTTCTCCTCGGGCCTCGATCCGGTGATTCTCAACGGAGAGGATGTCGGTCCCGGCGATCGGACCTCCTGCATGTCATACGATTCCGGCGGAGCCTGCCCGCGCTTCGGCAGTGCGGTCGACCTGCATGGACTTCGAGCGGCGGTGGGGGAGCCCTGGCGCGAGGATCCGGGCGATCCCGGGGAGCGACCGGATCTGGGGCGGGTGTCGATCATCGGGCTCGAGGACACGGAAGTGATCCAGCACGTCATCGAGCCATCGGATCGCGATGTCAGCTGGGGATTCGGCTCCACCGTCCTGCTTCGCGAGGACGTGCTTCTGGTCGGCATCGCCGGTTTCCAGAGTGGAATCGCACTGCGGGGTGGTGTCGAGGTCTTCGATACCACGAACTTTGCGTCGCTCGGCATGCTGCCTCGTGCCAGGGGCTCGGGCCCGGCCGGGGTCTTCGGACTGTCGATGGCCGCCGACGCCGGATCCGAACGGGTCATCGTCGGTTCGGTTCCCGATCCCGGGTCCGGTGACCCTGGGGCGGCCCACATCTACGCGGTGAGCACCGGAGGCAAGACCGGCCCGCCCCGTCTCGATCTCCTTGCCTCGCTGTTTCCACCGGCGGTGCCGGGCGGCGCATTCGATGACTTCGATGGTTTCGGAAGCGCCGTCGCGATCGACGGGATCCATGCCGCGGTCTCGGCACCCGGGCGTGATGGTGATGGCGTGGTGATCCTCTATCGAGAGGAGGCCCCCGGTGAGTGGTCGATGATCGACATGATCGAGGCCCCGGCAGTGGAGGACATGTCGGTCATCGAATTCGGTGACTGTCTGGATCTGGAGGAAGGCATCCTCTTCGTCGGAGCGCCGGGCACCTCCTTCAACCGGGGCTGGACCAACACCGGTGCGGTGTTCGGGATTCCCATCGACGGGACCGAGGGGTGCACTCGGATCTACCGGGCCTCCGAGGCGCGGCTGGAGAGGCTGGGAAGCGACATCGAGGTGGAGGATGGGCATCTCCATGCATCCGCCACCGGACCCTCCAACGGGGGCGGGGGACGAGTGCTGAGCTTCAGCGTCACGGGTGCCGACGTCGATGGGAACGGCACCGTGAATGTGAGTGATCTGCTCGGGGTGATCAACGGCTGGGGGGCCTGTTCGGGCTCATGCCTCGGTGACACCAACTGTGATGGCCGGGTTGATGTGACGGATCTGCTCGCGGTGATCGCCGAGTGGCATGGACTCGGCCCCGGTTGAGGGTGCTGATCACGGGCCTTCAGGCCGATTTCAGCCCAGCATCCTCCACCCCGTGCTGGTGGTCAGCGAGTCGAGACTTCGACTTCGGGTCGTGCGGTTCTTCAGTGTGCGGAGATCGGATCTCGGCTCCAAAAACCGCGTTCTTGGGCCTGAAAAACGATTTTTTCGGGTCAGCCTGCCTCGGGAATCCTGACCCGGGCGAGTCTTCAGCCGACCACCGGGCGGAAACCGATCCCTCTCGAGGGGTGGGAACCCCCGGAAACCTGCTGGAATCCGCGTGGTAAGAGGGTTGATTCGCCTACGAATTACAGGGGCGGGCCGCTTCGGAACCGTATCATTTGCGGTTCATGGCGTCCCCGGTTCTCCGGCCGGCCGACCATCCGCCGACGTCAGATCGTTCACTTCATGGAGTCTTCGTTCATGGGCCAGTTCCGAACTCTCGTTCTCGCAGGTGCCGCCGGTCTCACCGGCCTCATCGCCCCCGCGCCGGCGATCGCCATGGCGGCGTCCTCGCAACAGGCTGCCCGGCCCGACTTCCCCCCGTTCGCCAGCATCTCCGAGGGCTTCACCGAGGTGGCCGCCCCCGAGGGCACCAAGGGGATGTACCGACTCTGGGTGAACAAGAAGGACCAGCGGATCATCGCCGAGCTTCCTCGAACCTTCGAGAAGCAGGACCTGTTCATGTCCTGGACGGTGGCCGGAGGCATTCAGACCTCGGCGGTCCACGCCGGAGATCAGTACGCCCGGTTCAAGAGATTCGGCAAGCGACTCGCCCTGATCGAGCCCAACTTCGCGACGATCTCCACCGGTGACACCGAAAGTCGTTCCGCGACCGGCCGCGTCTTCACCGACCGCGTCATCACCGAGATCCCGATCCTGACCATGGGACCCGGTGGCGGCCCGATCATCGACATGAACCAGATGTTCGTGAGTGGAGCGAGAACCTTCTTCGGCGGTCGGGTCTCGGGTGCGAACTCCCGTCTCGTCACCGTGGAGAAGGCGAAGACCTTCCCGACCAACGTCGAGATCGAGTACGAGATGCCGCTTGGCAACGGACGCTTCGCGACCCTGGCGTACTCCATCGCCGAGATCCCGGCGCGGAGCACCTACAAGCCTCGCATGGCCGACGATCGCGTCGGGTACTTCACCACCAGCGTGAAGGACCTCGGCGATCCCTCCGCGGACACCCCCTGGAAGCGGTACATCAACCGGTGGAACCTCCAGAAGGCCGATCCGAGCCTGAAGCTGAGCCCGCCGAAGGAACCCATCATCTTCTACGTCGAGCACCCCGTGCCCGTCCGCTATCGCCGATGGGTCCGGGACGGACTTCTCGAATGGAACAAGGCCTTCGAGCAGGTCGGCTTCGACAACGCGATCATCGTGTATCAGCAGGACAAGACCACCGGCACCCACATGGACAAGGATCCGGAGGATGCCCGCTACAACTTCATCTGCTGGACCAACGCCGACATGGGCTTCGCGATCGGCCCCAGCCGGGCCAATCCCAAGACCGGTGAGATCCTCGACGCCGACATCGTGATCGACGAAGGATTCATCAGCGGCTGGGTCGACACCTGGGACCGCCAGATCCCCCACGATTCGGTGGAGTCCTTCGGCACCGAGACCATCGAGTGGCTCGCCACCCGTCCCGAGTACGACCCCCGGGTCCTGCTGTCGCCGCGTCACGAGCAGGAGAACGTCGCCCGCCAGATCGCGGAGCGGTACGCCCAGCTCAAGGACGAGGGACTGCGTGGGATGCACCCGTCGCACGACGGCATCGGCAAGCTCGTGGCCGGAGCCGGCCCCGACGGCGAGGCCATCGAGAGCACCGAGCA
Organism: Phycisphaerae bacterium; assembly: GCA_002709295.1. Classification (GTDB taxonomy): domain Bacteria; phylum Planctomycetota; class Phycisphaerae; order Phycisphaerales; family SM1A02. The sequence goes on along the minus strand of PAQL01000012.1, from coordinate 157,169 downwards.
CGCGGTCACCGCCTGCACCAACGCGGCCCGCAAGGCGTTCGACGTCGGCTTCATGCGGATGAACGCCGACCTCCTCGGACTCATGGGTCCGAAGCTCGGTGCCGACGGCGGCCAGACGCTCGACGGCGTGCCCGAGGAGTTCATCGGGCCGCTGGTGAAGGACCTGATCATGCACGAGGTCGGGCACACGCTCGGGCTTCGACACAACTTCAAGGGCTCGCAGCTCGTCTCCTACAAGGAGATGAACAGCGAGGGCTTCGAGGGTCCGACCTCCTCCTCGATCATGGACTACCTGCCGGTCAACATCGCGTTCGGCGAGGATGTCGTGCAGGGCCCCTGGACCACGAACACCATCGGTCCCTACGACATGTGGGCGATCGCCTACGGGTACGCCCCCGGCGACACCAAGGAGATCCTGGCCCGTTCCAACGAGCCGGCGCTTCGTTACGCCACCGACGAGGACACCAGCGGTCCCGACCCGATGGCTCGCCGATTCGACAACGCCGAGAATCCGCTCGACTACGCCGATGCCCAGATCGCCATGGTCGTCGAGCTTCGCACCCGGATCATCGATGAGATGGTCGACGACGGCGAGGGCTGGGCGAAGGCTCGACGGGCCTACGAGATGCTGCTCCGAAAGCATCGTGGTGCGATCGGCATCGCGAGCAACTGGATCGGCGGCTCGACGGTCAACCGTGTCAAGAAGGGGATGGAACTCGACCCGATCGAGTCGATCCCCGCCGACCAGCAGCGTCGAGCGCTGGCCTGCGTCCTCGACAACACCATGCCCGATGCGGCCTACGGCCTGACCCCGGAACTGCTCCGGAAGATGACGGTCGAGAAGTGGTTCGATGATGGTGGCATCCGCGACACCCAGCGGGACGCCACCTATCCGATCCACTCCTCGATCGCGGGCGTCCAGCGATCGGCTCTCACCCAGCTGCTCAACCCGTCGACCCTCAACCGGGTCTACGACAACGAGTTCCGGGCCGAGCCCGACGAGGACGTCCTGACCGTCCCCGAGGTGATGGACACGGTCAAGGCATCGGTCTGGACCGAGCTCGGCGAACGCCCCGAGGGCCGCCGGACCGCCAGTGATCCTCATGTCTCGAGTCTTCGCCGCAACCTGCAGAGGAGCCACCTCGAGCGGCTCGTCGATCTTGCAGGCGAGAACAACGGCTTCGGAGCCAGTTCCACCGCGGTCGGAAGTCTCGCCCGGGCCCAGCTTCGGGACCTCGAGGAGGAGATCGGCGAGGTTCTGAGTCGTGACGGCAACCGTCTCGATCCGTACACCAGGGCTCACCTGGCGGACGCCCGGGCGATCATCGATCGCGTCCTCAACTCCGATTACATCTACAACCAGGCTTCGGGCGGTTCCGGAGCACCCATCGACCTGATGTCCTTCTTCAGCCGGATGGACTGAGTCCCGCACTTCCTGGTTCGACGACCATGATTCGCCCCTCGGCGGCCTTCCGGCCGTCGAGGGGCGTTCTCTTCATTCGGATGGATGTCGGTGTCCCTCGAAGTCGTGACCCGCGAAGTCCCTCGGATCGCTTCAATCGGAGGGACGGTCCGCGTAGAAGATGGCCTCGTAGGTGTACCACTTGATGGACTTCTCGTCGTATGAGATGCCGTGCACCGCGCTTGAACCGACCCGGCCTCGTTGTCTCTGCTGCCGGGAGGCGGTGTTGCCGGCATTGAACTTCGGCCGGCTCGTCCACCAGTAGGCGTTCGCGCCCACGGCCCGGGCGGTCTCCAGGGCCTGTTCGTCTCCGGGGAGGGTGTTCGCCATCTCGTCGATGTCGAATCGGGCGGTCCCCAGTCGTCGGAGATCCTGCTTGCCGGGAAGCCTGACCGGCTCGCCTTCGAGCCCCTGGGTTCTTCCCACGTAATTCGACTCGAACGGATTGGCGGCGCAGCCGGCGAACAGGATCGGGAGGAGCAGCGCCAGCGCGAGCCTGCGAGGGGATGTTGTCTGGTGACGGTGGGTCATGCCACGAATGTAACCTGAGCTCGGGGGTCGGAGCCAGCGGACCTCGGTGACCGGTTCAGCCGTCGGCGGGATTCGCGGATTCGGGCTGCATCAACCACCACATCGCGGCTCGTTGATCGGAGTCGACGTCCGCGGCGTAGATCATGGAGTTCAGCCGATTGCGTTCGAGGGTCGCCTGTCGCTCGAGCTCGTTCCAACGTTCACGCTCGGCCTCGGAAAGACCGGACTCGACCATCAGTGCATCGAGGGTTCGAAGCTCGGACATGAGCTCGCGATATCCCGCGGCCTCGTTCCCGAAGGCGGCGACCTTCGGGTCCTCGAGCATCGCCTCCATGTCGACCTGGGGCCCCCGTGAACGGGGACCTGCGGGCTCGCGATCGGTCTCCGGCGTCTCGGAGGCTCCACAGCCCTGGATCGTGAGGATCATCGTGGCGAGCAGGATCGTCGGCCGAGGTCGGATCACCAGCCTCCGTACAGGGCCCGGCTGCCGGGGAAGAGTCTCTTCGAGACCCAGTCCCAGTCCGGCCCCGGATAGTAGACGTTGGTCTGGGGCCGCATGAACGCCACCTCGATCGGATCGCTGTCGGTGTAGCTCTCGCCCGCCCACTTGTACCGCTCGACGTGGCCGTCCGCGAAGGCGAAGTTGAAGTAGCCGGTGTCCCAGATCATCAGCTTGTCGATCCAGTCGGGGCCGTACGGACTGATGCCCCAGCCGTTGATGTTGTGTCCACGATGATCGAATTCGGCGACGACGCTGATCGTCTCGCTCGGCTTCGGGATCCGGCTTCGGGTCGCGATCTGCCAGGAGGGGGGGCCTCCCCAGTAATCGGATCCCTCGCCGTCGCTGAAGAAGGCACTGAGGGAATAGGTCCTGATGTTCTCGGATTGAGACAGCGGCGATCGGTAGAGACGAAGGTCTCCGACGTAGGTCCAGAAGCTGCCCTCGGTGATCGCGCTCTCGCGTTCGGTGTTCCCGGGTCCGAGGTTGGTACCGACGGATCTGACCCAGTCCCACTCATGCCGGTTGGTGTCCGGTGCGACGTAGCGACCGGAGTTGTCGGTGGCGTAGCCGTCCCATGCCACCATGAGCTGCCGCTGGTTCGAGAGGCAGGTCAGTCCGCGAGACGTCTTCTGGAGGGTGCCGGCGCTGTAGACGACCAGGGAGATCAGAAGGGCGATCACTCCGATCACCACGAGAAGTTCCACGAGACTGAAACCGTGCCGCTTCGGTCGCTTCGATGGGCTCCTGGTCATCCGGGGGACTCCCTCAGGTGCACTCGAGAGAGGTCTCACCCACGGGTGAGACGCGTCGAACCGAAGGTTCGATCGAAGTGCTTTCCAGAAAACGATGATATCTGATCGGAGAAGGCAGTCAATTCTCGATCCGGGAATCAGGGTCTTCGATCATGGTCGTCCGGAGGCCTCTGACGGCAGCGGGTGCGTGTCCGGCTCCGCGATGGCGGCGTCCGTGGTTCGGCCGCGGCGATGGCCTCCGAAGCCGGCGTTGGTGGGCTTCCATCCCGCGGGGGCGGCGACCGGAAGCCCCTGCTCGGGAATCGACTTCTCCTTTCCGAGCGACCACAGCACGCCCTGCACCAGCATTCGTCGAGCATCCTCGGACCGGAAGTCGTAGGGATGTCCCAGGGTGGTGAAGAACACTCGGTTGGGAAGTCCTTCGTCGGTGCGTTCGATCGCCCAGGTGACAGGATTGCTGCGGGGGAAGCGCGAGGAGTCGCCATGTCCCGACTTGATCGCCCGTCCCATGGCGAGGTGGGTCGCCGAGTCGGGCAGCGAGTCACCGCCTCCATCGACGTGGTAGAGCCAGGAGAATGCGTCGAACGGGCCGACCCCTCTCATCGTCGGATGATCGGTCTCGAGGGGCGTCACCGCGGTGAGCGGAGCGCTTCCCTCGTCGAAGTGGCCGTGATGGGTGATCCATCGCTGGCCGAGCACCTCCTGCGGCCAGTCGTCGTTGAGGGCATCGGCTCGCGGGTGGTCGCCCGGGTAGCGGAAGGCGTGGGTCGCGGTGCGCAATCCCACGATCGGCCTGCCCGATCGCGCGTAGTCAAGGATCGGTCGGACCTGGTCCTCGGGAAGAGCACGGAACCGGGTGAAGAGGATCATGAGATCCGCATCGGCCAGGATCTCCGTTCCGGGGATGTGGTCGAGTCGTTCCGGATCGACCAGGCCGTCCTCGTCGAGGCTGAAGAGGATCCGGGTCCGGAATCCGTGATCGCGGCGAAGGATCGACGCGAGCATCGGCAGCGTCTCCTCGCTTCGATACTCCTCGTCGCCTGCGATGAGGACCACGAGGGGCGGTTCACCCGTGGGCGGGGGAGACGATTGGAGCGTCGAGCTCATGAGGATCACGATGATGGAGAGGAGGTTCGGCATGGCATCAGTTTAGTCGGCCCCGACCTCCCTCCACTCGTCGCCGGCAGATACCCTTCTCCAAACCGCTCAACCAAGGAAGATCAGATGTCCAGACCCCGGCGTTTCACGTTCGATACCGTCCCCGCCCTTCTCGTGGTGCTTCTCGGCTTCGCCGTTCCCGAGGCTCTCGCCGCTCCGATCGGGCAGGACGAGGTGGAACGCTTCGTACAGGTCGACGCGGAGGAGGACCGCCGCTGGATCGGAGCAGGGTGGCAGCCTTCCCGTCTGCAGGACTGGCGGATTCTCGAGGGCCGACTGGTGAACGACGACGCCCGGCTTCCGGTGCGGACCGCTCATGCTCTCGAGTTCCGACTGGATCCCGATGCGCCTTCCGCGCCCATCGTGATCCGTACCACGGTGCGGCCCTGGGGCGATGCTCCACTCGAGGCCGACGCCTTCGCCGGGATCCTCCTCGGTGCCGGTGGTTCGGAAGTCGATCCGCGACTCACCGCGATGGTCCAGCAGGTGCCGGCGCCCGACGGAGGAATGCTGTGCGTCATGGACGGCGAGCGGGCGCCGAGGATCATCGACTTCTCGACCGAGAAGCAGGGGGGCTTCAGTTGGACGCTCCCCCGCGACACGACCCTGGAGTCGCTCCGGAGTGTCGAGGGCTCGCAGGTGCAGCTGGCCAACGGCGGCATGACCACCGGGCCGGTGACGGTCTCGGTGACCATCACGCCGAGGAAGGGTGATCGATTCGATCTTCGACTCGAACTGGGCGGGGGTGATCTCATTCATGGAGTCGCGGTCGTCAAGGACCTGCCCCGGGAACGGATCGATGGCGGGCTCGCCCTCGTCGGGCATCGAGGGGTGCGCAAGCCCCGGCTCGGCTGGGAATTCGAAGGAATGTCGATCCGATCCTCGGATCTCGATGCCTGGATCGACGACGAGGACCTCTCCTGGGGCCCGGTCCTTGCGACGACCTACACCCTCGATCGCAACGATGATGGAATGCATGCTCTTCGGCTCACCGCCCTGTTCCCGCCGCTGGAGGCCGAGGATCTGGGGGAGGTTGCGCTGGAGCTGGAGACGCGGGACGGCGCGTGGCGGCCGGTCGCGAGCGAGGTGCTCGAAGACGGCAGTTTCACGGTTCGATATGCGGTTCCCGACGTCGACGAGCACATGGGACGTCGGTTCCGGGTCAGAGGTGAATGCAACGGCCGTCCCTTCAAGTGGATCGGCGAACTGCACGATCCTCCGGAGGACCGCCCGCTGCGGATCGCAAGCCTGAACTGCGTCAAGAACGTGACTGCTCACAAGGCCTGGAATCGACAGGGAGTCTGGTATCCCCACGAGGATCTCGTGGAGCGGGTCGATGTTCATCGCCCCGACTTCTACTTCTTCGCGGGAGACCAGATCTACGAAGGGGACGTGACGCCCGTCGATCGTTCACGGATCGTGCTTGACTATCACACCAAGTACCAGCGATGGCTGCGGAGCTTCGGTGAGCTGGTTCGTGATCGTCCGAGCGTGATCATCCCCGACGACCATGACGTCTATCACGGAAACATCTGGGGAGCGGGCGGGATCCTCGCCAAGGCCCGTGACGGCATGACCCAGCAGGATGCCGGTGGCTACAAGCTCTCCGCGGACATGGTCAACGCGGTCCATCGGACACAGGTCGGGAATCTTCCCGAATGTATGGTTCCGGGTCCGATCGGCCAGGGGATCGATCCCTACACCACCCGGTTGAGGTACGGCCCCGTCGACTTCGCGATCGTGGCCGACCGGATGTGGAAGGATTCCGCGACCGTCAAGGTTCCCGAGGCGAAGGTCCGCAACGGCTGGTTCAAGAACCCCGACTTCGATCCCCGCGACGCCGATGTCGAGGGCGCGGAGTTCCTCGGCCCCACGCAGGAGGCATTCCTCGAGGGGTGGGCGAGCGACCGCGATCCGAAGTCGCCGCGAAAGATCGTTCTCAGTCAGACCCCGTGGGTGAACGTCGCCACGCTGCCCCCGGGGCGGGACGACGGGGTGGTTCCCCGTCTCACGATTCACAAGGCCGGGGAGTACGCGGAGGACGACGAGCCCGCCGCGGACACCGATTCCGGAGGCTGGCCGCAGACCGCGAGGACTCGTGCCGTCAGGTCCCTCGCGGAGGCCGACGCGCTTCATCTCTGCGGTGACCAGCATCTCGGATCCCTCGTCCAGTACGGCATCGACGAACATCGCGACGGGAGCTTCGCCTTCACCCCGCCCGCGGTCGCCAACACCTGGCCCAGACGCTGGATGCCCGTCGAACGCGGAGGGAATCCGTGGGAGGGCGCTCCTCGGTACGCCGGTGATTTCGAGGACGGTTTCGGAAACCTCGTCACGGTGTTCGTGGTGACCAATCCCGAGGACCGGAGGCTGGAACCGAGGCGCCTCTTCGATCTCTCGCCGGGTTATGGAATCGTCGAGGTCGATCCTGAGGATGGATCGCTGCTGCTGGAGGCGTGGCCGCGTTGGGCGGATCCCACCGAGGATGCGCAGCAGTACGACGGTTTCCCGTTCGAGATTCCACGAGCAGCGCCCTGACTCCGTGGGTTCCGGTTCGACTCCGTCCGTTCAGGCGGCCCGTTGATTCCGGTTCTCGCGGAGAAGGTCGAAGCAGTACAGCCCCACTGCGATCCAGATCAAGACGAAGGCCGCGACTCCGAGGGGCTCGATCATCTCTCCGAACCAGAGCACGGCAAGCAGGAGCTGGCAGGTGGGGGCGAGGTACTGGAGCAGACCGAGGGTGGCCAGTCGCAGGCGTCGAGCCGCGGCCGCGAAGAGGATCAGAGGAAGGGCGGTGACCAGACCGCCGGCGATCAGCAGCGCATCGATTCGGACATCCCCCTGCATGAAGCTCGACCGATCGCTGGACATGAGCCAGATCTGGAGAGCGACCATGAATGGGAAGAGGAACAGCATCTCGATGGTCAGGCCGGTCGTCGAATCGGCCGTCATCCGCTTGCGAAGCAGGCCGTAGCATCCGAAGGACAGCGGCAGCGCCAGCGAGATCCAGGGGAGTCGAAGCCAGTCGAAGTCCCGGGCGGAAGTCGACAGCATTCCCGCGGTGAGATCATCGATCTTCGACCATGCGAAGATCGCCACCCCGATCGATGCGAGCAGGACCGCGATCTTCTGGAGCGGTCGAAGCCGTTCCTGGAGGAAGATCCGGCCGAGCAGCACCGAGACCAGCGGGTTGATGTAGTAGCCGAGACTCGCCTCGACCAGGCGGTTGCCGACCACCGCGTAGATGAAGACCAGCCAGTTGGCCGCGATCAGAAGGGTCGAGATCACCTGGATCCCGACCTTTCCCGGGTCGGCGAGGGCCGGCTTGAGTCGTCGGAAGCCCGGTGGCAGGGCGATCAGCACGAGCATCACCGGAAGACCGGCGAGAACCCGCCATGCGAGAAGCTCGAAGGAGGAGACGGTGTCCAGAGCCTTGAAGTAGAAGCCGGTGACGAATCCCCACCAGAGGTAGGCACCGATCGCCTGTGCGACCCCGATGGACGCTTCGCGATCGGACTTCGAGGAACTCCCTGGTTCAGTCAATCGCGATCTCGATCAGGGTGTCGTCGAGGGTTCGACGAAGATCGTCCGGAAGATCCGCATCACCATGCACCCGGTCGTAGCTCTCATGGATGGCACGAAGAGCCGCGGTCTGGCCGTCCAGACGTCCGAGTCGCTTGACCGAGACGACCAGGGGGATCCAGGCATCCGGTGCGGCATCCGCATCGGCGAGCGCCTCGCCCAGAAGTCCGATCCGGACCGGAAGCCAGTGATCGGCCTTTCGCGTGGGTTCGGTGGTGTTCGGGGCGAGGAAGCTGAAGGCGAGGTCGTAGCGGCCGGTCAGCAGCAGATCGGCGAGGGCCTGGATCGCGGTGTCGCGATCGGTGAGATCCTGTTCGATGGCCGATGCCACGCGTCCCGGGGTGAGGGTCCGCATCGACTTGACCTCCTCGAACGTCCTTTCAGGATCGATTTCCGCCGGATCCGCGTCATCCGGATGCATGGTCGCCAGGGCGAGCATGGCTTCGAGTCGATCGTCGGTCTGACCGATCTGTGCGACCTCGAGCTTCCAGAGTTCGGGATCGGGATCCCCACGAAGGCCCTCCGCCAGGCCCCGTCTCAGGAAGGACTGGCCGATTCCCGGGAGGCGGCTGATGTTGTCCTCGCCACCGATCATCCTGAGGGCCATGTCCGGTCGATCCCTCGCGATCCATGCCGCGGTCGCGATCCGGACCGCGGGTACCGAGAGCACGGCCGGCGTGGCAGAGGCCAGCTCGGTCATGGCATCGGTGGCCCGACGGCGGGCGAGATCCCTCATCACGGCCGGGCCCATCACCGCCCCATCGAGATCGAGGTCGAGGATGATCTCGCGTCTCTCCTCCGTCGATTCGACCGGAATGCCGGCAAGAACCGCCGCGATGATCTCCGATCGCGGCCCCGGGTCCTCCAGTTCGATGAGGGTCCTCCTCATGGAGGGCGAGAGGCGGGCCAGGCGATCCACTGGTGACTCGGGGGACCATGTGAACGGACGCCACACCAGGTCGGCGGTGGTCAGGCTGCCCCAGTTCACGGAGCCTTCGGCATGCTCGTTCTCGATCCGCCGAAGCTCCCGCTCGATCCTGGGGGCCCGGTCCTCGGGCGCGGTGGTCGCAAGCATCTCGAGGGCCCGGTTCCGGGCATCGAGCCTGTCGAAGGACCGGGATCCACCGGCGAGGGCCGCGTCGAGGTAGGCGAGTCTGGAACGCTCGTCAAGACAGGCGCGAAGGCCGCTCGAGATCCGGGTGGCGTCACCCGACATCGCAGCGAGGTGGCCGGTCGCTCGGGCGCGGATCAGTGGGGAGACGGTCGTCGAGTCGACCAGGGCCCGGGATGCGGCTTTGAATCGCTGGGCAGGGGCGGCGGCATCCTGGGAAGCCGCGGAACCGCCGGCCGTCAGCACGCCACCGAGGGCGATGGCGAAGGCTGAAAGGCGGGTGAGCGGTCGACTTCGATCCGGAATGATCGTGTACATGGGTGGACAATTGTACGCATCCGGGGTTTGGCGACACATCGATGATGACGTCCCGCCTTTGGAGGATTCCTCGGGATTTTTCCACCGAGTTCGGTCAGTGTTCGGGTTCGGGTGCGTCACTCCTCCATCAGGAGGTCGTGTGGCCTCCAAGCCCCTCTCCGCAGCCTTCGTGACCTCATCCCATGCTCCACCACCCCGCTGAACCCACCGATCGCCTGCCCGCCGTGTTCGACTGCCACCCCACTTCGGCCCCGGCGAGGGCCGGCTGGCTCGCGGATGGTTTCGAGGATGAGTTCGAAGATGATTTCGAGGGCGGGATCGAGCAGGGATGCTCGGGAAGCCATCGGCTGGCGGAGGTGGTCGACGGGCGCCTGGATCTCACCGGACTCGAGGGCTCGGTCGGTGCCCGTCTGATCGGACTGCATCGCCGCATCGCCGCCGCCGTGGTCGAGGGGCTTCCTCGCCCCATCGAGTGCATCGGTCTCAGCGACAGCGACGATCTGATTCACGAGATCGAGCTGGAATGGCGTCGTTGCGGGCATGGATTTCCGACCGACCCCGATGTAGAAGGCTGGATCGACGTCCTCGTCGACCGCACCGAGTCCCGTTTCGTGGAGTGGTGCTTCCGCCTTCTTCGGACCATCGGCCGAGGCACCGTCGAACGACTCGAGCCGATCGATCCCCAGGGCGGCGGCATCCAACAGGTCTGGTCGACCGCGGAACCCGAGCTTCTGGCCCGGGATCTGGGATCGGCCCTTGATGGCCGTGCTCCGGCGGCGGTGCATGATCCGCTGCTCTCGGTGCGTCGAATCCCCGCCTGAGGGGGTTCGTCATGGGTTGCAGGGGCCGGGATGTCGATCCCGCCCTGTCCGTCGCCTTCGTGAATACACTCGTCGATCCCTCGCCACGAGAACCACGAACGGAAGACACCCATGGGACCCGATCGAGATCACTTCGCCGCGACCGACTGCAGATGGATCCGCCGTGTGGTGTCGGCCCTGTCCGTGATCTTCGCCGCATCCGTCCTGCTCTTCATGTCACCGGGATCCCACGCGGGCCAGGACGAGACGGTGGCGCTCCCCGGGATGGAGGCGGTCGAGGCGCTGGGCACCCTGGTCGGCGAGTGGTCGATGTCGGGCCTGGCCGGAAGCGATGCCGAGAACGACAACGCCGGTCGCATGTTCCAGGCCCGTCAGTCGGTGGAGTGGATCGAGCCCGGTCGTTCACTCGGCGTCGTCTGGTCGGTGATGCTCACGGACGGTTCGATCATCACCAGCGGTCGAGGCCGCATCAACTGGGACGACATCGCCGGTGCGGTCGTCAACACCTACCGGGGCGAGGAGGATGGTCGCCCCTTCACGGGAAGTGCGACCCTGATCGCAGCTGGGGACGGCGTGTTCGACTGGAGAGGGCACGAGACCTCCGGAACGAGCGAGTCGGTCAACTTCGAGGTGACCTACGCCTTTCCCACCGATGATCTCTGCATGGTCGACTTCATTCCGACCTGTGTGGACGGTGACGTCGAACTCGATGCCGCGCGATTCAGCTGGAAGAGGGTGAACCCCCTCCACGAGGCGATGCCCTTCGCTCCCGATCTCGTGGGGGAGTGGATTCTTCGAAGCGGAGGCTCGGAATCGATTCCCGATGGAAGTCGCCTGATGATTCGATCCGGACGGGGAGATCGATCCCTCTCCTTCGTGATCCTCGACCCCGGTGCGGAGGGCGACTTCATCGCATCCGAGGTGCTCTGGCTCGATGACGACACGGGTGACATGGGATTCCGGATGATCACCAGTGCCGGCGAGGTCCGGGAGGGCTCGCCTTCGGTGGCTCGCCGCGACGGACGAGTCGGACTGCTGATCGTGTGGGGACCCGAGGACGACGTCGACGGCAGGGTCGGAGGCCCGGAAGATCTCGACGAAGCACCTTTCCGTGCCTCCTGGATGACGCTCGACGGGGATCGCATGGATCTGGAATTCATGCTCATGGATGCCGACGGCCGCTCCGGTCCGGATGAATCCCGGTCATCGATGATCTGGATGCGGTCGAAAGACTGACACTCTCCGGCCCCGCAGCGGGCGGAGGTCGCTTCGGCCATGTCCCTGGTCATAGAGTGCGGACATGAAGACCGTGAGGGCACATGTCGTCCGTTCGATTCCCGTCGCGATGGCGGTTCTGTCCGTGGCGGTGGAGGCGGGCATGGAGCCTCCCGACGGATCCGGATCGGACATGACCTGGATTCCCGGCGGGACCTACACCATGGGTGGAGTCGGTCCGGAGGCCAGGGAGGACGAGTTCCCGCGGCACCGGGTCCGGATCGACGGCTTCTTCATCGGCACGCACGAGGTCACCAACACCGAGTTCAAGAAGTTCGTCGATGCCACCGGATATCGAACCGTGGCGGAGCGGGCGATCGACTGGGAGGAGATTCGAAGGCAGCTGCCTCCCGGAACGCCACGGCCCTCCGACGAGCTGCTGAAACCGGGCTCGTTGGTCTTCCATTCACCGGACCGACCGGTGTCGCTGGACGACGTGTCCGCATGGTGGACCTGGACGGCCGGTGCGGACTGGCGACATCCGGAGGGGCCGGGCTCCACGATCGAGGGCCGCATGGACCACCCCGTGGTCCAGGTCGCGTGGGAGGATGCGGTCGCGTACTGCGACTGGGTCGGCGGCCGTCTGCCCTACGAGGCGGAATGGGAGTTCGCCGCCCGGGGCGGCCTCGAAGGCAAGGCGTTCATCTGGGGTGATGCCCAGATCGATGCGGCTCGGGCCAACGCGTGGACCGGACGATTCCCCGATCTGAACGACGCGACCGACGGCCATGTCCGGACCGCTCCGGTCGGTTCCTACCCTCCGAACGGATTCGGTCTGCACGACATGGCCGGCAACGTCTGGGAGTGGTGTGCCGATCAGTACCGCCCCGACGAATACCGCAGACGCGTGAAGGCGGGAGACGAGGATGCGGTCGTCGATAACCCGAGAGGCCCCGGAGAGACCGTCGATCCGAGGAATCCGCACGCTCCGGTGAGCCGGGTGCAGCGGGGAGGGTCCTTTCTCTGTCACCCGAGCTACTGTTCGAGCTATCGCCCCAGTGCCCGGATGGCGACCACGCCGGACTCCGCCGGAAGTCATGTCGGTTTCCGGGTGGTGATGACCCCCGAGCAGATGAAGACTCGAGGCGCGAACGACCCGTCGAAGCCCGTGGAATCCAGGGACGAGGACGATTGAGAAGCTCGCCTTCCGGATCAACCGTTCCGGGCGGCGAAGTCCTTCATGAACTCGACCAGGATCTCGGCGCCTCTCCTGGGGAAGGCGTTGTACATCGACGCTCTCATGCCGCCGACGAGTCCCTTGAGGTTGACCATGCCGTGGCCGGCCGCTTCCTCGATGAAGCGGGCATCGGTCTCCGGTGATGCGGTCTGGAACGTCACGTTGAGATTGCTTCGCGATCGTCGTTCGGCTCTGGAGTGGTAGAACCCCTCGCTGCCGTCGATGGTGCTCCAGACCAGTCCGGCCTTCTCGGCGTTCCGTTCCGCGATGACCGCGGGACCGCCCTGTGCCTCGGTCCATTCGGCCATGAGCCCGATGACCCTGACGGCGAAGGTTGGAGGTGTGTTCAGGATCGAATCGGCCTTCTCATGATCCTCGAACCGAAGGATGGGACCCAGCCGGTGCGAGGCATCCGCAAGGAAGTCCCTGCGGGCCACGACCACGGAGCAGCCCGCGGCCCCGAGGTTCTTCTGTCCGGCTGCGATCGTCATCGCATGTCGTTCGAACGGCCAGGGGCGGGAGAAGATGTCGCTGGTGAGATCGCCGATCAGGGGTCGGTCGGTGATCGGAGGCTGTTCGTACCAGGTTCCCTCGCCGGTGTTGTTCGCGCAGTAGAACACGTAGCGGGCGTCCGACGGAACATCGATGTCTCCACCTTCGCGTGCCGGATCGGGACAGGTGAACATTTCGCTCGACCTTCCATCGAAGCCGACGTGGACATCGCCGATCGGCCGGGCCTCCTCGATCGCCTTGCCTGCCCAGACGCTGGTGTCCAGATAGACGCCGGTCCCACCCTCCTGGATGTAGTTGAGGGCGAGGAATGCGAAGTTCACGGTCGCGCCCCCCGGCATGAAGATCACGGCATGGTCGTCATTCACTCCGGCCAGTCGCCGGACCACGGCCTCGGCCTCCTCGTTGGCCTGGTCGTACTCCGGTCCGCGATGGGAGTGCTCGAGCAGGCCGATCCCCGAACTGCCCAGGTCGAGCAGCTCCTCGCGGACCTTGTCGACGACCTCGAGGGGCATGTGGGAGGGCCCGGCGGAGAAGTTGTAGATCCCGAGGCGTGGTTCCGTCGGGGGGGTGGTGAACGCGTTCTGGATGCTCATGCCGACAGCGTATGCAGCCCCGAGCCGATCGTCCTCGGCATCTCGGCCGGTGGGGGAGGAATCGTGGATACTGGGGCCCGCAGTGCCAGCCATTTCCCCGTCCGGACGCCTCCCATGAAGATCTTCCGATTCCTGCTCGCACCCATCTTCGGCCTGCTGGTCTTCATGTTCACGGTCACCGTGATCGAGGGGATCGGGCATGCCGTCTATCCGCCGCCGGCCGAGATCAGCCAGCTCGCGACGCAGCTGACCGATGCCATGGCGAACGAGGATCAGGGTGCGCTGGTCGAGATCCAGTCGAAGCTGGAGGTCGCGATGTCGGCCTATCTCGAGACGGCACCGGTGGGGGCGATGCTCTTCGTGGTGCTCGCCTGGATCGGATCGGCGTTCTTCGGCGGCCTGGCCGCCGCGGCCACCGCTCCCGTGACCCGGCTTCCGATGGCGCTCTTCATCGGAATCATCGACGTCTTCGGCATCATGACGGTGTCCCTCCAGTTCAAGCACCCCGTCTGGATGCCCGTCATCGGCATGGTCGGAGCCATTCTGATGTCGTTGCTGGCCGGATGGCTGGTCTCCCGGCGCATCCGGTCCACGGCTCCCGAACCGGCGGCCTGAGTCCTTCACCGGATCGTCGGTCTCGAACGCCGGTCTGTACGTCGAATGGGCGCTACTGGACTCGAACCAGCGACCTTCCCCCTGTAACGGGGATGCTCTAGCCAACTGAGCTAAGCGCCCTCGGCCCGGATCATACTTCGCGGGCACGGGAGGTCACCCTCGATCAGGTGTCCTTCGAAGCCTGCTGGATCCGGATCAGTGATCCGGCTGCGAAGGGCCCGGTGCGAGTCTCCTCGCTGCCATCGGCCCAGCGGATCGAGATCGACTCGACCGGTCCGGGGACCGGAATGACATGGGAGCTGGCGGAGGCATATCCCCCGGCGGTGTCGATCGGGTACGGCGTGGCGGATCCGCCCTCGACCACCGTGAGGATGGATCCGATCGCGGGAGCTCCATGCCCGCTCCTCAGATCGAATCGGACCGGATCGGACAGATCCCCGGTGACGTTCCGGAGAAAAAGCCGCGCGGGCCCGTCGCGGGAGACGGTCAGCAGATCGTCATGGCCGTCCCCGTCCACGTCTCCGACCGCCACCCCGTGGGTCGCTTCGACCTCGAGATCCGCCGGCCAGGCGTTCGGAACCCTTCGGTAGCGATCCTTCTCGTCGAAGCGGAAGAGGAGATCCTCCTCGGCATACGGATTGTCGGGACGTGCGGCATCGACCTTCCGCAGGACGCGGCCGCAGGCGACGAGCAGTTCGGGTCGGCCGTCCAGGTCGAAGTCATGAAAGTGACTCGCCCAACGGGTGCGGTTTCGAGTGGTGGCGGCGATGCCCCAGCCGGCGGCGCGATCGAAGAAGTTCCCGTCGTTGTTCTGGAACAGGCCGTCGGCCTCACCGTCGATGTTGCTGACGTGGATCTCGAAGTCGCCGTCCCGATCGAGGTCCGCGAAGGCGACCGACATGCCCGCCCGTGGACTGCCGTCGAGACCCATCGAGCATCCTCGAATGCCACCCTCCTCCTTGAAGGTGCCGTCCCCCTGGTTCATCCAGAGTCGATCGGGCGTCTTGTCGTTGGCGACGAAGATGTCCGGCCAGCCGTCTCCATCGAGGTCGGTGCTGGCACTGGCGAGGCCGGTGCCGGTCACCGCGGAGATGCCGGAGGCCTCCGACACGTCCTTGAAAAAGCCCGAGCCATCGTTCTCGAGGAGCCGGTCCGCGATGCCCCGGCCGTAGATCTCGGGATTGCAGTAGTCGCGATCTCCCAGGAGGTTTCTGCACTCGACCTCGATCTCCGGCGACCAGTCCATGTAGCGGGCGACGAAGAGGTCCAGATCGCCGTCGCGGTCGAAATCCAGGAAGCAGGGAGCGACCGAGTGATCCTCGGTTCCCGGGAGGCGGTTCCGGTCGGCGACGGTGAATCGACCGCCGCCATCGTTGATGAACAGTCGATCGAGTCCGAGATTCGCGAGATAGAGATCGAGGTCGCCGTCTCCGTCGATGTCCGCCACCGCCACTCCACAGCCGTACCCGGCATCGCCGAGGCCCGATTCGGAGGTGGCGTCGGTGAAATGGCCCGTGCCGTCGTTGCGATAGAAGCGATTGCCGCCTTCGGAGGCATCCGGCGCCCCGTCGAGATCATGACCCCGCACCAGATAGGCATCGAGGTCGCCGTCGCCGTCGGCGTCGAAGAGGGCGGCCCCGGCTCCGAGGCTTTCCGGGAGTCGGTAGCGACCCCGGGCTCCGCTGTCATGCTGGAAGTCGATGCCACGGCTCTTCGCGACTTCATTGAACCACGGAAGTGGAGGATCGGTCCGGGTGGTTGGCGGTTCCGGGTTCTGGTCGGCTCCGTCACTTGATGCGGAGTCCTCGCCGCATGACACGACCACGGCCAGCAGCGGGATCATGACGAACGGAAGACCACGGTTCCTTGACATGTTCATGGCCGGGCCTCCGTCTTCCGGCACCGGTCCGCTTCCGCGATGAACCGGGCCCGGTCCTCTTCGCTTTCCGCGTGTTCGGCGGCGGCCTCGTAGGCGGCTGCGGCCTGGGGCCACTCGGAGTCCTTTTCGTGGATGAGGGCGCGGATCTGCTGGCCGTAGGCGATCCGGGGGTTGATCTCGATGGCTCGGTCGCTCGATGAGCGGGCTCTCTCCATGAGGGTCGGATCACCCAGTTCGGCAAGCTGGTGGTGGACCAGGGCGTCCATCGCCCAGAACTCGTGGTCCGGAGGATTCAGGTCGTACACCGCATCGAGGGCGGTCCTGGCCTGGGGAAGGCGTCCCATGTCCTTGAGGATGCCGGCGGACACGACGCGAAGCATCGGAAGTCGCGGTCGATCCCGGATCATCCGTCGCACCAAGGGCAGGGCCTTCTCCGGAGGAAGGTTGTCCTTCATGCTGATCGCTCTCACGAGGTCCGCACGTTCGTGCCGGGCGAGAGGGGCGAGCCTTCCGATCCACGGATCTTCGAACCGCATCAGTCCGCGGGAGGCGTTCGGAAGATGTCTGTCGACCAGTTCCTGATCATTGGTGGCCTGTCCGACCATCACCGCGAGGCGGTTCACGGTCCGGTCGGGACCTTCGAGCAGGAGGACATCGAGCGTCTCCCTCGCCTCGCCGGTTCGACCGGACTGAAGGTCGAGAGGGATCGACACCACGGCATGGGAAATCAGGCCCGACTGCTCGGCATCGGCTCGATCGAGGGCCGCCCGGGCGCCCTCGAGATCGCCGTTGTCCAGACGGCGTCTTGCGAGTTCGACCCAGCCGGCGGCGTAGTCGGGTGAGAGATCGAGGGCGGCGATCGCCTCGGCTTCGGCTTCGTCGAATGCCTCCAGATCCTGATGGGCGCGGGCCAGTCGCCAGCGGACCAGCGGGACGTCCACTCCGGGAAGTGTCAGAGCCCGGCGGTAGGCGATCACCGCTTCTGCCGGCCAGAGGTTCATCAGGCATGCGTCGGCATAGCCCGTCCAGGTCGCGGCGTCGGGTTCGGCGAGCAGAAGATCCGCTCGGCGTCCGATGATCCCGGAGGAGACGGCATCGATGCCGCTGGGGGGGTTCGGACGGGGCAGGATCGCGGCCGGTGTGACCTCCGCCTCCGTGCGGGACTGCGGGACGGATCGTTCCCGTGATCCGTCTCCGCATCCCGGTGCCACCGGAAGAAGCATGCCCATCCAGAGCAGACATGCGACGTTGACGAAGTGGATCTTCATTCTTCAGTGGGCCGGAGCTGACGAACGTGGAATCGGTTTCCCGGTTGCGGGATGGGGATGTCGGTGCTGCCGGCACCGCTTTTCATGATCACCGTCTGAATGTTACGTGAGTCGACGCCGGGAAGTCGTCTGTCGAGGCTTCAACGAGCCGTTCCCTCGAAAAGCCGGGTTTTCGGATGACTCTCGGACGCCAGAGGTCATCGCTGGTTGCGGTGACCGTCGGTCAAGGGGAGCATGTGGGCATGTCACGACACCTTCGACACCCGGCGTTCCTTCTCCTTGCCGTCGCACTCTTCTCGACGGGATCGTCCGCCGCCCGGGCGGACGTCTCGTTGCCAGCGGTGTTCGGCGATCACATGGTGCTTCAACGGGACGAGGCGGTTCCGGTGTGGGGCACCGCCGATCCCGGCGAGGAGGTCACGGTTCTCTTCGCGGGTCAGGCCCGACAGGCCACGGCGGACTCCGACGGTCGGTGGCGGGTCGATCTCGATCCGATGCCTGCTTCGAAGGTCTCCAGACCGCTGGTGGTGAGGGGAGACAACGAGATCCTGGTGAAGGACGTCCTCGTGGGAGAGGTCTGGATCTGCGGCGGTCAGTCCAACATGGAATGGACGGTCGACGCTTCGAGCGATCCTCCGCGTGAGAAGGCGACCGCGGACCGCCCGACCATCCGGTTGATCAAGGCCCCTCACGTGACCGCCAACCGGCCGCAGGACGACATCGATGCGAGCTGGACGGTGTGCAGTCCAGCGACGGTGGGAGGGTTCACCGCGGTCGGATATGCGTTCGCACGTCACCTTCAGGACGAACTCGACGTTCCGATCGGCCTCCTGTCCCTCAACTGGGGCGGGACCCGGATCGAGCCCTGGATCTCGATCGAATCGCTTTCGAAGGCCGATCTCAGCAGTGAGAACATGAAGCGGCAGCTCGGGATGGTCGAGCGGTTCGAATCGATGAGCGAGGGAGAGCGGTTCGATCGCGAGGAGAAGGCAAGGCTCGAACATGCCCGCTCCAGCGTGAGCTACATCGACCGGCAGCTCGGGGCCGACCCCGGCGTCCCCGGTGGCTGGCTCAAGCCCGGATTCGACGACTCGGACTGGGCGACGGTCGCGCTTCCGAAACTCTGGAAGGACACCGGAGAAGGTCTGCAGGGCTTCGACGGAACCGTCTGGTATCGACGAACAATCGAGGTTCCGGAGGACTGGGCAGGCAGGAATCTCATGCTGGAACTCGGTGCCATCGACGACAGCGACATCGTCTGGTTCGACGGAGTCCGCATCGGCTCCACGGTCGAGGCTCACGCCGCCCAGCGTCGCTACCGGATTCCCGGGGCGATCGTGAAGCCGGGATCGCGAACGATCGTCGTGGCCTGCATCGATTCCGGTGGCGCGGGTGGCTTCAACGGTCCGGCGAACCGGTTGAGGATCGGAGTGATGGATCGCAGGGCGGCTGAACCCGCGTCCATCCCGCTGGCTGGTTCGTGGAGATGGAGCAGGGGAGGAGACCACAAGGGGGCGAGGCCCGCTCCCGCTCCGACCCGGCTCGTCGCACCGGGCACGAAGCCGACCGATTACGCAGCACTTCACAACGCCATGATCCGGCCGTTCGCCCCCTATGGAGTCCGGGGAGCGATCTGGTACCAGGGCGAGTCCAATTCCGGAGAGCCCGCGCGGTATCACGAATTCATGCCGATGCTCGTCGATGACTGGGGCGAGGTCTTCGAACGGGATGATCTTCCCTTCGGCATCGTCCAGCTCGCGGCGTTCCGGGAGTTCAAGCCCGACCTGCCGGTGGAGGACCAGTGGCCGCTGCTTCGGGAGGCCCAGTCGGCGACCGCCGTGGCCATGCCCAACGTCGGCATCGTGGTGACCACCGACATCGGTGATGCCCGGGACATCCACCCCCGCAACAAGCGCGAGGTCGGCCGACGTCTCGCGAGGTGGGCGTTGCACGATCACTACGGCCGCGAGAATCAGGATCATGCCAGCCCACGGATCGTCGCCTGTGAAGCGGTGGTTCCGCCTCGGACGGACGGAGACGTCGCCATCGAGGGCTTCCGAATCGAGGTCGAGAACGCCATGGACGGACTTCGCACCCGGGACGGGAAGGCGCCCGACGGATTCGCGGTGCAGGGCCCGAGCGGAAAGTGGCACTGGGCCGAGGCCCGTTTCGGCGAGGACGGTCGTTCGGTCATCGTCTGGAGCGACAAGGTGCCGGATCCCGTGGCGGTCGCCTATGCATGGCAGAACAACCCCGAGCGAGCGAATGTGACCGGTTCCACCGGACTTCCGATGGACCAGATCAGACTTCGCTGCGAGTGATGCGGCATTGCGTTGGATGACATCGGGGCCGGGCTGGGGCGTAGACCCCCGCATGGCCTTGGCCCGCCAAAACGACTGAATGGCCGTCACGAATCCGACGGGCGTCACTACCCTCCTGCGTATCACACCCGGGGGCTTCGTCATTCCTGCGGCCGCGAGGTCCGAGGAGACTGAAGGGCCCTGTCGGGTCGGGGCGGTCCCGAATGTGATGCCGGGGGACGATCTCCGTCATGGAACGGGTGCGTTTCCCCGGTGCTTCGNCGGCGCGACGGCGCCGTGCTGTTTCTGCCTCCTCTCCGGGGGGCNTTTGCGGAGGCTTTCGTGATGAAAGCGATGAATCGGATCAGCTGCATGGCNGGCGGGCTTCTGCTTCTGTCCGGTGCAGCGGGCACCGTGCAGGGCGACATCATGGTGGGAGACACGACCGATCTCACCTTCCTGGGCGCAAGCTCGGCGCGATCGGTTGCGTGGACCTTCGACGGCGATTCCGGGACGACCAATGCCGGGATTCTCGACTGGGCCGGAGGCTTCAGGACCTTCTGTGTCCAGCTCGAGGAGAACATCGGTGGAGCGATCACCGTTCCCTTCGCCGTGGTCGCGCCCGACGGTCTGCCGGACGAACCGCCTCTTCCCGGGCCGATGGGCTCGGTTCGTTCGCTGGTCATGCAGGACCTCTTCTCGCGGTACTACGACTCCGTGATGACCGGCACTGCAGATGATGCCGCGGCGTTCCAGATGGTGATCTGGGAGATCTCGCACGAAATGGATGCGGATGCCACCGACGCCGCGTCTCTGGTGCTCGATCTCGATTTCGCATCGGATTCCGCGACGTTCTCTTCCANTGGTGCGGTGGACACCATCGCCCAGAGCATGCTNGACAGTCTCGGATCGGGTGGGTTCATGCGGTATTCGCAGCTGCTTGGTCTGACCAGTGACGAGTACCAGGACCAGCTCATCGTGGTTCCGGGTGCCGGAGCTATCGCCGGACTGGTCGGCGTGGCCGGCATCCGTGCTCGACGACGCCGGGATTGAGGACACCTGCTCGCTGCGTCGGTCACCCTCGGGGGGTGCTCGACGAGGGAACACGGGCAGGAAACGCCGGATGATGCCATGCATCATCCGGCGTTCCTCGTGTCGTGGTCGGTGGCCTCGTGATCGGATCAGGGATCGGTCGGAACATCCCGCCATGCCTGTACGGCTCGATTCGGAAATTCTCCGGAACGGGTTCGAAGCACGAGATGGCCGTGCTCGACGTCTCCGCCGCTGTGGGAGAACTCGACGATGATCATCGGCGAGACAAGTCGCCATTGATGTGGCAGTGATCGATCCCGGGATCCGCACCAGGCGAACGTGATGTCCGAACTCGGAGTCCCGGCCCAGGCCTCGCGAAGCGGTTCGGCCGCCTGTGCGGAATGCATCGTCAGAAGATCCTTCACGATCGCATCCGCGAGTCGTCGTCCATCCTCACCGGACTTCACGAGCGGGACTCCGCCCTCGAAGCTCCATCGATCCTCGGGAAGCATGGCGGTTCGGAGATCCCCGGGCATGCGTCTCGGATCCATGGCCTTCACGCGGTCCTCCTCGGACAGCGATCTGAGGATCTCCTCCGCCCGGGCATCCTCCCGTCCGAGGGGTTCGCCCCCGCCGTCGTTCCGAACCACGGATCCGAGAAAGATCGGTGTCGCGGACACGACTTCGTCACCGACGATGGTCTGGTGAAGGGAGAGGTGGTGGCCTTCGAATCGCCAGGACCATGCAGGGGGGGGACCATCCTCGGCCAGCCCGAAGAATCGAATCCGGAACTCGTCGGGTCCGATCAGGACCTGTCCGCCCCGTTCCTCCACGGGTTCGGTCAGTCGGATTCGATTCGCCCGGGCCATCCCCTCGGTGCCGAGTGCGGTGGTCAGGAACTCGTCCAGTCGCCTCCGTCCGTCGGCGTCGAGGTCCGCGATCCGAAGGCCGGGTCGTGCTCCGGGAAGGTAGGACCACCGGGCTCGGTCAGGTGCGGAGATTCCGACCGAGGCGATCTCTCGCTGCCCGGGGGGAAGGCCGTCGAGGAAGGTTCGTGCCCGGGCGAGACTCTCACCGACATCTCCACTCGCCTCCGGTGTGAGAAGTGCCAGGGCGATCCAGCCTGCGACCAGGGCGGGCAGGAGACCGGGGTTGCGCATCCATCTCATGTGAGGACTCCGTCATGTGCGTCGCGGGCGGAACGATGCCCACCAGGATATCGACCCCGGGGTCCTGCCGGCCGACACGTTTGAAGAGGGGTCAGGGACAGTCGCACCCGAAGACCATGGCGATCGTGGCGCAGGTGGTGTCCCACGCGACGTCGCAGCAATCGGGAGCAGTCATGCAGACGACCTCCATGCATGCATCATCGATGCAGCCCGGAGTTCCGTTGGCGACGCAGCAGCCACCCGGATCGCAGGCTCCGGTTCGAAGATCGTCGGTGTAGCAGATGCCCTCGATGCAGGCGGCGAGCAAACAGGGGTCCTCGCTGAAGCAGTCCACTCCGGCGCATGGATCGTCCGGGCACGGGCCCCAGGCCGCGATCATCAGGCCGAGATCCGCGGCATCGACGCGGGTGCTGCCGTCGATGTCCGCGGGACATCCACCCTTCCCGGTGCAGTCGCCCCATGCGGCGAGCAGCGATCCGAGATCCGCCGAATCGACCATGCCGTTCCCGTCGAGGTCCCCGGTGCAGGCAGTCTCGGGAGCCTGTCCGGTGAGGATCGGAGATCCGTCGTCCTCGTATGCCCAGCGGGTGATCGCATGGCCTCCGCTCGCGGATCTTTCGATCTCGATCCAGCCCGTGACCACGACATCGTCCATGGGAGCGGTGAAGCCGAGGTACATCGTTCGGGATTCGCCGCAGTTGCCCAGCACCTGGCTGCTCACCCCGCCGCAGATGGCGAGGTCCAGGGAGGTGAAGTTGCAGTCCAGCGTGGAGTCGATGGGAGCTTCCAGACCCCCGGGCGCCCTGCCGACCGGCAGGAAGTCGACGGTCGACACTCCCGCGAGTCCGACTGCGGAGAGAAACCGCGATCCGTAGTAGACGTTCTGGATCGCGATGTCGCTCCAGTTGCAATCGGGACCGCCGGTCCACGAGCAGCAGGTCCACCATGACGTCTGCCNGCTGCCCGTCAGCACGCGGTCGAAGAAGCTCAGCTCGATCTCAAGACCGTCCAGTTCGAGCAGCACGGAGTCGAGGCCGATGGGGATCGGCGGGCCGTCATAGATCGTGATGTCCGCATGGCAGACCGTCGCGAGGGCGGTCGAGGCGTATCCCGCAAGTCTGATGGATCGCTCGGAGGTCATGGTGTCTCCTCGTCTGCCACTGGGGGAGCGGTGTCGTCACTATGTCNTGACCAGGATAATCCCGATGGCGACAAGGCCATGCTCGATCATCGGATCTCGGGAAAGATTCCGCCCTCCGAGGGCTCATGCGGACGGATACTCGGACCAGGACGGCTTCAGTCGACGCTGGGAGGCGCGAATCCTTCACGGTAGTCCCGACGGACGATGGTGTTCGTCGCATCCTCGTGGTTGGTGAAGGTGTTGCTGGAGCGGTCCCAGGCCAGCTCGACATTGGGATACCGAGCCGCCTTGGTGGCGAGGAGGGCGGGCTCGGTGATCCGCACGCCGTCCTTGAAGGGGGTCCGAAGTTCGGTCTTCTTTCCGACGATGTTGTCGACCCATGCGTGCCAGTGGTTCAATTCAGGGAAGTCAGGCAGGCCCGGCATCTCGAGGCCGGGAGTCATCTCACCGTCCCGCCAGATCTCGAGATTGCCGCCCGCGGTCAGTGCAAGCACGCCTCCTTCGCACTGGACCACGGTCATGTTGCTGTCCTTCCAGTCGCCGGGAGGAAGACCGAGGGATGCACGGGACACGGTCTGCCCGCAGTCGGAATAGTGCAGCGGGAAGTACCGGTTCGAGAAGCGATCCGAATCGACCGCGTAGGTCACCGTCGAGATGCACGGGTAGGTGTGGAACTCGTCGGAGGGCCTCGGAGCGTGGGTCTTCACCGCGACCGGGGACTGGAGGTCGTCGTATCCGAAGAGGATCACGTCGAGGACGTGCACGCCCCAGTCTCCGAGGCCGCCGGTGCCGTAGTCCCACCACGATCGCCACTTCACCGGAAGCATCTCCTCCCGGTAGGGGACCTTGGCNCAGGGNCCGAGCCAGAGGTCGTAGTCGATGTGATCGGGGCAGGTCGAGGGCGGATGGATGACGCGGTCGTAGTTGAAGTACGCGCCGGCATTCGGCGANCCGGTCCATGCATGCGCCGCGACCGCGGGGCCGAGAGCTCCGGAGCGGAGGATCTCCACCGCGGCCCTTCGGCCCGGGTACACCATCCGCTGATTGCCGACCTGGGTCACGAGATCGGGACGATTGTCCATCGCCCGGTCGATCATCGACAGCTCCTCGAGCTGGTGGACCAGGGGCTTCTGGCCGTAGCAGTGCTTCCCTTCGGCAAGGGCGGTGAGCATGATCGGGGCATGGGTGTGATCGGGGGTCGAGACGATCACCGCATCGAACTTGTCGCCGTGCCGGTCGAAGGCCTCCCGGTAGTCCTTGCAGGTGAAGGCGTCGGGGTGACGGGTCTTCGCCTTGTCGATGGCCCGGCTGTCGACGTCGCAGAGACCGACGATCTCGACCGCGGGGTGCATGGCGACCTGCTTGCGATCCGCACTGCCGATGGTGCCCACGACGCCGATGCTGAGGACGTTGACCCTGCTGTTGGCGGAGACCCGTCCCATGCCGGTCGACGTGAGGGCGGCGGCCCCGAGGCCGGCGATCCCGGCGGAATGGTGGATGAACTCGCGTCGGTTGAATGGGGTCGGCATCTCTGGGATCTCCATGTCCGTGTTCGTGGGTCGAAGCCCGGTTCTTGTTGACATCATACGATTTGAACGTGAAAGAACCCAGCCATTCGCATGGCCGGGTCCGTTTGCAGGGACGGATCGGAGAAATCCGATCGAGCGGATCCGAGGGTCTAGAAGGGTGTGGATCCCCATCTCGACAGCAGGATGCCCATGTCCGCGGCATCAGTCCTGCCGTCCTCATTGAGATCCCCGAAGATGGGGAACGGGGCCGCGAACCAGCCGAGCACGATGAACATGTCCGCGCCGTCGATCTCGCCGTCGAGGTTGAG
Organism: Phycisphaerae bacterium; assembly: GCA_002709295.1. Classification (GTDB taxonomy): domain Bacteria; phylum Planctomycetota; class Phycisphaerae; order Phycisphaerales; family SM1A02. The sequence goes on along the minus strand of PAQL01000012.1, from coordinate 132,133 downwards.
ATCGCCGTAGGCGTACTCGCAGTCGTCGAGGACTCCGTTTTCGTTCGCATCATCCGCGCCGTCGCTCAGATCGAGAGCGTCGGAGATCCCGTTTCCGTTGCAGTCGAGGAAACGGAACTCGGATTCATCCTCCTCGAGGATCCGGCTCACGGTGGTGGTGTCCTGGTCGGACACGGACCAGTCCTGCTGCTGCTGGTCGACGGTCTCGATGCTGGCCGATCCGATCGTCCGTTCATCGGGGGCGAGTTCGGCTCGGACGCGGATTCCGCCGGAGCTGCGGGNGATCTCATCGGCAAGGGTGCTTGCGGAGACGGTCACGATGGCCAGTGATGCGATGATCTTCAAGACGCTCATGGATGGACTCCCGGGCGGTCGTCTTTCGGAGGGGAGGAAGGCGACCGCCGAGGCATGCACCTCGGCGATCGCCTCGAAGAGGAGATCAGGGAAGGTCGACCGGGATCAGCACCCGGTTGACGNTGTGGATGCGGCCGTTGGAGGCCTCGATGTCCAGTGGGAAGGCGACCCTCGCGTTGCGGATGCCGGGCTCGTTGTCGATGAGGAAGATGAAGAACGGTCGGATGGTGGCACCGAGGAGAGTCGTGATGTCGCGTCCGAAGATGGTCGAGAGGATGAGATCGACGGGTCGGACGTCTCCGGCCACCACGTGGTAGAGCAGGATGTCGGTGAGGACCGGAACCGGATCTCCATCACCGAGGCCGGCAAGAGCTGCGACGAGATACTTCCATGCTTCGGTCTCGTTGTAGCCTCCCTCGTAGCCAAGGTCCTTCGCCAGACGGACGAAGGCGGCGTCGTTCGGTGCGAAGACCGTGAGCTCCGCGTCGGGATCGGCGAGTGCATCAGCCAGATCCGCGGTCACGACCGCGTTCAGCAGGATGTCGTAGTCACGGGAGTCGAGGTCGAACTCGCCGCCGCTTTCAAGAACGATGTCGGTGATCGTCCCGTTGTCCGCGGACGCCGCAGGAGCGAGGCCGAAGGTCAGGGTGGCGACGATGACGGGGAGGAGGCGCAATGACATCATGTCCGGAAGTCCTTTGGTGCTGGTGTTCGGGCGGCGGCGACGTCCCTCGCCACCNCGGATCGGAGATGGACCATGGATTTCGCGATCCGAAACCAACGGATTCACATTTGGCAATTCGATGTCGTGAAGGCGGGCCGCCCGAATCCGGGAAGCCGGCGNATGGTCAGGCTCTATCCGGCCGACCTCATGGCCTCGTGACTCTCGCGTGCCGCGGCCACGATCCGGTCTCCCGCTCGTCGGGCTCCGGCGATGTTTCTCGACACGGGGCCGAGTTCCAGTTCGGCGAGCGGACCGGAGACGTGGATCCTCGGATGCCAGCGAAGAGCGTGATCGACGATCGGATATCCGCAGCTGGCACAGGGCAGTGATGCCGATCTGACGAGTTCGTCGATCATCGATCCGCCCGGACGACGGCTGGCGAATCCGGTGGCGAGCAGGATGCGGTCGACGGTCAGATCGGATCCGGCATTCGTGCGGATCGAGATCCGCCCGGCCCGGTCGGCGAAGTCGACTACCTCGCCCTCATGCCATTGGATGTCGCCACGGGAGATCGCACGTCGAACGGCCCGGCCCATCTCCGGGGGCATGGATCCTCGGTTTCTCGCCCGAGTGATCACCTGGCGGCGACGGTCGTGATCCGGCTCCCGGTGGAAGTCGGCGGTGTACTTCGGGCCGAGCCAGCCGGGATCGCTGTCGAATCGATGTTCGCGGATCGCATGGCGTGAGATGAGGTGGATTCGATGACCTTCGGCGACCAGACGCAGGGCCACATGGCCGGCGGAGATGCCGCCGCCGACCAGGAGAGTCGTCTCGTCCGTTGACGGCCAGGACGAGAATCCCCGTTCGAAGACATGATGCACCCCGGGGTGATCATCAGGGATCCATTCGGGCCGGAGCGGCTGATCACCCGCCCCCATCGCGAGCACGACGGACCGGGCACGGACGGTTCGTCCGTCGGAGAGGACCACGGTGACGCCCTCGTCGTCGGGTGAGCAGGTCTCGGCCCGACATCTGATCTGACGCTCTTCGAGACCGAGATCCCTCGTCAGACTCTCGCAGTGGGCGTTGAAGAGTTTCAGGCTGGGTCTCTCGAACGGAGCCGCGAAGAGCCCCTTGCCTCGTCGTCTTCGATTCCCGGCGAACTTCTGCAGGGCCATCGGTTCGATGTCGAGATGATGGACCGATGGTGACCGGAGGTGGGTCATGCCGGTCGTGGCGGTGCAGTCCTGCCATCGCTCGAGGAGATGCCGGCCGGGATCGACGATTCCGAGTCGTTCGGCGGGTACTTCGGCGTCCACGATGAGACGGGTGGCGATGTGCACGCCGTGCACGCCGCCTCCGATGATCAACCAGTCGAGGTTCATTGGTGCATCCCCGGCCATCCGGGATGTCTCGCGTCAGGTCAGCTCGCGGCCTGCGGGTCGCGGTCGCTCGAGCAGCAGGCGGCCTTGCAATGGGCGCTCAGTCGGTGGTTGGTGAGATGGGCGACCACCAGGATCACACCGCCGATGGGAGTCATCCAGAGCCAGACCAGGGCCATGAAATCGCTGTCGAGGAATCCGCCGGATCCGGCGAGCACGACCGAGTCGCCCTCTTCCGGGCAGCAGCCGGCGCTGCACGAGGTCTCCTCGGCCACCGCCACGGTCGCCACGGCCGGCTCGGCGGGGATGATCGTGGACTCGGTGGCACAGCAGGCGGCGGCACAGGCCGATTCCTCGTCACTGTCCGCGGGGACGGACGTCTCCTCGACGGCGACGACCGTCGTTTCGGTCGTCGTCGAACAGCATGAGGCGACGCAGGCGGCCTCTTCACCATCGCCGGCATCGGCAGCAGCCGTCTCGGTCTCGCAGCACGACGAGGCACAGGGGGCGGCGCCACCGGCCGGGCCGGGATTCTCACCGGGTCCCGCGACCGACATCAGCGTCGTCTCGCTGGAGGTCGTGGTGGCGCAAGGGGTGGGGCAGCATTCCTCGGGGCCTGCGAAGGCGGCCAGCGAGATGAGGCCGAGCCCGCCGAGTCCGATCAGCGTGGGCGCCCATCGATGATGGCGACGCCATCCCGGGACGAAGGCGAGAAGTGCGAGCACGAGGCAGACGCCGACCATCCACTTGTGGAAGGCGGGATCGGCCAGGAAGCTCAGGCCGAGCAGGGGGAGGAACCCGATGACGAAGGGCATGGCGGCGCAGTGAATGGCGCACAGCACCGAGGCGCCGACTCCGAGCCAGTCGCGATAGGCCTGCGATCTCGGAAGGGGCAGGTCGGGACCAATGACAGTCATCTGAGACATGGGCGGATGGCTCTCGGCTTCCTGGGTCATCGGGGTCGCGGATTCGCGGCACCCTTATTGGCAGAAGGATGTCAATAGTAGCCTGCCGGCCCCGGGTGTCAAACCACCGGGGTCTGGAATCCACTGCGAAATCGGCTCCCAGCGACATCCCGTCCCGGTTGTCGGCCACGATGGGGGGAGGAACGTGCGGTCTTCATCCCCTCGATCCCGGCGGCGCTTGGGAAACAGTCCGGCCATCGGGCCGGACTGGTGGGTGCTCGCAGCTTCCGGAATCGGATCAGGGGCAGTCGCCCCAGGCCGCGATCAGCAATCCGAGGTCGGCTGCGTCGACCTTCCCGTCCTTGTTGATGTCGGCGTCGCAGGGTGGCGGGGGTGATTCCTCCCCGACGGCGATCGGTCCACCATCGTCCTCGAAGGCCCAGCGAGTGATCGCGAGTTCGTCGTTGGAGCCTTCGATCCTCATCCAACCGTTGAGCTCGCTCTTGCCGTTCTGGACGGTGAAGCCGACGTAGAGGTCGACTTCCTCACCACAGTTCGAGGTCTGGTTGCTGGAGGAATTCGTGCAGTTCTGCCAGTAGTTGAAGTTCGAGTAGCAGATGGAGGACTGGTCCGCGCATCCGACTCCATCGACCGGATCCCCGAGATTCAGGAACCCGATGTTGTTCAGTTCGGTTCCGCAACTGATGTTCATGCTCAACGCGAACGTGCCCTGGGCGTTCACGTTCCACGTCGCGAAGTTGCAGAACGTTCCGCCCATGGAGGTCGTGGAGTAGCTGCAGCAGGAGGAGAAGCTGGATTGGAACTGGTTGGTGAAGGTCGTGAACGTGTGATTGAACTCGAAGGACAGACCGTCGAGGGCGAGTTCGACCGGGACCCCGTCGAGATCGATGGGCGGGCCTTCGTAGACATGGATGTCGGCGGTGGCGGCTCCGCCACCCATGGCCACGGCACCGTAGGCGGCCAGGCGTGTCGTGAGTCTGGTCGGGTCGGTCATGAGTCTCTCCATTCGGTCGTGAGGCCGGTTGAGTGATCGGCATCATCCCCGCTCGGATGGGCATGCATGCCGGATTCGAGACTAACGTGAAGTCCGCATGGAATCCCGGGAAAAATCCTGCTCCCCGGGTCGTCCACGCTTCATTCGCTCTGAGCGGCTGTTCGCGGGCTTCTTCATCGGTCGACCCCTTCGATAACAATGCAGTCTTGCTGGCCTCCCCGCCGAAAGCCGCTCGCGGCCCGTCTACTGCGGTCGATCGACCGGCGTGACCTGTCCCAGCAACGTTCCGTAGAGCGAATAGTGCTTCGTTCCCTCGACGAAGGCTGGATTCCACTGCGGGTCGGTGCCCTTCTGCGTGAGGATGATGACGTCGGACCCGCCGAAGGTGAAGTAGCCGAACTCGTCGCCCTTGTGGCACTCCCGGCCCGTTTGATGGGTCATGTTGACCCCGGAGACATGGCTCATCCCGACCGGAATGACCGCGATCACGCCGACGTCGCCGCATGGTGAGCCCTTCGTGTCGATCGTGAGGATTCCCCGGGCCTGCGTGAATTCGTACCCATCGTCCGCCGAGTCTGCCGCGTCGAACTGACCATCCGACAGCGAGACCTTGAGGTAGACGCGGCCGGTCAGCGGGTAGCACTCCATGACGGTCCCCGCCACCGGGGTGTGGAAGCGATGGTACGAGTACGGACCCAGGAAGAGGTGGATGAAGTGACCGCCGTTGAAGTCGTCGGCATACCTGCTCTTGTCGAGGAGCTTCTGGACGGTCGCGTAGGTATGCGTCCCCTTCGGGACGATCGGCGGCTGTATCCGACCCGCATCATCGATCCGGTACGCCATCTTGTAGGTGCAGTCGCCGGGCGCCGTCAGCGTGGTGTTGTCGCTCGGGGCGGTGATCGGACGCAATCCGGGATTGAGCTGGCGGGCGAAGAACTGGTTGAATGAGAACCATCGCCCGCTCGGATCATTGGGGCGCAGCTTCTCGGGGTGAAGCACCTCGGGGATCATGGAGTCCTCGATGCGGTACTCCGGCGAATGCTTTCGGAAGCTCTCGAGGACTTCTTCGTTGAAGGACTCCGTGGAGTCGAGGAACGCTCCCCACTCGCGGGCCCAGAGGACGAGGAAGTCGGAGAACCACGGGATGTCCTGCAGGACGCCTCCGTCGAGGCTGTCGAGTGGCTGGTCGATCAGCCAGTAGAACCAGCACAGGTAGTCGTAGATCTCCTGATGCTCGTCGGCATCGGTCGGATCGGCCCAGGCCGGATCGTCACTCTGGTGCGGGATCCAGCGGCTGAAGACGCAGAGGTAGTGCACGTACTCCTCGAGAGTCGTCGGCCAGCCGTCCATCCCCTCAAGCGGGAGGGCTTCGTAGAGTGCCGGCGAGAGGCCGCCGTTCTTCGCGCGGTCGTTGGCCAGTTTCAGCGATTCCAGCAGCTTGGCCACGAAGTCCGCGTCATTCCTGTGAGCCAGGAGCGGTTCGAGAGCGGCGACTTTCCGGGGTTCGGGAATCGGCTCGATGATGAAACCCATGGCATTTCTCCTGGCCGGTGGTCGGGTGGTGTTTGCGCTGCGGAAAGCATGCCGGGGCGATGGGACAATTCGCAAGCCGGCGTGTTGGTGCCTGTTTCGTGTCTATCTCGTCCCGGTCGGCACGTTGGTGGTGAAGACCGTCTGGTGAACAGTCGTACCACACGAGCGTGGATGAGCGGATGGGCGGCCGACGCTCTTCACCGTGAACCTTCGCCTCTTGAAAGCGAGGCCGGCCCGAAGGGGGTGCCGCGACGACTGTTCCAAAGTCGCTCGCCTCGCGAAAGCGAGGACGGCCCGAAGGGCCGCCGCGACGACTGTTTCAAAGTCGCTCGCCTCGCGAAAGCGAGGACGGCCCGAAGGGCCGCCGCAGCGCTCAATAAGCAGAACGAGAAAGCCCCGGAGCCAAGGGCTCCGGGGCTTCCGAGTGGGCGATATTGGACTCGAACCAACGACCTCTGCCATGTGACGGCAGCGCTCTAGCCAGCTGAGCTAATCGCCCCGCAGTCCTCCCGAAGGAGGATCGAGAATTATACCGCCGGCGGGCCGGTGGACAAGCGACCTCGAAATCCACGTGGCGATGGCGGGAGGGGGGTCAATCGACGTTCAGGAGCGGTCTCAGCGCCGCAGCGATCCTGGCCGAGGCTTCGGCGCGACCCGCCCCGGGGGTGAATCGAACGGCCGGTTCGGAGAGGCGACTCCACTCGGATCGACCCCGAGCAGACTTCAAGGCCCGGTCGAGGTCCTGTCGTTCGCCGGCCTGCTCGCCGGCTTCCAGGAACGATGCGACCTCGTGTTCGATCGAAGTCGGTTCGATCGCGGCATGTCCACGAGCCAGGAACGCGCGGATCGTCGCTGCGGCGCGGATCGCGAGCAGGTGGATCGCGGGATCCCCGAGTCGGACCTCCTGTCGTCCCTGGAGGCGGCGCAGGATCTTGCGACCACTCGCTCCCGCGGCGCCGATCGCGGCCCCGGCGGCGCCAAGAGCCGTGAAACCTCCCAGCGAGATCCCGCCGGTGGCCAGGTCGACCATGGCGCCCGCGGCCATCAGACCGGCACCGGTGCCTGCGGCCCACCAGCCGGCGCGTTCGAGACTGGCGGGACTGGCGAAATCCACCCCGCCCAGGGCCTCGGCGATCTCGAGGGTGGTGGCGGTCGACTCCTCGCCGGTGAAGCCGAAGCAAGCGGCGATCGCGGTTCGTGCTTCGCCCTCGCGTCGTCGACTGGATTCGAGCAGCTCGGCGACCGCGGCATCGAACGCCTCGCGTCGCTGGGTCTCGTCCTCGCCCTTCTCGGTCACCACGGTGGCGGCCGCGGCATCGACCAGGAGATCCGCCGCGGCATCGAGGGCGGCGCAGATCGCGGCTTCCCGCTGGGCCCGGCGAAGCTCGAGCCACCGGTCGATGTCCTCGACGTGGTCCGGGGCGAGGGCGCGGATCGCCTGGAGCAGTCGACGTTCGCCGTCGTCGTCGTAGACCACCGCGTCGAAGGCGACGGTCGCGTGCAGGCCGTTGCGGGCGCAGGCATCCCGCCAACCCGCGGCATCGGCGTCGGGGCGGGCGACGAAGTTGAGGACCGGGATCAGCGGCCGGGCGGTGGCGGCGAGCACCGTGAGCTCGTCGAGGTGCCGAGGCTGGGGCGCCTCCCGGGCATCGATCGCGTAGAGGAGGACGTCGGCATCCATGGCGGCGCGGATCGAGGCGGCTTCGAGGCCGAGTTCATCGTCGTCGTGCGCGGTGGGAGTGTCGAGGAAACGATCGAGCACCGTTCTGGGGTCCTCGTGTCGATCCCGGCGACCATCCTCGATCACATCGCGGAGATGATGGGAGTCCTCGAGACCGGGGGTGTCGATCACCATCGCGGTCTCACCTCGCTCGTCCTCGATCGAACCTGCCTCGACTGCGCGGGTGGTGCCGCCTCGCGGACTGACCACTCCGAAGTCCCGGCGACGCAGCAGGGTCTGCAGGAGCGAGGTCTTGCCGGTGTTGGCATGACCGACCACCGCGATCCGGAGAGGGTTCGACTCGGTCATGACCCGCCCTCCTCGCACGCGACGATCCGCTGTCGAGCCGCGGCGAGCCAGAGTCGCGAGGCGGCGGCATCCTCGAGGACGGGCGTGGACTCGTCGTCGGCGGCGAGCGCCTCGAGGAGTCGCGTGGTCCTGGCTTCGTCGGCCGCCTGCGACCACCACAGGACAGAGGCCGCCGCGGCGCCGAACACCGCGTCGCCAAGGGATCGTTCCGCTTCGGTGTGGTCGGTGACTTCGGACGCGCTGCCGGTGTCGGACTTTGCGGATCGCAGGAGGGAGAGCAGGCCTGCAATGCCGGCGCCGGTTCCCGCCCAGCCGGGGATCGCCACCAGGGCGGCCGGCGCCACGGTCGCCGCGGCGGCGCAGGCGGCGACCCCGAGCAGCCCTCCCACTCCGGTCCAGATCGCGCCGTTTCGCACCGCAGCCGGCACGAAGCCCATGCCGAGTGACCGGATTGATTCGATGCGGGTGCCGGGACTGGCGGAAACGTCGGCGAGGGTGCGACTGATGCTCCCCAGTCGACCGCTCCAGTCGATCGACGTCGTGGCGGGAGAGGCCTTGAACGCTTCGGCGACCGCCAGCAGGCACGCGGCCAGGCCGTCGTCACCGGGAAGGGTCGGTCCTTCGGTGGTCGAGTCCGGCAGGAAACGGCCGATCGCGGCGAAGGCGTCGTCAAGGGTCGAAAGATCGGCAGGATCGGAACTGGAAGCATTCCGGGGGTCTTTGGAGTCCTTCTCTTTTCCGGCCACCGCGGCTTCAAGCAGGCGAAGGCTGCTCGCGGTCGCCGAGCCCAGGTCGCATTCGATCCACGGGCAGCCCAGGTCCTCGAGGATGGTGTGCCAGTCGTCGAGCCTGATCGAGGCGGTGGCGGCCGGCTCGGTATCGCGGAGGTGCGTGCCTCCGTCGAGCACCACCAGGGGTGGGGTGACCGCGTTCGCCGCGACGGCCCGGAGTCGACGTCGCACGCCACGATCCGGCGTGGCGGGCAGCCAGGCGAGGACGACGAGTCGATCGTGATCGCCACTCATCGCCTCGGTCAGTCGAGTCGCATCATCCGCGGCATCGAGCGAGCCGAGGTCCTGAAGCCGGGCGAGCGATTCGGGCAGGGGGGTGTCGGACGGTCGCTCCAGGGTCACCCGGTGCGAGGCGGCGTCGGCGTCGGACCGGTCGGCAGAGGGGGCGGATTCGCCGTTCCGTGCGGCGGGCGCCGTTCGACGTTGCGTCACCTCGGGTAGCTTCGTGGTGATCGACGGACGCCATCGTTCGGCGAGCAGGTGACCGATCGCGGCATTCACGATGGTGAGCAGACCCATCGGCAGGAGCAGGTAGAACCCGATGCCCACGGAGAGGAACCGGATCCAGGCTCGTCGTGCATCCAGGGCGTCGACATCGTCGGCGGGAGCATCGGGGGCCGCGGCGATCGGGACGAGAGTGTCGGCTTCGGGGCCGATCGACATGGCGGAAAGGGGTGCGCTCATGATCCGAGTGGTCGCTTCGCCGATGGAGGGGGAGAGCCATGAGCTTTCCCATCCGAATCCGTAGGCCACGCGGGCGCTCGAAAGCCAGATGGTGGCGATCGCGGCGACCGCGAAGGTCACCCAGAACAGACCACCACCGGCGGCGGCGAGTCGACGGCCGCTGCCCGCGGCGAGCATGCGGGCGGTCTCGTACCCGGCTTCCAGGGTGAGTCTGGAGGCCTGGTCGCCTCGGGCATCCTCGCGGCCACCCCACATGCCGCGAACCATGGCGAAGGGTACGAGTCGTCCGAGCAGCGAACGTCCGCGAGTGCGAAGCGCCTTGAGCACGAGCCAGCGCAACAGCATCAACGACCAGGGCACCAGCACGAGCGTGGCCAGGAGCAGTGGCGCATGCACGGGAACCTCCGCCGGCCGCATCAACTCCGCGGTGGTGGTCCAGCCGGCCAGCGCTCCGAGCAGACCGAGGACGCCGAAGCCGGCAGCCGCCGCGATCACGCCGCGGTCGACGATCCGCATCGCGGTCGTGATCGATCCGGCATCGACATCGCCGACCCGTCGGACGGCGGCACGGGCGACCCGCTCACGCCAGTGGCGGGCTTCGGGCCTCGAGTCGATCGACTGTTCGCTGGCGTTCACGGGATCATTGTCGTGGCTGGGTGGGTTTCGTGGGCGGCGATCGGGGATGATCCCCGAGACTCAATGCAGAGACGCCGCCACCCGGGGGGCGACGGCGTCGAATGATTGGGATTCCGGGGTCCGTTCCTTCGGAGCGGCTCAATCCCGGGTCGAGGACCCGGAATCGGTCTGGAAGGGGCTCTTGCCACCGGTGGGGGCCGCATCGTGCTCGGTCTCTTCGGAGAAGGAGGCCTTCTGATCGAGCTCGGCGGGCTTGGACTGGCTGGACTCCGTGTCGATCTCGTCCTCGATGCCCTTGATGCCCTTCTTGAACTCGACGATGCCCTTGCCCAGGGATCGTCCCACTTCCGGAAGGCGTCGGCCGAAGATCAGCAGTCCGATGACCAGAATGATGATCCATTCGGTCGTTCCGGGCATGCCGAAGGCGAGGGTCATGGTGGAGATGAGAGTCATGGTCGGTCTCCGAACGATCACGTCTTGCGATCGACTCGACCATTGTAGGGCAGAGAAGCCCGGGTCGTCGCGGAATCCCGAGTCTGCGGATATCCGGACCGAAATCAGTCGAGTTCGATGTGACGAGGCCGCGGAACGCCTTCAAGAGGGTGCCGGCCCCATCCGCGGCAGAATCGCCGCCAGGGGTGGTCGGCTCGAAGCAGGGCATCGACGATCGCGGTGCAGGTCGATTCGGCCACGCTCTCTCGACCGGCGTCGGCAAGAGTGACGCCGTCGGTCTCGAGGTGGGGTGGTGCCACGGCATGTTCGTCCACCGCGAGGTCCAGGCGATCGACCAGCACGTCACGCTGACGGCCGACCTCCCGCACGACGACGTTGAACCGATCGACGTCGTTGTTGCGGATCTCGTCCTGACATTCGTCCTTCACCGGTGGAAGGGTGGCGAGGACCAGATCGGTCTCACCCGACTGGCGAGCGGCATCCGCGATCGAGTGGAGATCGCGTCGGAGATCCGCGATCCCCCGGGCGGGCCGGCGGTGGCCATCCGGTTCCATCCGGTCACGAAGGTCCGAGGCTCCCACCGAGACATGGACCACATGAGGGCGGAACCGGTGCAGCAGATCGACGATTTCAGCCGCGACCTCTTCGAGTCCGATGAAAGGATCGTCGCATCCGACCACGGCCGGACGGAACGGTGCATCCACGCGTTCCAGATGTTCCACGACGGAAGCGCGAAGATTCCTGCCGGCCTCGTCGGCGATCAGCAGTACCAGCCTTCGATCATCACCATCGTCCATGCCCTGAGTGTAGGGTGGGCACAAGGTCCATACGAGCATCCTTTCATGCGGAACCCGCGGAGCCATCCATTCATGCCGCTCAGGTCACTTCGGGATCACCTCCCCCTCGTCGCTCTGATCGCCATCTTCACTGCGGGCTGTGATTCGACGCCTTCGAGGCCGGATTACGAGCGAGCCCTGCCTCCCGGGGCCACCGCCCTGCGTCCGGTCCCCCCCGGATCCGAGCCGGATCTGGAAGCGGCGTGGCTTCGACGCGACGAAGGACTGCGGGAGTCCGTGGACCAGAGTCTCTCGTGGTTCGATGCTCCGAGCTCCCGCCAGTGGTGGCCCTACGACCTTGGTCACCGGACGGTGTCCCACGAGGAGGCCCGGGCTTCGGTCCAGCGGTTCGGCGAGCTTCTCGACGAATGTTCCGACGCGACCACCTTCCGGCGACGGATGCTGGACGAGTTCCGGATCTATCAGTCGGTCGGCTGGAACGGGGAGGGCGTGGTCCTCTACACCGGGTACTACGCGCCGGAGTTCGATGCGAGTCCGGTTCGGACTTCGCGCTTCACGACTCCACTGCATGTCCGGCCTGATGATCTCGTGACGCATCCGGAGACCGGTGTCCCGATCGGCCAGCGACTTCCCAACGGTCGCATCGGTCGATATCCGACTCGTCGGGAGATCCACGAGTCGGGGATGTTCGAGGGCGACGAGCTGGTCTGGGTGGAGACGCCGCTGGATGCGTACGTGATCCAGGTGAACGGCAGCGCGAAGCTGCGGATGCCGGACGGATCGATCGAGTTCATCGGATACGACGGCAAGACCGATCGCATGTACACCGGTCTCGGCACCACCCTCTTCGATCGGGGGCACATCGAGAAGAAGGATCTGCCCGCGATCTACGAACTCTTCGAACGGAATCCCGAACTGGTCATGGATGGAATGCTGGAGAACGAGAGCTACGTCTTCTTCCGTCACTACGACGGATCCACGTGGCCTTCGGGAAGCCTCGGCCGGAAGGTGACCGGGCGAGCCTCGCTGGCCACCGACAAGGACGTGTATCCCAGGGCGTGCGTCACGTTCGTCGACACCGAGGGCATCGAGGTGTCCGGTGCCGACGTGCCCATCCAGCGATTCATGCTCGACCAGGACACCGGCGGGGCGATCAGGGCTCCGGGGCGTGCGGACATCTACATGGGTGAAGGCGCGGACGCCGAGACCCTCGCGGGTGGTCAGTACGCCGAGGGCCGTCTGTACTACTTCTTCCTGCGGAACTGACGAGTTCGAATCACCGCCCGCGGCCGGATCGATTCACCCACTGTCCGCGGGCGACCTTGCTGAACTCCTCGAACTTGGCCAGCGTGGTCGAGACCTGGATCTGAAGCGACTTGCTGCCGTGATGAAGCCCGTCGTCCACGAGGGCCCTTGCGATCTCGACCGGACGCATGGGATCCGTACCGAGGACCTTCGCGATCTTCTCACGCAGGGTTGGTTCCTTCTTCGCCCCTCCACGCCCGGCGGCGGTCCTGCCGGTCTTCTTTCCCGTCGTGGTCTTCTTCGCCGCCTTCCGGCCCGACCCACGTCGTCCGGATGAGGAGGCGCCGCCGTCCAGACCCTGCAGGGTGGCGATCTGGGCCTCCACCAGCTCGAGATCGGAACGCAGCTTGTCCCGGCGGCTGAGCAGCTTCGGAAGCGCGGCCTTCCGACGTTCGAGTTCGGCTGCGAGCTCGTCGAGCGGTGCCTGGGCGAGGGGATGGGTGGTCTTGGCGCTGGTCTTCGGCATCGTCTGTGAGTTCCGGGGTGCGACCATGGGGCCGGGTGGTGTCCCGGCATGCTAACTAACACCGTCGTGTCGCGACCGGATGGGGGCGGCCTCAGCGTGGGGGCGGGGTTCGTTCCACCTGGAGCAGGCCACGAGGCATGAAACCGTGATCGCACGACCAGTCGACCCGACCGAAGCCTGCCGGCCATGCACGCGTGAAGGTCCACTCCTTGCGGTTGATGGTCCCGGTCTCCCGGATCATCCTCGCCTCGTCGCTGGCGATGCTCGTCTCTGCGACCGTGATCCCGGCGAGGATGCCGATGGTCATGGCGACGAGGAAACGTCTCACGGCGCTCCAGCTCATCCGGTAGGGCGGAGGCAGATTCCCGGCCGGAACGCCGCACTCGCAACATGGCGCATCGGAATTCGGGGTGCGGTGATGGCCGCAGCTGGGACATCGACCCTGGGCGAGCAGTCGTCGAGGGCGTCGATGGATGAACCACATCTCCGGCAGTTCAGCCAGCGAGACCAGCCAGATCACGAAGCCGGACATCACGATCGTTCCGAAGATCGCGGTCGCCATCGATCCCGGATCGAAGCCGAAGGACGGGACCAGCGCCCGAAGGCAGGCATGCACCACGAAGAAGTAGAACCCCAGGAACCCGATGGCGAGGGTCCAGCCGAGGATCGTCGCCCAGGTCGGCACCTGGAAACCGTCCTTCACTTCGATGCGTCCTTCTTGGAGTCGGATCGTGAGGGGGGAACGTCGCCCTTGAATCCGTATTCGTTCCAGCGCCGGTTCACGACTTCGATTATCTCGGGGCACATGGAGACGAGCGGCGGATAGTCCCTGACTCCGACGCCTTCGCGATCGTCACGGCCGGGAACCTTGGTTCGAGCATCGAATCCGATGCGTCTGCCTCTGCGCAGGATGTCACGGGCCGGATCGGCATTGGCCAGCCAGAGGAACAGGGCCCGTTCCAGGTCGGCCGGATCCTGGTCGTCGTCGATGGCGATCACGAAGTCCGCGGCGGGATTGTCGGAATCCAGTCGCGTCCAGACGTCGAGGATCGCGGCCAGGCCCGCATGGGCATGCTCGCGGTTCGCGGTGACGACCGCGAGGCGTCCGAGTCCCGACTTGGGCAGGGTGGCGCCCGCGGCCCATGCCGCAGCGCACTGATCGTCGTCGGGCAGGGCGGGAAGCTCCAGTCCCACTTCGCCGGTCTGTTCACCGGACATCCGGGTGGTGGCGTCGAAACCGATCTTGGACCCCGCGGCGATCGAGGGGGCGGAGTGATCGAGGATGTCAAGGGGGCCACGAACGATCTCGACGTCCCGACGGAAGTCGCAGCGTCGCATCATCGTCTCGATCACCGCCATCTCGTCATGCACCGGAACACCTTCGTCGACGACCACGATCGACTTCGTCCAGGCCATCTGGCCGGCACCCCAGATCGAGTTCATCACTCGTCGACCCTGAAGGGGATATGCCTTGTCGATCGCGATGAAGGCCGCGTTGTGGAAGCACCCGTAGCGGGGCAGGTGATAGTCGTCGATGTCGTGGACGATGGTCTTCAGAAGCGGCAGGAACAGCCTTTCGGTGGCCTTGCCGATGTAGTAGTCCTCCTGCGGGGGCAGCCCCACGACGGTCGTCGGGTACACCGCATTGCGTCGGTGGGTGATCGCGGTCACCTCCACGACGGGATAGCGGTCGGGCAGGGAGTAGAAACCCGTGTGGTCGCCGAAAGGGCCCTCGAAGACCGCGCCCGGACCGATCTCGCCATCGGTTCTGGGGTCGTGGTCGATCATCCCCGCATCGGTGCGCACGTAACCCTCGATCACGATCTCCGCATTGGCGGGCACCCTGATTGGAACGGTGCGGCCCTGCACCATCGGGATGCCGCGACCGTTGAGGAATCCTGCCATGAGCAGTTCGGAGATCCCGGGGGGGAGCGGGGCGGTGGCCGCGTAGGGGAGGCAGGGCTCGCCGCCGAGCACGATCGCGATCGGCATCGGTTCGCCGAGTCTCTTCCAGCTCCGCCAGTGGGAGGCACCGTCGTGATGCATGTGCCAGTGCATGGCGAGGGTGGTGGGGCCGAGGAGCTGCGAGCGGTACATGCCGATGTTGTGGCTTGCCGGACGCTTCTCGTTCCGATCGTCCGCATGGATCGTGTGCATTCCCGCGAGGGTGATGTACCGCCCTCCGCCTCCCGCCGTGCCCGCCTGTTCGGGGGACATCTCGTAGCCGACCGACGACGGATCTCCGTCGAGGGGCCAGCACTTCAGGATCGGGATACGTCGCAGATCGACCTCGTCACGATCGGTGAGCTTCACCACCTCCTGACAGCGGCCCCGGCGAACCGTCTTCGGCGTGATCCTGAGCAGGGGGGCGAACTCCCTGAGCTTGCTCCAGATCTCACCCAGCGAGCGGGGCGGCACCGGTTTGGTCAGGGATGCGATCCGCGCGGCGATCGCCTCCAGGCCCCCTCCTCCTCCGGGCGTGGGATCGGCACCGGACAACGCCCGTTCGATCCTGGAGTAGGACCCGAAGAGATTGATGCCGAGTGGGAAGTCGCAGCCCTCCACGTTCTCGAAGAGGACCGCAGGCCCTCCGATGCCTCCGCGACCGGGATCGAACTCCTCGGCCCGGGCACTCTCCACCGGGGAGGGGGTCGTGGCCAGACGATCCGCGATCTCGGTGACCTCGAGGATCGGCGACACCGGACAGTCGACCCGGACGAGTTCGCCCGCGCGGTCGAGTTCGGAGATGAACGACTGAAGATCGGCCATGTGAGGTCAGGGTATCCGCCGGATCTGCATTTTCGTCCTTTCGGCCCTCCGGGATGCGTTGGAAGCCCCGGTTCGGCGAGGACGGTCCGCCTTCAGGGTGCGATATGACGTGCGACCGGCTCGACATGAGCCGGTCGCACGCGAATCTAGATGCATGGACTCCGTCGATCCGGAATCGAGGTCCGCCGGTGATCAGGGCTCTGCTGATGCAGGAGAGCCGTTGACCAGCACTTCGGTGGGGTTCGAGGGGGAGCCGGACGCCTGGAATCCGATGATCACCGAGCCACCGGGGAGGATCGTGCCGTTGAAGGTCTCATTGGTGACTTCGGTGAACTCACCACTGGACTGCAGGACGGAGTTCCAGGCGTTGGTCACGGTGTAGGGGGTGTCCCAGGACACCGTCCAGCCCGTGATCGGATCCTCGCCGAGGTTCGAGATGACGAGTTCGGCCACGAAGCCGCTTCCCCATTGATCCTGGACGGCGAACTCATAGACCGCGCCCTCGAGCTGGCAGGCATCGGGAATGCCGTCTCCGTCAGCGTCCTCGGCCCCGTTCTCGAGATCGCAGGAGTCCGGGATCCCGTTGCCGTCGCAATCCGATTCCGTGCCCGATTCGATCTCGCAGGCATCTGCGATTCCGTCCCCGTTGCAGTCCGCGAGGATCTCGCATGCGTCGGGGATCCCGTTGCCGTCGCAGTCGCCGGCGCCCTGCGCGATCTCGTAGGCGTCCGGAAGACCGTCACCGTCGCAGTCCGGATCGCATTCGTCCGGACGACCGTTGCCATCCATGTCCGGAGCACCGTCGGCGATCTCGTTCGCATCATCGATGCCGTTGTCGTTGCAGTCGGAGACCCCTTCCTCGCCGAAGATCGGTTCGCCGTCCTCGTAGACCGGAATGGTCTCGGTGATCGTCACCGCACTCTGGCCGAACGGAAGGGATGCGAAGGACGGGTCGTTGGACGGATCCCACGCGGAGGCGGGGACTCCGTTTCGAAGACCGACCTTGATCTGGGATTCCCGGAGGTGGTCGTTGCCCTGGCCGGGTCCGAACGCAACGCCCTGGTAGGAGACCTCGACGTAATACAGGTTGCTGGAGGGATTCGCCGTCTGGACCTCGCTCAGGGTCGCGCCGTCGAGGAAACCGCTGTCCACCACGACGTCCTCGGGGCCGTATCCGGCGTCGACGGTCTCGGTGAGATCGAAGTACAGCCGGTAGGAGAGTCCGTCACTCCATCGGGCGGGCCAGGCGCTACGGTTGTTCAGGACACATCGCACCCTCGTGAAGGAGGGTTCCGTCTCGATGATCGAGGCTTCCACGAACATCTCCTTGCCGTAGGAATCCTCGATGGGAGGGAACTCCGAATCGGGAATCGGATGACCGCCGTACTCTCGGACCATGTGGGCCATGGCCGCGCTGAATCCGGCGTTGTAGTCGCAGCTGACCTCGTTGGCGATGTAGTCACCGCGGTCGTCGACATACTGATCCGAGAGATCGGGACCGCCGACCAGCGCGCCCCAGAGAACGTGACGGTTGGGACCGGCATCCTCGATGTTGTTGTTCCACGATCCATGGGCACCGCGATGATGGGGACTCAGAGGAGGGTTCTCCCCGAATCCGCAGACATAGCTGGAGTTCCGGGGGTTGTCGCCGAGGATGTAGTCCATCTGCGATCGTCCGAACTCCCGGTAGGCACCGGTCGGATCGCCGTTGAGTTCGGCGTGGGCGAAGGCCAGGAACGAAGCGTTGGCCGCGTACCGGAGGGAACCCCAGGTGTCCAGCCACGCCAGACCTCCGGGGGTGTACCGGATCGATCCGCCGGGCAGCCAGTTGTCGAGGTTCTGTTCGATGCGGGATCGATGGAGATCGTCACCGGTCAGGTGGGCCAGAAGCAGCGCGGTTCCATTGATCTTTCCGTCCCACGACTGGGCCCAGTTCGGATCGGGAGCCGCGACCAGGAAGTGGGACTCGGCATCGGCCAGGTAACCCGGTTCCCCGGTGGCTCGATGCAGCCAGGTCGCCGCCCAGGCGAGTTCGTCCATGTAGCCGGACCAGGAGTTGTAGAAGGGGACGGCATCGGGGATGGAGTCGACGTAGGTTCCCCGGTGTTCATCGGCGAACGAGTACAGGTCGCGAGCGTGCCCGAGGCATTCGGCGGCGTAGTCGGGGTCGCTCTCCGCCACGAACATCGACATGGCCGCGAGGAACGCCGCCGCTTCGCCGGCCGGCTCGGATCCGGGGTTGGACTCGTTCAGCCACCAGATCTTCGGGGCATACCCCGTGGCCTGTTCGTGGATCTCGGGAGGCCCCCAGAATGCATGCGACGGCCCACCCTGGCCGATCTGGCCGCAGAACACGTCCGGCTCGGGATGGGCGGCCATGCACCAGTCGGCGTGGAAACGAAGGGCGGCCTCGAGTTCATCCCGCTGGCCGGCCCGTTCCCACCCTTCCGTGAAGTCGATGCCGCTCCATGCGAGCGTGGTCATCGAGGACGTGATCGGCAGAACGAAGGTCGGGGTGTCGCCGGCATCCATGTATCGATCGAGAATGCGTGCATCGACCTCGTAGTAGCCGTTCTCCTGCGCCATCTCGTCGGTGAAGGAGTCCGATCGCCAGTCGAGTCTTCCTCGGTAGGTGCCGGCACGCTGCGCGTCGTAGAAGGTGATGGCCTTCTGCAGGACCTCCCCGTAGTTGAAAGGTCCCGTGGGCTCGTCCGGGCAGTCGCCCCAGCCGACGATCAGCTGGCCGAAATCCGCTCCGTCCACACGGCCGTTTCCATCGAGATCAGCCGGACATGCCTCGTCGCAGTCCCCCCAGGCCGCCATGAGCAGGCCGAGATCCGCGGAATCCACCGTGGCATCGCCGTCGAGATCGTTCGGACAATCGCCATGCACGCCAGTGGTCGTCGCTCCGGTCAGGAGGACGGCCAGTGCAAGTTGATATCGCATTTTCGAGAGTCTCCGGGGTGCCCCTTGAGTGTTCGAAGGATTCGAACGGGCCTCGATACGAGACGAGATGGGAGAGGTTTGATCTTCCTCCCAAAGAAATCGGACGTTGGGTCTGAGGGTCCCGGGACGCCGGATTTTCGTGAGCCATTCCTCCGAACAGGGCGGTCTCCGGGGGGAAGGCCCCCCGAGCGACTCCAGAAGACGGGTCTCCGGGGGGCCGGACCGGTGGGGACGACCCACACGGCACAAGGACGTACCATCCGGTGATGTCGACCGAGGAACGAGATCCGGGGCTGGCCGTCGATCTGCATGATGTGCGCAAGGTCTACCCCCGCAAGGTGGAGGCTCTGCGCGGCATCCGCATGGAGGCCCGTCGCGGCGAAGTGTTCGGTCTGCTCGGTCCCAACGGTGCAGGGAAGAGCACCCTCGTGAAGATCATGTTGACGGTGGTGCGTCCCACCATGGCGTCAGGAACGATCCTCGGCCAGCCGATCGGTCACAAGCCGACTCTGGCTCGAGTCGGCTACCTTCCAGAGAAGCATCGATTTCCCGACTATCTGACCGGACGCCAGGCGATCGAGTTGTCGGGTGCGCTGGCGAATGTCGGTCGGTCGACGCGGAAGGCCCGGGCCCTCGAGCTGCTCGAACTCGTGGGCATGAGCGACTGGGGGGATCGACTGGTCGGGACCTATTCCAAGGGAATGATGCAGCGGGTGGGGATCGCGGCCGCCATGGTCGCCGAACCGGATCTGGTGGTGCTCGACGAGCCCACCGACGGGGTGGATCCCGTGGGACGGAAGGACATTCGCGACATCCTGCTTCGCATCCGCGAGCGGGGGGCCTGCGTCTTCCTCAACAGCCATCTGCTGAGCGAGCTCGAGGTCGTATGCGACCGCGTCGCCATCCTCGTCCAGGGCGAGGTGGCGGCCCAGGGGACCATCGGAGAACTCACCAGCGACAGTCATCGATACGAGATTCGAATCCAAGGCCCGCCACCACCCTGGGTCGAGGAAGCCGGCCTGCGGTCCGAATCCGGCGATGATGGCGAGACGGTTCTCGTCCTTCCCGGCAGGGAATCCGCCGATGTCCAGAAGTTCATCGATCGGCTCCGCGGGGAATCGCGGGTGATCCTCTCGATGAACCAGGCCCGTGATTCTCTCGAGGATCTCTTCCTCAAGTTCGTCAAGGATCCCGAGACGGGGAGGAACCGCCTTCCCGGAGCGGCTCGAACCACCGCGCCCACGAGGGTCACGTCATGACTCAGACCCTTGCCCTGTTCGTCGACGCCTATCGCGAGCTCAATCACCGGAAGCTCTTCTGGGTGACGCTCGCCATCAGCGCCTTCATCGTCGTGGCCTTCGCCGCGGTCGGCAACGACGAGGAGGGTCTGACCATCTTCCACTGGTCGATTCCCTTCCCCTTCGTCTCCACCGCCTTCATCCCCAGGGCCGACTTCTACAAGTTCATATTCTCCACGCTGGGCGTGGGATTCTGGCTCTCGTGGATCGCCTCGATCATCGCGCTGGTGTCGACCGCGAGCATCTTCCCCGACTTCGTGGATCGCGGTTCGATCGACCTGATGCTCTCGAAGCCCATCGGGCGAGCCCGGCTCTTTCTCACCAAGTTCGCCACCGGCCTGATGTTCGCGGCGGTTCAGGTGACGGTCTTCACGGTCGCCGCCTTCCTCGTGATCGGGATCCGTGGCGGCGATTGGGAGCCATGGCTTCTGATCGCGATACCGCTGGTGGTGATCTTCTATTCATATCTCTTCGCGGTGCAGGCGGTGATCGGTCTGGTGACCAGGTCGGTCATCGCGTCGGTGATCGGCGTGATGCTGTTCTGGATGGCGATCTCCCTCGTTCAGAGCGGCGACACCGTCACTCTTGCCTGGCGGGTCACCCAGGAGATCACGGTGGAGCGTCGCCAGGCGAGGCTGGAGACCCTCTCGGAAAACGCCGCTCGCTACGAGTCGGAACGGCTGGAACTCAGCGAGAAGGTCAGGGCGGGTGACGAATCGCTGGAGGAGGAGCTCGCCGAGGCCACCACCAAGTCCGATCTGCGGGCGGCGAGATTGATCGATGCCAGGGACGAGCTCATGGACGAGGAGGAGACCCTGGAGATCGCGGCCCGGGTGAACGACTGGTTTCATGCCGCGAACACCGTGCTCCCCAAGACCGGCGAGACCATCGGTCTCCTCGAGCGACTGCTGGTCAAGTATGCCGGCCTGACCATCCCGGACGACAGCGACCCCGACGACAGTGTCAGGCAGTTCGGTGCGATGGTCGGGGAACGAGAGTTCAAGGAACGCATGGCCGAAGCACTCGACGAGAGCCACTCCTACCTCTGGATCCTGGGCACGAGCCTGGGATTCGAGGCGCTGGTCCTCGGATTCGGCGTCTGGCGCTTCAGTCGTCGCGACTTCTGACGCTCACGATCCGTCCGGTGCATCGAGTTCGTGTCCTCGCTCGACCGCGGCCCGGATCGCGGCGTGGATCGAATCGTCGAATCCGGTCCGGTCCATCGCGGCAAGACCTGCCGCGGTCGTCCCGCCCCTGCTGGTGACGGCTTCTCTCAATGCCGATGCATCCTGTTCGGATGCACGAAGAAGCTTCGCCGCCCCGAACATGGTCTCGATCACGAGAGTCTCGGCGGTCTCGGAGGGGAGCCCCGCCTCGACGGCCGCTGCGATCCAGGCTTCCGCGGTTCGGAAGACCCATGCGGGACCGGAGCCGCTCACCGCGGTCACGGCATGCATGTGGGATTCGTCGACGTCGACGGTGGTCCCCACCGCATTGAAGATCATGCGTGCGAAGGCGAGGTCGTCCTCGGTCGCCTCGTGACCGGGAGCGATCGCGGTCACGCCCGCTCCGATGGCGGCCGGGGTGTTCGGCATGGTCCGCACGATGCGGGTGTCGCCTCCGAGGAGTTCGAGGATCCGCCGGCTTCGAAGTCCCGCCATCACGCTGATCGCGAGCCGGGGTCCCGCCCCCGGGCCGATCGAACCGGTGAGCTCCGGGAGCACCTGGGGTTTGACCGCCAGAAGCATCCGAAGGCTCCGCCCGGCGGTGGTCGGATCGACGGGTCGACAGCCGGACTCGGCGAATCGGGCCACCCGATCCTCCAGGGGGTCGCAGACCCCGATTCGATCGGCTGGAATGATCCTCGCGGCGAGGACCGCCTCGAGAACCGCTCCTCCCATGTTGCCCAGTCCGACCACGGCCAATTCAAGGTCCGGAGCGGTCGAGTCGTCTTCCGGTCGGTTCATGGATGGATTCCGGAGGGGGGGTTGGAGGAAGGATCGGGGTATTTACGGGGAGATGGGGGTCTTTTCGCCAGAGATCCATATACTCGTTCTCCATGCCATCCGCCGGTTACAGCCCGATGTACGAGCTCGAGTTCGAGTCATCCGTCCTCGAGATCGATCGCCAGATCGACGGTCTCGAGGAGAACCCCGATCGTGATCGATTCGAGTCCGAGATCGATCAGCTGAAGCAGACTCGCGACGAGCTCCTTCGCAAGATCTACGGGGCTCTGACCCCCTGGCAGACGGTCAAGGTCTCCAGACATCCGCTTCGGCCCCACTCCGACGACTACATCCGCATGATGTGCCGGGACTTCTGTGAACTGCATGGAGATCGGCTCTTCGGTGACGATCCCGCGATCATGACGGGATTCGGCCGGATCGGATCCAGGAAGGTTCTTCTGGTGGGGCACCGAAAGGGTCGGACCACCGAGGAGAAGATCCGTTGCCATTTCGGCTGTGCCCACCCCGAGGGGTACCGAAAGGCCCTTCTCAAGATGAAGCTGGCGGAGAAGTACCGCCTGCCGATCGTGACCCTCATCGACACTCCCGGTGCCTACCCCGGACTCGGAAGCGAACAGCGGGGACAGGCCGAGGCCATCGCTCGGAACCTCCTGGAGATGAGCCGGCTCCGTACCCCGATCGTCAGCGTGGTGATCGGGGAGGGGGGGTCCGGCGGGGCCCTCGGGATCGGCGTGGGGGACCGGGTCGCGATGCTGGGGCACGCCTGGTACTCCGTGATCAGTCCCGAAGGATGTGCCGCCATCCTCTGGAAAGAGGCCAATGAGACCACGAACAATCAGGCGGCCGATTCCCTGCGGCTGGTGGCTGCCGACAACCTCAAGCATGGGCTGGTCGATGCGGTGATCGATGAGCCCGTGGGTGGAGCTCATCGAGACCCTGAAGGGGCTGCTGATCGGCTTCAGGCATGGATTCTGGACCAGCTGTCCGAGCTGGCCCGCATCCAGCCCGACACCCTGGTCAGGCGGCGATTCGAGAAGTTCCGTGAGATCGGCCCGGTTGTGTCCCGGGATCTGCCCGAGGATTCCTGAGGGCGGACCCTGAAAGGCCCGGTTTTCCGCAAGTTCGCGGCAGAAAGCCGATTTTTCGGCGATGATCGCTGCAACATCACTGCAAAATTGCTGAATTTGCGTTATTCAGATCTGACCGGTACCATTTCACACCCAACCCCCCCGGAGGCCCCTCTGAAGA
Organism: Phycisphaerae bacterium; assembly: GCA_002709295.1. GTDB lineage: Bacteria > Planctomycetota > Phycisphaerae > Phycisphaerales > SM1A02. The sequence goes on along the minus strand of PAQL01000012.1, from coordinate 108,891 downwards.
GGGATGTCCTGCCGGGGCTGCGGTCCATTCGAGGGCTCTGACGCGTGGCCAAGAAGTCCACCGCTTCCAAGAAGAAGACGGCCAAGAAGGCTCCGAAGAAGACGGCCTCCCGGTCGTCGGCTCGAGGTGCTTCCAAGAAGGCCGCGTCGAAGAAGAAGTCCACCGCTTCCAAGAAGAAGACGGCCAAGAAGTCCCCCGCCAAGAAGTCTGCCACCAAGAAGTCCCCCGCCAAGAAGTCCGCCACCAAGAAGTCCGCCACCAAGAAGGCGGCCACCAGGAAGGCGTCCACCAGGAAGGCTGCCGGGAAGAAGACGGCCAGCAAGAAGGCCCCCGCCAAGAAGAAGGCCGCCAAGAAGGCTCCGGCTCGCAAGGCCACGGGGTCCAAGAAGGCGAAGACCTCGAAGAAGACCACCGTCCGCAAGGCCACGGCCACCAAGGTCGCTCCGGCGATGCCCGGTTCGCCCATCAAGCCTCCGGTCGCCAAGAAGAAGAAGAACGATCGTCGAGTGGCTCCCACCGTGGTGCCGTCTCGCCGCAAGCTCCAGAAGAAGGCGGAAGCCGAGGCGGCCGCCAAGTCTCCTCGCCGCAAGATCGATTTTGCGAATCCGCGTTCCGTGGTCGCGGCGGCGGCGAGTTCGGAGGCCGATTCCGACGGCTACGTGTACATCAACGGCCGTCGAGTCCGGGCCATCTCGACCAAGGGGGCCGGCACCAAGAAGAAGCGCAGCCCGAAGGCGGCCCCGGTCGAGCCGGAGGCCAAGCCGAAGCCCGACGTCTCCAAGGTCAAGACGAAGCTGTCCAAGAAGGACCTCGACAAGTATCGGGACCTCCTGATTCTCCGACGTCGAGAGATCATGGGCATGGTCTCGGGCCTCGAGACGGAAGCCCTGCGTTCATCCGGAGGCAACCTCTCGAACATGCCGGTGCACATGGCGGACGTCGGTACCGACGTCTTCGAGCAGGACTTCACGCTCGGCATGGCTGCGACGGAACGCGAGATGGTCGTCCAGATCGATGCCGCGCTTCAGCGGATCGCGGATCGGACATATGGCGTCTGTCAGACGACCGGGAAGCCCATTCCCAAGACCCGGCTGAATGCGAAGCCTTGGGCGAAGTACACGGTGGAAGCCGCCAGAGCCGCGGAGCGTGGTCTTCCCGGAGAGTGATGCCGGGATGGGCCTCGCGAGGGGTTCACGCATGATCGTCGGTTGAACGGGCGTTCCTGATGACCTCCCATGACCAGTTGACATCAAGTCCCTCGGATGGCCCGGCATGGCGATCGCCGCGGGCCTGGTTCATTCTGATCCTCGTGGTCGTCGTCGGCCTCACGGCAGATCTGGTCAGCAAGGACTGGGCCTTCCGGACGGTCGCAGGGAACCCGGTGATCCTCGACTACGGGGAGGTGGTCTCCGGGCGGGGACAGGTACCGTTTCACGAAGGTGTCCGGGCGGTGCCCCCTGATCTGCTGGACTTCCGGCTGGTCCTGAATCGTGGGGCGGTCTTCGGCATCGGACAGGGGCAGCGGTTCGCCTTCGTCATGTTCACCATGGTGGCGATCGTGGTCGCGATATCGGTGTTCGGATGGTGGACCCGGAGCAGGGCGGTGGTCGCCCATGTGGCGATCGGCCTCATTCTTGCTGGTGGCCTTGGAAATCTCTACGACCGCCTGATGATCGGCGCGGTCCGGGACTTCCTCAACCTTCTTCCCCGCCGGGATCTCCCCTTCGGGATCTCATGGCCTCAGGGAGACACTCATGTCTTTCCGTGGGTCTTCAACATCGCGGACGTCGAGCTTCTGGTTGGAATGAGCCTTCTGCTGATCTACGTCCATCTTTCGGATCGCAAGGCGAGGAAGGACCTCGAAGCCGATCCGTCGTCGGAGTCCGTCAAGGCGACGCCTCGAGCATCTCAATCGCCTCCGAAAGAGGGATGATCCGCTCCGGCGGAATCTCGTTCGGCAGGTCGTCGGGATCGACGGCCTGCTCGATCGTGAACGGTCCGACCGCCGTCCGACGGATCGAGGCGCAATGGCCCCCGGTTCCAAGGGCCCGCCCCAGATCACGGGCGAGGCTTCGGACGTAGAACCCCTTCTCGCAGCAGACCCGGACGGTGGCGATCGGCCACTGGTAGTCCTCGAGCTCGATCCGGTGAACCATCACCGGGCGGGGTTCGAGTGCGGGTGATTCACCCTTTCTCGCCCGGGCGTACGCCCGGCGCCCCTGGACCTTCTTGGCGCTGAAGTTCGGAGGAGTCTGCATGAATTCGCCCGTGAACCGTTCCTGCAGAGTGGTCGAGATCACGTCGTCGGTCGGTGGTTCACCGACGTCGACCGGTTCGAGTTCGGCTTCACGATCGTCGGTAGCGGTGAACGCCGACAGATCGATCTCGGTGAGATACCCCTTGCGGGTCTTCATGAAGCGATCGAGGGACTTCGTGGCCCGCCCGACTCCGATCACGAGGACCCCGGTCGCCAGCGGGTCGAGGGTTCCGGCATGTCCGGCCTTCAGGTCCGCCTTTCGCCGGACGATCGACACCGCGGTCATGGAGCTCATGCCGGAGGGCTTGTCGATGACGACCACACCGGCAGGAAGCGGATTCGAAGCGGAGTCCCGTCTTCGCAGTCGGGCGGCTCGACGCGATCCGTTGGATGCATCATCGGATCCATCCGACGATGGCGAGTTCGAGTCCTGTCTCTGGTCTTCGGCACCGGGCATCGAAGTACGGTACCGCCTCCCGAATCCCGGGCATCGATCGGTCGCGAATGCAGACCGGCCTCGTCATCTCCGGGGTCGTTGCCGGTTCGATCTCACGTGATCACAATGGCTAGAATGGCCTCCCGAGGAGGGGTTGGTGGACAGCGCTGAACTCGCCGCATATCTGGCCTTCATCGTCTCGGTGTTCGCAGTGATGAACCCGATGGTCGCGATCCCCGTCTACCTGTCGGTGGTCGACGGGATGCCGAAGGAACAGCGTCGGACCATTCCTCGCAAGACCGCGTTCGCGGCCTTCGTGGTGATGATCACCGCCTTCCTGCTCGGTGAGACCATCCTCTGGATCTTCTCCGTGAGCATTCCCGCGCTGCGCATCGCCGGCGGTCTGCTGCTCGCTTCGATGGCCTGGTCGATGCTCCAGGCCCGCACCAGCCGGACCAGGCACACCAGCGAGGAGATGGAGGAGGCCTCGGAACGGGGCTCGGTGGCGATCGTGCCCCTGGCGATTCCAGTGACCGCCGGTCCCGGTGCGATCAGTCTGATGATCATCGCCGCGACCTATCCAAACCCGATCGAGGGAAAGATCGCCATCATGCTGGCGGTGATGCTGGTCTGCATCGTGCTCTGGGGCTTCCTCGCGATGGCCGATCGAGTGCAGACCCTGCTGGGGACCACGGGGATGAACGTGGTCACCCGGATCATGGGGCTCATCATGCTTGCGGTGGCGATGGAGTTCCTGGCCGGCGGGCTATCCGAGAAGTTCCCCGCATGGGTCCGGGACGGTTCCGAGGTGGAGGCCTCCACTGAAGACCCTCGGCCGGAATGATCCCCGTGCCGGCCTCGAATCCGGCTTCGTGGGACCGGGAACCTTCGAGAAGACTGTCCATACGGTCCCGGAGAGGGCCGGACTCGTCGTGGCGGTTGTCGGCAGGGGGCATCGCGATACAATGTGACGCTCCGGACAGGTGTCCGAGCGGCTGAAGGAGCGGCACTGGAAATGCCGTGTACGGTTTTTCCGTACCGTGGGTTCGAATCCCACCCTGTCCGCTTATTCGTCGAATGCGTGCGGCTCGGCACGCTTCGGCAGACAACTCGGCAACGGGCTGTAGCGCAGCTTGGTAGCGCGCCATACTGGGGGTGTGGAGGTCGCTGGTTCGAATCCAGTCAGCCCGACTCGGAGGCCCCGGGAAGCATCGCTTCCCGGGGTCTTCTCATTTTCGAGGTGATCACGGCCGGGGGATTCGGTCGGTCGGGACCTCGAGGACGGCGATGACCGGGCGGTGATCGGATGCGATCGATTCGTCGATCACTTCAGCGACATTCGTCCCCCAGTGGTCCGCCGGTCCGGTCACGATGAAGTCGATCTCGACCGCGGGCTCGTCGGCGGGAAAGGTCGCCCGGGCGTTTCCGGGTTTGCTCGCATCCCGGCCGAGTTCGTGGAAGCCCCGCATGGTGCGAGACTCCGGGGTGTCGTTGAAATCCCCGAGGACGATCCACGGCGTGTCGAGGGCCTGAAGCCGTTTCATGGTCTCGCTCGCCTGGGCGAAACGGAATCCATCGTCGTCGACCCAGTCGAAATGGACTCCGACCACGGTGATCGGGGTTCCGTTCACCGGGGTCAACTCGATCGCGAGCGCGACCCGCGGCTCGTTGCCTTCGGTCAGCCTCCATGACTCCGATTTCTCGATCGGAAATCCGGAAAGGATGGCGAGGCCGTATCTACCGCCCTGGTAGTCCATGAAGGAACCGAAGGCGGCATGCATCCCGAGCCGGTCTCCAAGCCACCGGGCCTGATCCACGACGCCGCTTCGTCTGACGTTCTCGTCGACCTCCTGGAGGGCCACGATGTCCGCATCGAAGGATCGGATGGTGGCTGCGACTCGCTCGAGATCGAGTCTCCCGTCCATGCCCAGGCCGTGCTTGATGTTCCAGGTGGCGACTTTCAGCGGGTTCGGCTCCTGCGGGCCCCGGCGGTCGGATCCGGGGTCGGAGGCACAGCCCGTCTCGAGGAGAATCATTCCGCACAGCAGGAAGGTGAGGGTCCGGATGGTCGGATTCGGCATGAGGACCACGGTACCGTGCAGCCGTCCGTTCCCGACCACGCGGGTGCCGGCGTTTCAAGGAGATGAATGACATGTCGATTCCATGCCTGGATCCGAAGCCCCGATTCGTCCGCATGGCCGCGCTTGCGGCCCTCTCCGGTCTCTGGCTCGCCGGTCCGGCGCAGGCATCGGAGGAATGGAGATGGATGGCGGAAGGCACGGAGATCGTCCCCGCGGACGGGAACGCGCTCGGCGTGGATTCGAGACCGGTGCCTCGCAAGGAGGCGAATCACGGGTTGTCGCTCTCGGGTCGAGGCACGCCGTTCGTCGTCGCCCCTCGCGTCGACGGCATCGACGGCGGCATGCCCACCGATGCGATCACTCTCGAGGCATGGGTCGCCATCGACATGGCGACCCGGTGGGGAGGGGTGATCGGCGCGATCCAGGACAACGCGAATGCCGAGACGGGAATCCTGCTCGGATACGAGGGTGAACGCCCGGCCTTTGCGCTGGCCAGCACCGGTGTCGACGACGCCGACGGAATGATCACCTATCTGCTGGCGGATCGCCCCTGGACCGAAGGACGATGGCATCACCTTGTCGGGACCTACGACGGTTCGGTGATGAGGATCTACGTCGACGGAGAACTCGCCGGGGAGAGCCGGGAACAGTCCGGCCCGATCAGATATGCGGGTGACGAGCCGCTCGCGATCGGCGGCTATCTCGATCGGAACGAGGACCACGGCCTCGATGGCCGCATCAAGGAGGTCGCGATCATCCCCCGTGCGATCGGGGCCGACGAGGTTCGTCGCCGATTCGCCCGACACGCCGATCTCGCCGCACTTCCACCCGAGGTGGACAACACCCTGGAGTGGATGGTGGAGCCGTTTCTCTGCTGGCCTGCGACCGATGCGATGAGCGTGGTCGCCGAGTCGACCCGTCCCTGTTCGATGGAGGTCCGGGTTCGCGACGAGTTCGGTCGCTTCTTCGAGACCTTCCGGTCCGAGGAGCGGGAGAAGATCCATGAGTTCCGGATCACCGGCCTTGAACCGAACACCAAGTACTTCTACCGGGTCGTCGCGAACGTCGGTGGACAGGAGCTCGATGGCGGTCTGAAGACCTTCCGGACCGCGGCCCGTCGTGGTGATCCCTTCACCTTCGTGGCAATCGGCGACACCCAGTCGCAGCCGCAGGTCGTGAAGCGCATCGCCGATCTGGCCTACGAGACCCGACCGAGCCTCCTCGTCCACGCCGGCGACCTCGTCACCACCGGTGGTGACAAGAGTCACTGGGTCAATCACTTCTTCCCGAACATGAGGCCGTTGATCGATCGAGTCGCGATCATGCCGGTCCTGGGCAACCACGAACAGGACGCGCAGCTCTACTACGACTACATGAGCCTGCCCGATCCTGAGCGTTGGTACACCTTCAGCTACGGCGACGCGGACTTCTTCATGATCGACGGCAACCGATCGCTGAAGGATCGATCCGAGCAGCTCGAATGGCTCGATGCGGCGTTGGCGGCGAGCGATGCCGAGTGGAAGTTCGCGATCCTGCATCAGCCGCCATGGACCAGTGACTCCAACGACTACGGCGACACCCTCAAGACCTCGTCGAGGAGGGGGGACATGAACGCCCGAAACATCACCTCGACGCTCGAGAAGCATGGAGTCGACATCTGTTTCAGCGGCCATGTCCACGACTACGAGCGGACCTTCCCGTTGATCGACGGCGACGTGGTTCCCTGGGACGAGGGTGGTGTCATCTACGTGACTACCGCGGGTGGCGGAGGAAGCCTGGAGGACTTCGACCCCGCAAACACCACCTTCGGCCATCGAAAGGCGCGTCGACACCACTTCGTCTACTGCGGCATCCACGATGGGATTCTCGAGTTCCAGGCCATGGACGAGAACGGCCGTCTGTTCGACGTCCTCAGTCTTGACAAGCGGGACGGTCGTCGCAGCGTGGCGCGTGCGGCACGAGAAGGCGTGGAGATCGCACCCCGGACGCCCACCTGGCGGGATGCCCCTGCCGATTGACCGCCATCACTCGGGCTTCGGTTCGATCTCCCGGATCCGAAGCGATCGGAAGTCGACGTCGACGTCCATGTCGGCGTGGAGCTGGAGGGCGAGGTGCCCGCGCCGACGGCCGGGGTCATCGCGCAGGCTTGCGGTCGGGTAGCCGTCGACGAACACATCGACGTCGCCGCCGACCGCCCGGACCCGCATCTCAAGCCATTCTCCGCCTCTGGAACGCATCTCCTCGATCATCGATGGCTCGGGCTTGATCACCCAGCCCCGGCCACGAGTCTCGTAGAGTCCGCCGACCTCGGGGGTCGGGTCGATCTCGGCCTGGAAGCCGCTCACGCCGATCGCATCGCCCAGTTCCTCGACCCGGTGATAGAAGCCGGAGTCGCCCCTCTCGATGCGGAAGGACAGGACCGCTTCGAAGTCTTCGTACTCGCGGTCCGTGACCAGCAGGCCGTGGCGGGGGTCGTCCCCGGTGATGCGTCCCTCGAGCACTCCGTCCTTCCAGGTCCACGTGCCACCCGGCAGGATGTGCCATCCATCGAGGGAGTCCGGAACCAGGAGCTCGGTCCAGTCGTCCGCGACCCGGTCGTGATCACGATCGAGACCGAGCATTCTCCGATCGATGCGTCGGAATCGGATCTGCTCGTAGGGGTGCTTCTCACCCGCCTCGTAGAGACATGCGAGTCCGGCGAGCTGTTCGGGGCCTCCCATCGTGGCGAGGGAGGAGTATGCGGAGGGACCGGCATGAAGCACGTTCCCCTTCGACCAGGTGCGACCGCCGTCCCGGCTTCGGCGGACCGTCATGTCGGTCCGTCCGTCGGGGTTCGCCGGATTGGAGAAGACGAGGGTCCGGCCCCCGTCACACGCCACCATCGAGGCCTGGCATATGGGTTCCGGCAGGGCGGGGGTCCGAGTGACCTCGCTCCAGGTGGAACCGCCGTCGGTCGATCGTGAGAGGGCCCGGGCCCGCTTCGAGCGGTCGTAGTTCCGCATGTTCAGGAGCAGGGAACCGTCATTCAGTTCGGCGACGGCGCACTCGTTCACCTGATGGGACGGGGTTCGCCCGACGATCTTCCAGGTCCTGCCGTGGTCGTCGCTGGCGATGCAGTGCGAGTAGTAGTGCTTCGTCTCGGCTTCGATGTGATCGCAGGGGATCAGCAGACGTCCGGCATGCTCGCCGGATCGCAGCTGGATGCCGTTTCCGGGGCCGGTCGCGTACCAGGTCCAGTCGGGCTGCTTGGTGGTCGAGGTGATCTCCCGCGGCTCGCTCCACGAGGCGCCGTGATCGTCGCTGGTCAGCACCCATACCGTTCGCGTGCCGTCGGAGGTCCCGGCGATGATCTCGGACTCGTGGTCCTGGCCGAGGTTGTGGGTGGAGAGCAGGTGGATTCGTCCGCTGACGGCATCGAGCACCGGGCACGGGTTCCCACAGGTGTTGCCGCCGTCGTCCCAGACCACCTCGAGGTCGCTCCAGGTCGTGCCCCCGTCTCCACTGCGCTTCAGGACGAGGTCGATGTTCCCGGAGTCACCGCGACCACCGACCCGACCTTCGGCGAAGGCGAGCAGGGTGCCGTCGGCGGCCTCGATCAGGGCGGGGATGCGGAAGGTGTCGTAGCCGTCGTCGCCCGAGGTGAAGACCGCGGGATCCTGCATCGCGATCGCGCTGGTCGAGGTGAGCAGAGCGAGGAGCAGATGCCCTGGGATCGTGATCGGGCGCTGGTGGTCTGGTGTGCTCATGTCTTGATGATGACCGGCGAGGAGGGAAAAATCCAGAGGGGGTTTCCATGACCGTCTTGCGCCCCGGAAGCGTTTTCAACGATCGTCCACGAGCTTCCGGCGAAGGAAGTCCAGACGTCTGCGGTGTCCGTAGGGAGTCTCCGCGGCACCGTGTCCTGCGGATGGCAGAAGGACGAACTCGAAGTCCTTGTCCGCCTTGACCAGGGCGTCGACGACCTGGAGGGTGGAGGCGGGATCGACGTTGGTGTCGAGGCCCCCGAGGATCAGCATGAGATCGCCCTGGAGCTGGTGGGCCTGGTCCACGTTGGACTGTTCCGCATAGTGCTCCGCGATCGGCCATCCCATCCAGAGTTCGTTCCACCAGATCTTGTCCATGCGGTTGTCGTGACAGCCGCAGTCCGCGACCGCGACGTCGTAGAAGTCGCCGTGAGCGATCAGGGCGCGGAGAGCGCTCTGTCCGCCGGCGCTCCCGCCGTAGATGCCGACCCGTTCGAGATCCATCCATGGACGTGTCTCGGCCGCATCCTTCATCCATGCGATTCGATCCGGGAATCCGGAATCTCCGAGATTGCGCCAGGCGACGTCGTGGAAGGCCTTGGAGCGCCAGTTGGTGCCCATGCCGTCGATCTGCACCACGATGGTGCCCAGATCCGCGGCATCACGCATTCTCCAGTTCCTGCTCCAGGACTTCGGGACGAAATGGCCCTGAGGTCCGGCGTAGATGTGTTCCACGACCGGATACCGACGATCCGGTTCGAAGCCTCGGGGACGGACGATCACTCCCCATACGTCCGTTTCACCGTCACGTCCCTTCGCCACGAATCGCTCCGGCATCGTCCATCCGATCTCGAGGAGTCCGGATGCATCGGCTCGGGCCAGCGTGGTGACGAGTCCTCCGTCCTCGGTGCGACGGAGTTCATGAACGGGGGGGAGATCGACGCGGCTCCAGCGGTCCACGTAGAAGCGACCATCGGGGGAGAATTCGATCCGGTGGGTGCCGTCGCCCTCGGTGAGGCGGATCATGCGACCGGAATCGAGGTCGATCATGGCATGGTGCACGTGATAGGGATCCTGATCGGGATCGATTCCGAGGACTCTGATGCGGAGCCGGCCCTCCTCCTCGTCGACGTCGTCGACGGCACGAACCACCCATGGTCCCCGGGTCAGGGGGACTCGTTCGCCGGTCTCGAGGTTCACCCGATCGAGGTGGTTCCAGCCGCTTCTCTCCGACATCCACACCGCCTCATCGCCGCCCTCCAGCACATGCAGGAAGAACTTCCCCGCGTAGTCGATGAAGGTCGGGGACGTCTCCTCGATCAGGACCCGGGTGCTTCCATCGCGGGCATCGAGTTCGAGATAGCGAAGCACCTGGTGTCCTCGCTGGTTGTAGAGCATGCGGACCCGGTCGCCGTCCGGATGCCACGAGATCCGGTTGATGGACCACGGGTTGGGGACCAGTGCGGGATCGATGTCCATGCGACGGCCTGTCTCAAGGTCGAAGACCGCCGGTCTGGGACGGGCGATGCGATCACCGGGCTTCAGGTAGTCGATGGTCTTCAGTCTCGGCTGCACCTGGTCCTCGGGAGCGACCTCCAAGATGTGGACCGGGTGATCCTGGGCACGATCGGTCTTCATCGCGAGGGCGAAACGCCCATCGGGTGAGGTGGAGATTCGCCCCCAGGGAGATTCCGACGTGCCGTCGGTGGTGAAGGCGCGTTCCGATCCATCGGCTTCACGGCACCAGAGATCGTGGTCACGAACGAACGCGGTTCGTTCGCGCCTCGAAGAGGAGGCTCTCTCGCGGCGAGGCCTTCGGTCCGACTTCGACGGGAGGTTCCTCCATTCCTCGCGGGTTCGGTCGTCGATGACCGCGATGCCATCGTGTTCCGGTGCGACGAATCCGATCACCGACCGATCATCAGGATCGGTGAGGAGCCAGGCGTGGCCCCCGAAGGTCTGCTGATCGTGAGTCTCCCCGGGAGGGATCGTGCCGTATCCGCGTCGTCGTCCCTGCTGATCGAGCCAGAACAGCCGCAGAGAAACGTCCAAATCGTTCACGAACTGCAGCTGAATGTCGTTCCCTCGGCCCCGGCTTCGATCGGCTTTGGACGGCTTCACTGAAGCGGGATCTCCCTTCGCCCGGTCGTCCTTCAGCACCTCCCCGGATATCGCCGAAATTCGGCGTTGCTGACGTGTACCGCCTAGTTCAAGGGTGATTTCAAGGGTCTCTTCATCGATCCAGCGTGGTTGGATCGACTCGTTCCTGACGAGCTCGTCGAGATGGGCATCTGCAGATCCGGGAAGGGACCAGGTCGCGAGAATCGCAGTCAATGCGATGAGAAAGCGCTTTGAAATGCGGGTCAATGAACGGCTCCGTGACAGGGCGGGGATCCTGATCCAGCGTATGGAAGTCGCCCGGCTCTTGGTACCATTTCAAGGTGCCGTTCGGGGATGAACGGCTTCTCCATCACAACCGGCCCGAGGTTGAAGAGGAGTGCATCAGCAGACGGGCGAGACCTTGGAATCGGTCGATCATGATCAGCATCTACGTCGGGAACCTCCCTTTTTCCGTCACTGAGGACGAGATTCGAGAACACTTCTCCCCTCACGGTGAGGTTCACCGCGTTCACATGGTGACGGATCGTGAGACCGGCAGGCCTCGTGGCTTCGGCTTCGTCGAGATGGATGATGATGCCGGGCGAGCGGCCATCGCAGCTCTCAATGGCGTCGACTTCGGCGGACGACCCCTGACCATCAATGAAGCCCGTCCCCGAGAGGAACGTGGCGGCGGCGGTGGCGGTGGCTATCGCGGCGGTGGCGGTGGCGGCGGCGGCGGTGGCGGTGGCTATCGCGGGGGTGGCGGCGGCGGCTATCGCGGAGGCGGCGGTGGTGGCGGCGGTGGCGGCTATCGCGGTGGCGGCGGCGGTGGTGGTTTCGACGGCCCTCCCGGAGGTGGTGGGGGTGGGATGTTCGAGAAGGATTCCGGACGTCGAGGTCGGGGCAAGGACAAGCGACGCGACAACGACGACTGGTGATCCGGCACGATCACGCCTTCAGCATGAGATCTTCGACGCCCGCACCCCTGCCGGTGCGGGCGTCGTTCACGAACACGGTGTCCCTGAGGAATCCCGGAGCAGCATGATGTCGGAATCGAACACGAATCGCCGCACCTTCACCCGGGCCGCGTTGGCGGCGGGTGTCCTTCCGGTCGTCCCCGGTCTCCAGGACTCCGGCAAGGAGCCGAGGTCGTCGGATGCTCGACCGATCATCCTGGGAGAGGGTTCCAATCGATGGCGGTGCGAGCATGACTGGCTCCTGCCTCCCGACGGCATCGCCTTCGGAGACACCCACGGTCTGGCCCAGGACGCTGCAGGACGGATCTACGTGGCTCACACCGTGGGACAGGGGAGCGCTCGACGGCATGCCGTCTGCGTCTTCGGTTCCGATGGGCGTTTCATCGAGGCATGGGGCCCGGAGTTCGCCGGAGGGGCCCACGGTCTCGATCACAGGATCGAAGCGGATGGGGAGCGTCTCTACCACTGTGACACGCGTCGAAGGCAGGTCGTCAAGACGGGACTGGATGGATCCGTGATCTGGTCGGCGGGATGTCCGATGCAGAGCGGGGTCTATGAGAACGAGAACCAGTGGTGTCCCACCAATGTCGCCTTTCTGCCCGACGGCGATCTTCTGGTGGGTGACGGGTACGGCCGTTCGTTCGTCCACCGGTACGACTCCGACGGCAACTGGAAGTCGATCTTTCTCCGTCCCGGTCAGGAGGACGGTCAGGTCGCGTGTCCGCACGGGCTGTGGCTCGACCCGCGAAGCGCGGATCCCAGAGTGGCGGTGGCCGATCGAAGCAATCGCCGCATCCAGTTCTTCGATCTCGACGGCAGGCTCGTCTCGGGACACCGTGAGGGAGTTCGGCGACCTTGCGACATGGACTTTCGCGACGGGGTCATGCTCGTGCCTGATCTCGAGAGCGTGGTCACCCTCCACGACGAGAAGAACGCTCCGATCGTCATGCTCGGCGATGGCCATCCGACGAATCTCCGCGGCAGGCCTCGAGACGAGTTCCAGCCCGGGCGATTCGTCCATCCTCACGATGCGATCTTCCTCAAGGACGGATCGATACTGGTGGCGGAGTGGGTTCCGATCGGACGAGTGACGCGTCTGGTCAAGGAAGATGCCTGAAGCCGGATCCACTTCGGTTCCACGGGGCACCCGTCGGGCATGGGGCCTGGTGGTGCTGGCGGTGGCATTCGAGATCGGTTGGGCGACCTGCCTTCCCTTCACCGAGGGATTCAGTCGTCCGCTGTGGACGACCGGGGTCGTGCTGTTGATGATCGCGTCCTTGCTGCCGCTCGCATCGGCCACCCGCATCCTGCCCATCGGTCCTGCCTATGCCGTCTGGACCGGGTCAGGAGCGGCGGGGACCGCGGTGCTCGGGTGGCTCGTGCATGACGATCCGGCCACGTTGCTCCGGATCGCAGGCATCGCCCTGGTGGTCGCCGGAGTGGTCGGGCTCCGATTGTTCCAGCCCCGGGGAGGTCATCCATGAGCTGGTTCGTCCTGTTCGCGGCTTCGATCTTCGAGTGCGTCGGAGCCGTCTCCCTCAAGGCGAGCGACGGTCTTCGCAGACCTCGGGCCACCATCGTGTTCATGCTGGCCATGTCCGCGAGCATGGGGCTGCTCGCGATGGCGACCCGGGAGATACCGATCGGTTCCGCCTATGCGATCTGGACCGGGCTGGGAGCGGTCGGGACCGCTGCATGGGGCATCTCCCGGCTCGGTGAGTCGGCTGCCGCCCCGCGAATCGTCTCGCTGGGTCTGATCGTGGCGGGCGTGGTCCTGATCCGCCTCTCGGGAGGCTGAACGTGATCAGGCGAAGATGTCGCGGTGGACGTTTCCATGCACGTCGGTCAGCCGGAAGTCCCGACCCGCATGGTTGTACGTCAACTGCTCGTGGTCCAGACCGAGGGCGTGCAGCACGGTGGCATGCCAGTCATGAATGTCCATGACGCCTTCCACGGCTTCGCCGCCGGTCTCGTCCGTGGAGCCGTAGTTCATGCCGCCGCGGACTCCACCTCCCGCCATCCACATGGTGAATCCACGAGCATTGTGGTCGCGGCCGTCATCGCCCTGGGCGTAGGGCGTGCGTCCGAACTCCCCGCCCCAGATGACCAGGGTGTCGTCGAGCATGCGTCGCTGCTTGAGGTCGGCCAGCAGCCCGGCGATCGGCTTGTCCACCGCCTCGCAACGGCCGGCCAGCGCCTCCCGCATGTTGCGGTGGGTGTCCCAGCCGCCGGCGGAGAGCTCGATGAAACGGACGCCCTCCTCGGCCAGACGCCGGGCAAGGAGGCACTGTCGACCGAAGCCGTCGGTCGCTCCCTCACCGATGCCGTACATCTCCAGCGTCTTCCGATCCTCGGTGCCCAGATCCACAACGTCGGGCACCTCCGCCTGCATGCGGAAGGCCAGCTCGTACTGTTCGAGCACGCCTTCGAGGTCACGGACCCGTCCGGCCTGGCGTTCACGCTCCCGTTCCAGCTGCCGGAGCAGGGTGAGCTGTCTCTTCTGGACGGCATCGCCGTGTCGCTGGTTGCGGATGTTGGGAAGGGCCTCGCTCGTGTTCTGGTTGCGACCGAGAGCGACGGGCGTTCCCTGATAGCTGGCGGGAAGGAACGCGCTTCCATAGATTCCCGCGCCACCGCCACCGCTGGGGTTGATGGTCACGAATCCGGGGAGATTCTCGTTACCGCTTCCCAGCCCGTACACCGACCATGCACCCATCGACGGACGGACGAACTGAAAGGACCCGGTGTGCATCTGCAGCGACGCCTGGGCATGGGCGGGGATGCCGGCCTTCATGCCGCGAAGCAGGCAGAGGTCGTCGGCGTGGGCGCCGACTTCCGGGAAGAGATCGCTGATCATCAGGCCGCTCTCGCCGCGAGGCCGGAACGCCCACGGACTCTTCAGAAGCCTGGCGTTGCGTCGGTATTCGGTACCGTCGAGCCCGGCCAGGGCCGGCTTGTGATCGAAGGTGTCGATGTGGCTCGGCGCACCACTCATGTAGAGGAAGATCACTCGTTTCGCGGTGGCGGCATGGTGTCCCGCATTCGATCCGAGCGGGTCGTCGAGGCGGGGAGCGGATCCGGCGATGCCGTTGAACGCGGTCCATCCGAAGCCGAAGGCCAGCGTCTGGAGCATCGCCCTTCGATCCATGCCCGTCGAGATTCGATTTCCACAAAGATCCATGATCGACTCCCGGTCTTCAGTTCAGGGTCCTGAACTCGCTCGATTGGAAGAGGGTCTGACAGAGTGACGACCATGCGAGCTGCTCGCCGAGATCGCCGCGAAGATCACCGGCGGGATCCACGGCCCGGCCGCCGTTGCGTCTTCGCTCCGCCAGACGACGTCTGCGATCGCGTCCGGATTCCTCGGAGAACCGCTTGGTCAGATCGGTGGCGAGAGCCGAGTCGACGTCCCTGAGGAAGTCGCGGCAGGCCCGGAACTCGTATCCGCTCGGATCGCGACCGTAGCTCAGCTGGAAGAGGAGCTCGATTCGCTCCCGGAAGTCGTCCGACGAGTCGATCACCCGTCGAGCGAACTCGTCGGAGAGCTCCTGGACGCGTTCTCCGTTCATCAGGTACAGGGCCTGGGTGGCCACATTCGTCTCATCCCGGTCGCCGGCGACGAAGTCCGGATCGGGGAAGTCGAAGACCGAGAGTTCCTCGAGGACCGCACTTCGCACCACGGGAAGGTAGATGCTTCGGTGATCCTCGTATTCGTCCATGGTCAGCCCGAGCATCCGATCAACCTGCTGCGGGTTGACGGGGCCTTCCATGATGCCGACGGGCGAACCGACGGGAGGGGTCCGGGTCAGGATTCCTGCGGCGGAGAGCATCGCGTCACGTATGGCCTCGGCCTGCAGTCTTCGATGCGGCATCAGGCCGTGGGTGAGGACGTCGAGTTCAGCGGTGTCGACCGGTTCCGACCCCGGGTCGGGTCGGGAGGAGATGCCATAGGTCCTCGAGAGCACGATCTCCCGGATGAGATCCTTCGTCGACCAGTCGAGGGCCACCAGTCGAGTGGCGAGATGGTCGAGCAGGGGCTGGTTGGTCGGGGTCCGACCACTGAGGCCGAAATTGTTCGGCGTGGTCACGATGCCGCTGCCGAAGAGATGCAGCCAGACGCGGTTGGCCCACACCCGTGCGGTCAGCGGGTGATCGTCCGCGGTGATCCAGTTGGCGAGTTCGAGCCGACCGCTGCCGTTGCCGATGGAACCGGTCTCATCTCCGTCGTCGAGCAGTCGGGGGAAGCCGCGGGGCACCTTCTCGCCGGCGCCGTCGAGTTCTCCTCGCTCGAGGAAGGGCACGTCGCGGGGATCACCCTCCACCACGCCCATGCAGGAGAAGTTCTCGATCGTGGGTCGCCCGTCGGCATCGAATCTGGAGAGCAGGCTCTCGGCGGTGCGGACCCGTCCTTCCGCTCGTCTGGCCCTGGCCAGAACCTGCTGCTGTTCGGCACTGAGCTGATTTCGAGCGTTCTGACTCCGGGATCGGTTGCGGCCACTTCGTCGCATCTCGTCGCGGATCGCTTCCGCCGCTTCGACCTGGTTCCGTGCCTGGCTCAGGCCCCGCTCGGTGAAGGCTCTGGCCGACTCGGGAAAACGCGGTCCGTTGGGAAGGTCGGCGCCGGCGGGAATCTCGATCAGATCGCTGACCTGACGGTTCTGGCCGCTGGCCACCGAGCCGAAACGAGTCTCACTCGAGGCGAAGATGCCGGCGAGAGCATAGTAGTCGGACTGGGGAATGGGGTCGAACTTGTGATCGTGGCATCGTGCGCAGGCCACGGTGGTGGCGAGGAGGCCCTGGGTGGTCGCATCGATCTGTTCGTCCACGAGATCGAGGACGAACTGACTCCGGCCACGGGTGGCGTGGCTCTTGGATCCCACCGCGAGATACCCGGTCGCGATCAGGTTCGCCGCCTCCTCGTCCTCGGTGTTCGCCGGAAGAAGGTCTCCGGCGAGCTGCATCGTGACGAATCGGTCGTAGGGGAGGTTCCGATTGAAGGCGGAGATGACCCAGTCGCGATATCGCCATGCCTGGGGATAGGTGACGTTGGTCTCCTTGCCACTCGATTCGGCGTACCGCGCGACGTCGAGCCAGTGGCGACCCCATCGTTCGCCGAAGGCCTGTGATTCAAGGAGCCGATCGACCACCCGCTCCCTCGCACCCTCCCGGAGATCCCTGCGGAAGGCGAGGATCTCCTCCGGGCTCGGGGGAAGGCCGGTGATGTCGAAGGTGACTCGACGCAGCCAGGTCTCCCGATCGGCATCGCCCGCGGGGGACATGCCTCGGGACTCGAGACCGGCCAGCACGTGTCGATCGAGTGCGGCCTTCGGCCAGTCCTCGTCCTCGACCCGGGGAGTCTCGAGATCCTCCACCGGCTGGTAGGCCCAGTGGAGCCGGCCTTGTTCGATGTCCTCGTCGCTCCATCGGAATTCCGTTCCCGGAGCGGCACCCTCGACCGCATGGCCGCGGGGCTCGGGCATCGGAGCGCCCATCGCCACCCAGCGTTCCAGGATCAGGATCTCGTCGCGGCTCAGGGAGCCTCGCGGAGGCATCTGAAGATCGGGGTCGTCGTAGCGCACGGCCTGGATGAGCAGGCTGGCATCGGGGTCCCCGGGAACGATCCCGGGACCGGAATCGCCGCCTCGCAGCATGGCGACCCTCGTGTCGACCTCGAATCCGGCGCGGATCCTGCTCCCGTTGTCGCTGTGACATCCGGAGCAGGCGCCGATCAGGAGCGGCCTGACCCTGGATTCGAAGTAGTGGAGTTCCTCCTGACTGAACCGGACATCGGACCCGTCAGCCATCATCCCGTCGCCCATCATCATGTCGTCGTCCATCGACATGCCGTCCTGGGAGAGGGGCGACATGCCCAGGGAGGCTCCGATGAAACCGACAAGCAGGCTCGGAACGACCCGGCGCATCCTTCCGCCCTTGTTGATCATCCGAATCGGTCCCATGAAGCGCTCCCGACTGCGATCGAGTCCGATCGCTATTCGCATGCAAGCCCCCATCGGGGACAACATTCGCGACTTCCTCACCATTCTTGCATCGGCGGATCAGCCTTGAAAACAGGATTCCGGGGCATGGCCCCTATCGGGCCTGCCCGGTCATGAACAGATGCCCCAGGAGGCCAGAAGGAGGCCGATGTCGCTTCCGCCGACCTCCCCATCCCCGTCCAGATCGGCTGCGGATCCGGGGTTGGTGCCCCAGTCCGCCAGAAGAAGACCCAGATCCTGGCCGCTCACCACCCCGTCCTGATTGATGTCGGCCGGGCAGATCGCATCGGAGCATGAGCTGGCGAAGACCATCACATCGTCGATGCCGGCCTCCACCACCGAGCCGGCGTCGAGGTCGCTGGCCACGAACCGGAACTGGACGCTGTCGGCGCGGCCGTCGTTCTCGAGGTCGATCCGGGCCTGTCGCCACGAGGAGGCGCTCTGGCTGATGACGAGGATCTGTTCCCAGCCTCCCTCGCCGAATCGGGCCTCCACCAGCATGGTGTCGGCGTTCGGAGAGGCTCCGGTGTCGTTGGAATACCAGTAGGCGAAGTCGAGGCTGATCGTGGAGATCTGTCCGCCGAGCGCAATGACGGGAGAGACCAGGGTCGTGCTGCCGCCGTCCACGTCGTTCTCGCCCAGTGAACCCCCGACCGATCCCTGACCGGTCACGAAGCAGATCGTGCCCGGATCGGAGGCGTCGTCCTCGGGCTGGGCATCGGTTCCGTTCGGATTCACCCGCACCCACACCCCGGTGGTGGCGTCGTCGCCGGGAATGCCGAGGGTCCAGCCCAGATCGCTCTCTGCATCGTCCTCGAAGAGCATGGACTCATCGACGATGTCGATCGTCCATTCGCCGGCCGTGGGTTCGGTGACCGCCAGAAGCACGCCGTCGGTGGTCTCCACCTCGAACGAGATCGACACCGAGCTTCCGCAGACGCCGGTGTCGAAGGATGCGGCCAGCGAACCGTCGCCCTGGAGGGTCATGGGGATCCGTTCGGTCGAGGCGTCCGCGGACTCCACGACGAGGGATGCCGTGGAGAGATCGAGGCTGGCGAAGACCGCGTCGAGCCTGACCCGGACGTCCACGGTCGAGAAGGGATCGGCGGTGGCGGGAAGCGGGTCCACGAAATCGACCACGGCGCTGCCGACCACCTGTTCTCCGGTCCAGAGGAAGGCCTCGAGGATCTCCTGACCGCTGGGGATGATCTGCTCGGGAGGCAGGATGAAGCCGAACTGTCCGGTGTCCCGGAGTTCATAGGTGAAGGAGAAGACATCCGCCACGTCCCATGCCCAGTCGAGGCTGGTCCCGCTGGCCAGATAGAGGTCATGGGCGGGGATCGGGTTGAAGCTCGCACCGTTCACCGACTGGATCCGGGCGGCGATGCCCTGTCCGATCGCCTCATGAATCTCGCCGGGGGTTCCCTCGGGGATGCTCTCGGAGTAGCCGTAGGGCCAGAGGATGAGCTGCGAGTAGCAGTGCACATCGAAGAACATGGCGATGTCGGGAGTCGAGAGCACGTCGTCGCGGATCGCCCGGGTCTCCGGTTCGCTGAACGCTTCGGTCCCCCGATAGATGTCGCTCGTGGTGCTCCCGCTGGATCCGGGGCCTCCCCAGCCGGCGGAGAAGTTCCGGTTCCAGTCGACGCCGAAGGTTCCGTCGCCGTTCGAGGCACGGGTCTTTCGCCAGAGTCGGTCGACGTTCCACGTGTGCTCGTACCCGTCGGGGTTCGCCATCGGCACGATGTGCCAGGTGATGCTGTTCACGAGGTCGGTGACTCGTGGATCGATTTCGTACCGGTTCACGAGGGCATCGGCGAGGTAGGCGATCGTCGCGGGGGCGATCCACTCCCGGGCATGAGCGCCCGTCACGATGTAGAGCGAGGGTCTCGTCCCGGGATCGGACCCACTGATGGTCCATGCCTTGATCGTCCGTCCCTCGGCGCTGGTTCCGATGACCCGGGACGTGACCAGATCGGGCCGCGCGGATTCCAATGCGTCATAGAAGGCGAGCAGGTCCTCTCGCTGCTGGTACTCGGTGAAGAAGCCGCCTCCGGCGATGCCGCCTTCGGCCGCCTCGAGTCTCGCGAGCTCATCGTCGAGCACCTCCTGGACGTCTGGCACGAGGATCTTGAAATCGATTCCGGTTCGTTCGAGGGCGGGGACCCGGTCGTCGGGAATCATGAAGTCGATGCTGCCCACGCCCATTGATTCGGACCAGAGCCTCCCGCCGAGCGCGAGCATGGTTCGAAGTTCCCGGAGGTTCTCGATCTCGGTGCGGACGACCACCCGATCCTCGTAGCGGACCCGATCCTCGCCGGAGGCGAGCGGGGCGAGGAGAGCGAGCACGAGGCAGCAGCAGAGGCGGTTCATGTCTTCTTGAATCCTTGTCTGGACCCTGTCGGGACGGGACTCGGGAGCGACCAGGGCCCTGGGATGATCAGATCCCCCGGCAACTCCCTGGTTTCCTCATTCTCGGGTATCCCATGGCCGATTCCAACCCCTCAGACGTCGAAAACGGCGTCCGGAGAGGGAGTATCGGAACTGTGGAGCGTGCTCAGCGGGTCGGATCGAGCCACTCGGCGAGCTGGTCGAAGTCGTCGCTGGTCTCGGTGGTCACCGCCATTTCATTGGCGGTGAGGATCTCGCCGAGTTCGGGATTCCGGGCCTTGACGACCTTGCTGGACCCGTCGATGAAGCTGAGCGCGTATCGACCGTCGTCGGTCCAGATGGCCGGGACGTCCTTCCAGCGGACGCCTCCGTTGTTGTTGATGTCGAGGACCCAGCCGCCGCGGTTGTAGGCGTAGCCGGGATCCTCCTCGGCGATCGTGTAGAAGGTGTTGGAGGGGTTGCGGACCTTGCTGATCCGATCGACCGTCGGTCCCCAGTTCGTGACCGGGTTCGTGGGGTTGTCGGGGAGGTCGCTGATGAAGCCGTTGAGGGCGTAGCTTCGAACACGTCCCGACTTGTCGAGCGGCGAGCTGTAGATCTTCTCGTCACCGACATAGTCCCAGAGAGCGCCGTCTCGGAGGGCGTAGATGGTCTCTGGATAGTTGTCGTCGCTGGCCGAGCCGCCGGTCAGTCGGAGTGGATCTCCGGAGTCGAGGTCCACGTTGTAGCTCTTCACCCAGTACAGACCTCTGCCGCCGGGCTGCATGCCACCGCTGCTGGAGTTGTTGTACTGGCTGTTCGGACTCATGAACTTGCCGTTGTTGTCCTGGCTCCAGCTCACCAGACCCAGTTGAAGCTGGTGCTGGTTGCTCATGCAGCGGGTCAGGCGTGCAGAGCTCTGAAAGCTGCCGACGCTCACGATGATGAGGGCGATGATCACGGCGATGATCGCGATCACCACGAGCAGCTCGACGAGGGAGAAGCCGCGTCGGCGATCGAGTCCTTGTCTGGAGATGGGCATGGCTTTCATGACACTCAGGATAGGAGGTTCAAGCCCGGCAGCCAAACCACATGGGGCCATCCGGGGGCTGCGGATCCGTCGGCTCTACGCCGGCCACCGGGCCCGAGATCCCGGAAAACACGGTCTTGAATCAAGGAGAGGGTTCGGTTCAGCCCAGAATGTCCTCGGTGACGGTGGACAATCTCGCCCAGGAGTCCAGCAGGTGGATTTCTCCGCTGCGTCCGCTGGTGATCGCAAGGTCGTTGAGAAACCGTCTCAGCCAGGTCGCTGGTGAGGCAGGGCTGAGAAAGTCACGTGGATCGAGGGTCTCGTCGATCTGCATCGCCAATTGCTGGAACTCGCTGCCATCGAGCTGACGCCCGTTCTGGCTGGGGTCCAGCACCGTCAAACGCTTGAACCGTCGATCGCGGATGCCAACGAGAAAGGCTCCGGGCACTTCGATGCCGAAGACGTCCAGTCCGACCCGTTCCGCGATCGAGCAGTAGATCAGGGCATTGGTGACCGGAAGCCCGGGGACGCCGGAAAGCACGAGTTCCAGATCCATGGCATCGGGATGGAGGGAGACCTCCTCGACACGGCCCAGGCCGTGCTCGACGAAGACGGCGTCGTCCAGATGGGCCAGCAGGCCGTCGACGCTTCGCGGTTCCTCGAGGTTCCCTCGACCGGCCAGATGGGGGATCAGACCTCGAATGCGATGGGCGACCGCATCGATCCGCATCTGGGTGTCCTGGGGATCGGTCTCGGGTCTCCGGTGAGCGGCGAGGGCCAGCACCGAGTCCACGAGATCCCTGAACCGGTCGAGCTCGGTCAGGGAGGCGCAATAACGGGAGGTCCAGTCGGTCATGGTCGGTGAGAGTCATCGGCCGAACCGGGGTTCGGACCCCACTGAAGAGGGGCATTGTCGCCTCGGGATCGATCGTGATTTCCAGAGAACTGGTCCGAGCATCGGGCCTCGGTTGGGGACTGCGAGAAGCAGGAGGGGACGGATCCGCGCCCCACATCCCGGAAAGAGTGCTTTCGTGGCTCGAGCACCTTCATGACCCCGGGTTCCGTGATCCGCATCCCGCCGGTGGTGATCCCCCCACAGATCAGTAGGATTGCCGCCAAGGAGCCCGCATGAAGGATCCCATCGCCACCATCACCGGGCTTCGCAAGACGTTCCCCGGACCGGTCGAGGCCGTCGCCGGCATCGACCTCGAACTGGCCGCGGGAACCGTCACCGCCCTGCTGGGACCGACGGGCTGTGGAAAGAGCACCATCCTGAGAGTCCTGGGAGGACTCGATGCGCCGACCGATGGGGAGGTCCGGGTCGAACCCGGGATCGGCATCGGGTTCTGCTTCCAGGAACCGAGGCTCCTGCCCTGGCGCTCGGTCCGCCGGAACATCGCGCTGCCTCTCGAGCTGGACGGCCGGCCTGCGGAGGAGATCCGTGAGCGTGTGGACCGACAGCTCGAGACCGTCGGTCTCACCGATGCCGCGGAACGTCTGCCCGCGGCCCTTTCGGGGGGCATGAAGATGCGGGCTGCGGTCGCGAGGACGCTGGTGACCGATCCCTCGCTTCTGCTTCTGGATGAACCGTTCGGGGCACTGGACGAGGTGACCAGATACCGACTCGACGAGGAGCTCGCCGAACTCGTGCGTGACGCCGGTCCCACGGTGGTCCTGGTGACGCACTCGATCTCCGAGGCGGTGTTCCTCGCCGACGAGGTGATCGTGCTCGGTCCGCGTCCGACCCGGATCCTGGAGCGTTTCGAGATCGGGCTCGGACATCGGGATGCCGCCCTTCGCGGTACCGGAGAGTTCGCCCGACTGCAGTCACGGATCTACGACGTCCTTCGAGGCGGGATGGAGGCCGTGTCGTGAATCGCATGGGCTCGACATGGTCGGTCGTCTGGCCGCCCCTCGTCTTCGTGGGGATCTTCATCCTCGCCTGGGAGCTGGTGGTCGTCGCTTTCGGGATCCCGCTCTATCTCCTTCCCGCTCCCCACGAGGTGGTGGAGGTGCTCTGGTCGGAATCCGATCGTCTGCTTCCCGCCACGGGTCGGACCGCCCTCGCCACGGGCATCGGCTTCTTCGCGAGTGCGGTGATCGGCGTGATCTCCGGCAGCCTGCTGTCGATCGTGCCTCTGGCGAGGCGCGGCATCTATCCGCTGACCCTGCTCCTGCAGATGGTCCCGTTGGTGGCGATCGCACCGATGCTCGTCATCTGGTTCGGCTACGGCCTTCCCAGCGTGGTGGCGGCGGCCTGCATCGTCTCGGTCTTTCCCGTGATCGCGGGGACCCTCGACGGTCTGCAGTCGGTGGACAAGGGACTTCTCGAGCTGTTCCACACTCACCGGGCGGGACGGATCAGGACCTGGTGGTTGCTGGGGCTTCCGTGGTCGCTTCCCAGCATCTTCACGGGTCTTCGGATCGCCGCCGGACTCTCGGTGATCGGAGCGGTGGTGGGGGAGTTCGTCGGTGCGTACGGCGGAGATCAGGCGCCGCTGGGTTCGGTCATCACCAGCGCCCTGCGTCAGAACCGCACGGAGGTCGTCTTCGCAGCGGTGGTTCTCGCCTCGGCTCTCGGCTTCCTCCTCTTCGGTATCGTCAACGTCGCGGGCTGGGTGCTTCTTCGTCGATGGCATGCCTCGAAGGTCTGAGGCGTCGAGGAGAGGGCCGGATCCCGCATCTGCAAGTCGGAATCCTCTGATGCTTCATTCCTCCCTGCGTCGCGCCTCCGTCTCGATCACCGCGCTTGCTCTCGGGGTGTTCCTCATCGCCGGATGCGGCGACACCGGATCATCCGACGAGGGATCGGGGCCTCGTCGACTCACGGTCCAGCTGAACTGGTTCCCCGAACCCGAATTCGGCGGGCTCTACGCGGCGAAGGAGAACGGCCACTTCGAGGCCCAGGGTCTGCAAGTCGAACTGGTGAAGGGGGGGGCCGACGTCCCCGCCGGCCAGCTGGTGGCCAGCGGATCGGTTCAGATCGCGGTGGTCTCCGCGGCCCAGCTGGTCACGCTCCGAGCCCAGGGCGGTCGTGCGACCGCCGTCTTCGCATCGTTCCAGAAGGCCCCTCGGGCGGTGGTGGTGAAGGAGGATTCGAAGTACGACTCGCTCGAGTCGCTGTGGGCCGGTGAAGGACGCATCATGGCGGATGCTGGTCTTCCGTGGACGCGATGGGTGAATCACAGGTTCGGGGACACGAAGCTTCGATTCGTTCCCTACGCGGGTTCGCTCGCTCCTTTCCTCTCCGGCGAGGTCGTGGCGATGCAGGCTTTCGCCACCGCCGAACCCGTGCAGCTCGAGGCGGAGGGGAAGTCCGTCCGGACGTTCCTCACCGCGGACACCGGATACGACCCCTACGACGTGGTGCTCGCGGTCCATGATGATCTTCTGGAAGACGATCCCGATACGGTCCGACGATTCGTGACCGCCCTGACCGGGGGGTGGGAGGACTATCTGGAGGATCCCGCGTCGACCAATGCGGTGATCGCGAAGTTGAACCCCGATTTCACATCCGCGACCCTCGAGCTCGCGGCGTCACGGCTGCCCGCATTCGTCCGCTCTCCGGACACCGAGAGCCATCGACTCGGATGGATGAGCGAGGACCGATGGAAGACCCTGCTCGAGCAGCTGGTCACCATCGGTGAGTTGACGGAGGAGCGGCGCACCGGTGTCGGCAGGCTGTTCGTGAATCCGGAGATCGAACCCGATTCCTCCGAGGGCGTGCCCGGACCGGACGGTTCGCCGGGAAATGACTGACCCTTCGAAACGACGTGATCTCGAATGAAGACGTCAAGGACCATCCTGCACCTCGACATGGATGCGTTCTTCGCATCCGTGGAGCAGCGTGACGATCCGGCGCTCCGCGGTCGTCCGGTGCTGGTCGGTGGCCGGGGGGGGCGCGGCGTGGTCGCGGCGGCGAGCTACGAGGCCCGCCGATTCGGCTGCCGATCCGCGATGCCGATGACGCAGGCTCTCCGGCA
Source organism: Phycisphaerae bacterium (assembly GCA_002709295.1). Taxonomy (GTDB): domain Bacteria; phylum Planctomycetota; class Phycisphaerae; order Phycisphaerales; family SM1A02. The sequence continues at coordinate 83,918 of PAQL01000012.1, read as the reverse complement.
GTGCCCCGACGCGATCGTGGTGTCGCCTTCCTTCGGTCGTTACGAGGCGGACAGCCGACGGATCATGGAGATCCTCGAGACGGCTTCGCCGCTGGTCGAGCCGCTGTCCGTGGACGAGGCGTTCGTCGACGTCACCGGCAGCCTTCGCCTGCTGGGAGACGGGCGGACGATCGCGATTCTTCTTCGCAACAGGATCAGGGAGGAGCTGGGCCTGACCGCGAGCGTCGGTGTCGCGCCCAGCAAGTTCGTCGCGAAGATCGCCTCGGATCTCGAGAAGCCCGATGGACTGGTCGTGATCGAACGCGAGGGACTCTCGGAACGACTTGCCCCTCTGCCGATCACCCGGATGTGGGGCATCGGTCCGAGGACCGCCGCCCGGTGCGAGGCCCGAGGCATTCGAACCTTCGGTGATCTTCAGCGCCGGAGTCCGGAGTCCTTGTCACGATCGCTCGGGGAGTCGGCGGCCCGTTTTCACGATCTCGCCCACGGCAGGGATGATCGCCCCGTGGTCTGCGACCGGATCGCGAAGTCCATCGGCCACGAGCAGACCTTCGGGGTGGATCTCTCCTCCGCCGAGGAGGTGGAGGCGGTGCTGCTTCGGCACGTCGAGCGGGTCGCCACCCGGCTGCGCAGACACGGTCGACAGGCACGATGCGTCACCATCAAGGTGCGGGACGGGGAGTTCGTCACCAACACCCGCTCTCGAACCCTCGTCGAATCGACCGATCGCACGGATCTGATCTGGAGCACCGCTCGCGAGCTGTTCCGGGAGTGGCCGTTCCGGCCCGTCCGTCTGATCGGGATCTCGGTCGATCGCTTCGAGGAGACGGGGGAGTCGCTCTTCGCCCGGTCCGACGGGGAGGATGTCCGCAGGAGGCGACTCGACGAGGCCACTGATGAGATCCGGGCCCGTTTCGGTGGGGATGCGATCTCTCGAACCGCCTCCGCGTTCCCTCCCGGGGCCGCGAAGGGCCGGAGCGAGGGTGGTGAACGCGAGGCCGATTGATCCGGGGCCCCGGGAATCAGGACGGCCCGCGATCCTCGGATCGCGGGCCGTCACGTTCGATGCCGAAGGGGTCGATCAGGGAGCGGCCTTCATCTTCAGGAACATCACCTGTTCCTCGCCGTCACGCTCGATCACGACCTGGACCTCGTCACCGGGATCGAGTTCGGCGAGTCGACCGACGAGGTCCGCACGCGACTTCAGCGGGATCTTCGCCCACTTCTTGATCACGTCATCGACCTGGATGCCCGCCACGTCGGCGGTCGAATCCTCGGTCACGTTCATGACCCGCAGTCCCGCTCCGTCCGGGAGCTCCCGGGTCCGGAGTCCGAGTCGGACCTTGAGTGCCCTCGGTCGGGCGGGGCCCTGGCGTCGGCTCGCACCGGTCTCCTCGTTCGCGAACTCGAACTTGTCCGAACGAGTGGAGGCTCCGAGGGCGATCTCGTGGAAGAGGTCGACGGTCTTGACGCCGGCGGTCCGGTAGATCTTGTCGGGAGTGTCGTCAGGAGTGTGGTAGTCGTCGTGGAAATCGGCGCAGATCGCGAAGAGGACCGGAATCCCGCGACGAAGGAACGAAGCGTGATCGCTGCCGCCGCCGCCGCGTGAGTTGGTCACGACCTCGAGGCCGGAGGCGTCGAACATGGGCTGCACCCACTCCGACATGCCATTGGCGGAGTCGACGCCGGAGACGCTCAGCCTGTCGTTGGTCACCCGGCCGATCATGTCGAAGTTGATCATCAGCTGGATGTCGTCGAGGTCGAAGGTGGGATTGTCGACGTAGTACCTGGATCCGTTGAGTCCGCTCTCCTCGGCGTCGAACGCGGCGAGGAGGACGCTGCGGGCCGAGGCTCCCTCGGGCAGTTCGTCGTAGGCCTTCCTGAGGCTCTCGCCGAGCATCATCAGGGCGGCGGCCCCGGAGGCGTTGTCATCGGCGCCGGGGTGCAGGTTGCCGGATCCTCTTCGGGAGCCGAAATCACCCATGCCGAGGTGATCGAGGTGGCCGCCGATGATGACGACCTCGTCGGCGAGGTCCCCCTTGCCGGGAAGCAGCCCGAGGACGTTCTCGGCGTACTGCGTCTTCTTCTCGACACGTCCGCCCACCCTGGCGGTTCCCTTGAGATCGACGATCGTCGTGCCCTCGTCGGCCATGCGACGCAGATCGTCGATGGACCGGCCCTCGGTGTCCGTGGCCGCGATCAGTCTGCGACCCGCCTCGGGGGTCAGCATCACCACCGGCACGTCGTCGATCACCTGCGAGGTGTTCTTCATCAGGGTGCCGACCCGGTCGTCGTCCGCTCCGGGAGTGTTGATCAGGATCACCGCCGCGGGATTGCGATCGGCCACGGCGCCGAACTTGCTGGCGAAGGTCGACTTCCGCGACCATCGTCGAGCCCGCTCGGTCCACTGGCTGCCGCCCTCTTCGTTCATCGGCTCGAATCGCAGCATCACGGCGATGCGACCCTCGAGGTCGAGGTCCTCGGGGAACGACTGGTAGTCGTCGGGGCCGTCGTCGATGGAGTAGCCCACGAACACCATCTCGCCCTCGACCACGCCGTCGCCACCAAGTCCGGTCAGCTCGAACTCCTCTCCGAGTTCGAGTTCGAGGTCCTCGCCGGCGCCACTGACGCTGGCGACCTGGTCGGTGAAGATGTTCTCGCTTCCGAGGGGGAAGGGCTGCTTCCACGATCGTTCGCCGGTCGCCGGGTCGACCCATCCGGGCTCGAGACCTGCCTGGTCGAACCAGTAGATCACGTAGTCCCTCGCGTACTCCATGCCCTTGGTGCCGGGAAGCCGGCCTTCCATCCAGGGGCTGGACAGGACGGTGATGTGTTCGTTGAAGACTCGCTCCGCGATCGGAGCCTCGTTCATGGCCTCGCGGATCAGGTCGCCGTCCTCCGCGGCTGCGGTGACGGTGGCCGCTGATCCGAGTGTGACGAGGGTCGAAGCGATGAAGCAGCGAATGGTGGATCGGGTCACGGTCAGTACTTTCTTTTCTGGGTGCGAAGGGGGAAGAGCGGCTGTCTCTCCCCGGAGCGACTCAAGAGCATAGGTCCCGAGCCGATCTTCCGCTGCTGAAACAAGCCCTGGAACGCACCAGAACCCCCTTCAGTCGGACATTTCAACGGTTCAGGGGACGTAGACTCCCCCGATGCCTTCTCCACGGCTCATGTCGGCGTTCGCACTGGCCATGCTCCTGCTGGTCGGAATCGCCCCGATCTCGTCGGCGGAGGCGGTCTCCTCGAGGGGGAGCCTCCATCCGCAGGACGGTCCGCACGTCGACGTGCGGCTCATCATCACCGACGAGGAGGTCCGGGTACGGCTGGAGATGAACCTCGTCTTTCTCGACGAGATGATCGATTTCCCCCGCGAGACCAGCGAGCGGGTCTCCACTGTCGAGTGGGTGGATCTCCGGCCGGCACTGGAGTCGTTCTTCAGCAGCGCGCATCCGGTCTCGATCGACGGAACGGTCGTCGAGCCGACTCTCGAGAAGCTTCAGATCAACGATCCCGATCTTCGACTGCTGCCGCTCTTCCCGGTGTCCGGGGAGCGTGGGCTCCGCAAGATCCGTTTCGAACTGGTCTATGCGGTGTCGTCGCCTCCACCCTCGCAGGTCTCGTTCGAGTGGTCGACCTTTCCTCCCAACATCCTCGTGGATCCCGAGGATCCGCCGCCGCTGGTGATCGCCGCGGAACTCGACGCCGAGGGCATCCGGACTCCGGTGACCTTCAACACGATCGAGCGGGGGCACACCTGGCACGCCACCGGCGCCGACGTGGAATCACGACTGCTGGTCGTTCCCTCTCCGGTCACGGACCTGGGGACCGAGGTTCCGGTCCTGGCGATCGCTCTCTTCGTGATCGGGGGGATCGTGATCCTGGTCGGCATCCTCCTCTCGAGATCGACCGGATCCGGCGTTCCCATCGCCGTCGCCTCCCTGATCGAGGGACCGTTGATCGTCGGTGGAGTCCTCGCCCTGATCCACAAGGTGGGCATGATGACGATGGGGGGTGGTCTCCAGCCTCCGGATCGAGCCGAGGCGGAGGAGATCTTCAAGCCTCTGCATGCGAACGTGTACCGGGCCTTCGACTTCATCGAGGAGGAGGACATCTACGACGCCCTCTCGAGGAGCGTGGACGGAGCCTTCCTCGACGACCTGTATCGCACGATCTTCCGCAGTCTCGTGATGCAGGAGGAGGGGGGTGCCGTCGCTCGGATATCCGACGTTCGACCGATCGAGATCGAGGTGGGCGAATCGGGAGTGGTGGACGGGGGCGAGTCCGGTGCCATGCCGGCCTTCAACGTCCGCTGTCGGTGGCAGGTCGAGGGCGTGGTCAGCCACTGGGGGCACGCTCACACCCGGGTCAACGAGTACCTCGCGGACTGGTCGGTGGCACTCACCGACGGGGGCTGGAGGCTCACGGGCTCGGAGATCCTCGAACAGGATCGCATCGAGGACTCCAGCACCGACCCGCTCGACGGGATGGGTCTCGACGAGCACGGCGAACTCTGATCGGTCTCATCCGCCCTCGAACGTCGTGGGCGGGGCGATCCGACCCTTCGATGACGGCGCGTCGCTCGAAAGCGACTGTCGTGCTGCGTCGATCTGGGCCAGATGCCATGGTCCCATCGCCATGCAGCAGAAGAGAACCTCGGATCCGGAGCAGCTCACCACCATCGCCCGTCGACTGGCGGTCAGGATGGCCAGCAGTCCGAGCAGGCCGGCCACGGAAGCGATGATCAGTCCCGCGCTGCTGGCCATGGACAGGATGGAGCCGTCGATCCCCGATCCGCCCGCGAGGCCGGCGGCGAAACCGCTGAGCATGCCTCCGGCCAGGGAGGAGATCGCGTAGAAGAGGAGGACGACGCCGACGACCATCCGGAAGAGGTTTCGTCTGCGTTCGATCGCGGCCATTCCGGTGGCGTCGATCCATGCGATCTGCATCGAGGCCCGAAGCGATGACGGTCGAACCACCACCACCCGTCGGCTGGTGCAGATCATGGTGGCCCGGTGACCCAGCACCGCATTGAAGATGGATTCCCGGAACGCATCGAGGAACGACTGTCCCGCGACGAAGTGGACCTCCTCGTCCACGTCCAGGGTGATGGGGAGGCCATGGGCGAGAAACGGATTCGGCCCAGCGGAGGCGGTTCCCCGATCGCCGGCCGGGACCGTCTCGGGTTCGGGTGCGAGCGGGCCCCCCGATGTGGACTCCTCCGCATCCTTCGTGGTCGCGGCTTCGAGGGCAGGTGTCTCCGGCCTGCCGTTCGCGACGACTTCCGCACCGACCGTCGGTCGCGTGGGAGCCTTTCTCGGGCTCTCGGCCGGTGGCTCGCCGGCGAGGAGTTCTACGTTGTCACCGAGGCCGGGGATCTTCTCGAACGGGCTCCAGGTCCGGCCCGTCTCTCGTCGGATGAAGTCGCCCGGGCCGAGCCGATCCTCGCGCACGAGGTTCTGCAGCTCCTCTCGAGAGAAGGGGCCGTACTCGTCTCCATCGACGCTTCGAACGACGTACTTCATGCAGGGCGGTTCCAATCCTTGCCTGGAGGTGGTTCCGGCATCGGTGGCCGTGACCTCGATCCTTCAGAGATCGTCGGCATCTTCGGCGGTCTTGTCGAGTCCCACCCTCATGAACCCTCAAAACGAACCCCCAGATCGGGTCGCATCCGCGGCCGGGGATGCTCTTACCCCCTCGGTGGGGCCTCCGGACCGATGCTTCCGGGGGCCCCGTCATCCGCAGGCCCCGGTCCTGGAGATCCCCAATCCGGGATGGAGGGGGCCATTCCGGAGATGGCGGCGGGTATCCTGGAGTCCAACCGAGTCTTCGGAGATCAACGTGTGACCGACTTCCCACTCTGGATGCTTCCCGACCTGTCCTCGCAGTTCTCTCTCCTGCTCGGCGAGCAGGCGGCGACCGACGAGCGATGGTGGCGATTTCTCGGTCGACTTCACCCGCTGATCGTGCACTTTCCGATCGGTCTCGCGATCGCAGCCGCCGCGGTCGAGTTGATGAACATCATCCGGCGTCGCCGCGATGCCTCGCCGTTCGCATTCACCGCCACCGGATTCGCCGCGGTCGCCGCCTGTCTGGCGGCCTGGTTCGGATGGTTGAACGCGGACTTCGAGGGGGCGGCGGCCGACAACACGCTCTTTCTCCACCGCTGGCTTGGAATTCTCGCCGCGGCGGGACTGGTGCTGGTCTTCTTCGTGGGGATCGTCGGCCGCGATGGATCCAGGGTCAAGGCGTTCAATGGATATCGGTGGGGACTGATCGTCTGCGCCGTGCTGGTCGGCGTGGGTTCCCACTTCGGCGGCGCGATGGTCTACGGCAACGGATATCTGACCAGGGTCCTGTTCCCGCCCGAGGCGAGGAAGCTCGCCTCCACCGATGGCACGACTGCCGTCGAACCGGAAACGAAAACCGATGCCGACGGAAACGAGGCCGCGGTACCCGCCGAAGCGGTCGCCAAGCCCGGGCCCGAGGACGAAGGGGTTCCGGTCGACGATGCATCGGTGAAGACCGTCTCCTTCACCGCGGACGTCCTTCCGATTCTCGAGGCCCGATGCGTCGAATGCCACGGACCCGACAAGGTCAAGGGAGGCCTGAGACTCGATTCGGCCGCGGAGATCTTCGCGGGCGACCCCGAGTTCTGGTCCGTGATCGCCGGGCAGCCCGAAGACAGCCTTCTGGTCCAGCGTGTCGAGCTTCCGGCCGATGATCCGGACGTCATGCCTCCCAAGGGAGATCTCCTGACCTCGGATCAGATCGACATCCTTCGAAACTGGATCGCCGCCGGCGCTCCCCATGCGGGCTCGGTACCGGGGCCGGCATCCGAAGAGGCCGGGCAGGACCCTCCGGCACCGGAGACCGAGGTGTCGGACGCGGTCACGCCGGCTCCGGTCGCGTCTCCGCCTTCGGCCGCGTTGATCCAGTCCGCGGTGGCATCGCTCCGCGATCGCAAGGTCGTGGTGGGGCCGATCTCGCAGTCGGACCCCTACTTCGAGGTGAACGCCAGCCTGGTCAAGCCTCCCTTCTCCGACGAGGATCTCGCTCGACTCGATGGATTGCAGTCGGTCCTGATCTGGGCGAACTTCGCCCGGAGCGGCCTGACCGACGCGGGCATCGCTCGGCTCGGAGACTTCGATCGCATCACCAGGCTCCGACTCGACAACACCGAACTCGGGGACGGGGCGGTCGACATCCTGCTGGCCCTGCCGTCGCTGGAATGGCTGAACATGTACGGGACGAAGCTCACCGACGCCGGACTCGCCCGTCTGGCGGCTCATCCGGGACTGACCCGTCTGTACTGCGGTGACTCGGATGTCACCGCAGCCGGGGTGGTGGCGGCACGTCAGGGCCGTGAGGATCTGATGATCGTCGGTCCCGAGCCCGAGCCCGATCCCGATGCCGGAGCCGAGGGCGATTGATCAGGCTGTCCGGGGGGGTGAAGCCGGCCCGCGGACTTTTCCACATCACGATTTCGTGGGGGCGATTCTGTTAGGGGCATGTTAGGATCGCACCATGCCTCTCGACGTCTCCAGACCGGTCACCGGGGCCCGGGTGATCGCCCGGCCCCTGCTCGCATCTCGGGTCCAGGCCGGATTTCCGTCCCCCGCCGACGACTACGTCGAGCGGTCCCTCGACCTCAACGAGGAGTTGATCCGCCATCCCGCCGCCACGTACTTCCTCCGGGCGGGGGGCTGTTCGATGCAGGGTGCGGGCATCCACGATGGCGATCTGCTCGTGGTCGACCGTTCGATCGAGGCCGACGTCGGGATGGTGGTGGTGGCGGTGGTCGACGGCGAGTTCACCGTCAAGAGGCTCGCCGTCGCAGGGGAGGGCATGGTGCTCGCCGCCGAGCATCCGGGGTACGAACCCATTCCGATCGGCCCCGACACCGAGGTGCGGATCTGGGGCGTGGTCGCCGCGGTGATCCATCGACCATGAGAGGTTCCTGCGATGTACGCCCTGGCCGACTGCAACAACTTCTACGCGTCCTGTGAACGCGTCTTCGACCCGAGTCTCGAACGCCGTCCGGTGATCGTGCTCTCCAACAACGACGGGTGCGTGGTGGCCCGATCCCAGGAAGCGAAGTCGATCGGCATCGCGATGGGAGAGCCGGTCTTCAAGTGCCGCGACCGCATCCGCCGACACCGCATCGTGGTCCGGTCATCCAACTACACCCTCTACCACGACCTCTCCCAGCGCGTGGTGCAGTCGCTGTCGCACTTCGTGCCCGACATCGAGATCTACTCGATCGACGAGGTCTTCATGGATCTCGATCCGCTGGCGGGGCGGGACCTCGAGATGGTGTGTCGGCAGGCCAGGACCGCGGTCGGTCGGTGGACGGGCATCCCGATCTCGGTCGGGATCGGTCCCACCCGGACCCTCGCGAAGATCGCCAACCGCATCGCGAAGCGGGATCCCGAACTCGACGGAGTCTGCCGCCTTCCGGATGAGAAGGCGGCGCGGGAGGACATGCTCGCCGCGATCGACGTCCAGGATGTCTGGGGGGTCGGTCGTCGCTGGGCCTCGCGGCTTCGCGAACTCGGCGTCCACACCGCCCTCGACCTGAGTCGGATGCCCACGACGGAACTCCGTCGATGCTTCAACGTGGTGGCGATGCGGACCGGTCTCGAACTGCGGGGGGAGTCCTGCCTGGACGTGCAGGACGTCGCCCTCCCTCGGAAGACCATGGTTCGATCACGGTCCTTCGGCACCATGGTCACCGAGTGGTCGGAGATGGCGGAGGCGATCGCCACCCACGCGATCCGGGCCGCGGAGAAGCTCCGGCTCGAAGGCGCCCGCGCGGCTCAGCTGTCGGTCTTCATGTCCACCAACCGGTTCCGCGAGGACCTTCCCCAGTACCACCGCAGTGGTTCGGAGGCGATGATGCCCGCCACGAGCACCACGCCGGTGATCCTCAAGCAGGCCCTGGCCATCGGACGAGGGCTCTGGAAGGACGGCTACCACTACAAGAAGGCGGGAGTGATGCTCTCGGACATCACCTTCGGCCACGATCAGGGGATGCTGTTCGATGTCCGTGATCATGAACGGGATCACCGACTGATGGAGGCGATGGACCAGGTGAACCTCAGAATGGGGGCGGGCACGGTCCGCCCTGCGGTCGGCGGCCTCCGGAAGCGGGGATGGATGATGGCCCAGCGGTGTCGCTCCCCCCGCTACACCACGCGATGGGACGAACTCCCTCGAACCCGTTGAAGGCGACCCCCTGCATGGTGTCTGCATCCCGGATCGCGTTCATGTTGATCGCGGTGGCCGACGTCGGGATGTGGGCTGGCGGCCTGAAACACCCCGGAAAGGATTCGAACCTTTGACCTGCGGATTAGAAGTCCGCTGCTCTATCCAACTGAGCTACCGGGGCCTTGACCGTCATCGTATCGACCCCGGTCCGCCGGAGGGAGATCGAGGGATGCGCCCCTCACCGATGGTGGCGGGACGCTGGATTCGATGAGGTCGTTCCGCCGTCCGGGCGGCCGGGTCCGGGTCGGGTCGTGCGCGGGGTTTCGGCCGGTTCCGCCCCGTGAATCCGGGGCTCCCGGGGCCGGTCCCCTCGGGCGGGGCTTCTCGGGGACTCGGGAGTCGGCGCAGACCGGACGGCGTCCGCGATCACCGATCGTCCGGCCGCTGCGGCGATGTTTCTCAGCATCCGATGCCGGCGTTCCATGGGGCTGTCGATGGAGGGACAGGCGACCCGTTCGCGAAGCGGCAGGGCGTCGAGTTCGCCGAGCGTGCCCGCGCCGTCCCTCAGTGAGCGATGGCCGCACTCCACGAGTCCCCATCCATCGGGGAGCTCCCGGGGCTTGAGCAGGCCGGTCGGGGTGAAGAGATAGAAGTGGTCGGCGAGTCGATAGCGGGGCATGGTGTGGAACTTCGTCTCCCCGTGGAGCCGCCGTTCGATCCGTTCGATGGTTCGAAGCAACCGGCGATAGGCGGAGGTGCGGCTGCCTTCGAAATCCCAGGTCTCGAGATCGGGGAAGAGGGAGGAGCCGGACTCCCGGAGGTGCGGTTCGCTTCGGGGTATCAGATCCCGCTCGAACTTCGTCCGTGTTCGGCGCAGCGATTCCAGCCGGGCCTTCAGTCGGTCCGCATCGCGATCGTCTCGGATGAAGTCGGGGCGACTTCTCTTGCACTCGACGACGATGGTACGGGGGCGGCGGGGTCCCTTCGATCGCGGTCCTCGGGAACGATTGGTGAACAGGGATGCCGCGATGCCGGGGCGTTCCGCCTCGAGTCCGCCGGCATCCAGGAGTTCGCCGTCGGCATGATCCAGCCAGCCGGCCACGTCGATGCGGTACTTGGAGATCGGGCAGCGGACCTCGGTGGCGATGGCCTGGCAGCCGAGTCTCGCCAGCCATGCGACCGCGAGTCTCTTGAGTTCGAGATGGGCGAAGCTTTCCATGCTTCATCTCCGCAGGGCCGGCCGTGGCCCGGGTGCTCTTCAGGCGGGGGATGATCCTGCGTGCGAGGGATCCACCGCGATCTTGGGATTCGGGCCCCAGCGGTTCTCGCCCTTCTCGCTGTCGGTGCAGTACCACACCACGAGGAAGACCGTTCCAATGATGCCGACGAAGGGGAGGATGCTGATCACGGTCATCAGGACCAACCACCAGCCGCTCTTGCCGATGTCGTGAAGGCGTCGGACGCAGAGTGCCATCCACCACGGAATGCCCCACGCTCCGATCATGAGCAGATAGAGGATCAGGACCGTGGCAACGGCGGCTTCATCCGAGACCCTCGAGGCCAGCGCGGTCGCGATGACGAAAAGGATCATTGCGGGGATCCCCAGAAGGGTGCTTCCAAGGAGCCCCCACCACAACTCGCTTCGGCGGGACCGGCCTCTGAAGCGACCGTAGTTCCTCACGCTCTGCTTGAACCCCTCGAAGAAGCGGAGCGTGGGTATCTGGTCCTCGGGAGCGACGGCCGTGGGGGGATGGGTCTTCGGTGATGCATCGCCGACGATCCCGACTTCCGGAGACTCGGGCGCCGTTCGGAGGCTGAGGACGGCTTCGATCTCCTTCACGTCTCCGGCCCGCATCCAGGTCTCGGTGCCCTCCAGGCAGACCTGGGTGTCCGAGTCCAGCAGTCCGGCTCCGATCTTCTCCCGAAGCTCGTCGACGGTGAAGGGGCCGGTCGTCTCCTGCTGTGCGGTGTAGAGCCAGTATCTCGTCATGGCGGTGCGACGCGGTGGCCCGCGATCTCCCTGGGTGTCGGTATCGAAACTTCCTTGATGCTACGGGCGGAGTTCGCGACCCGTCCGGTCATGACAGGGTCTCGACCCCGGCCTCGAACCTCACGCCGCGGGCGGCGAGCTGCTTCATGAGTAGATCGACGATCCCCTTGCGCTTGACGATGTGCTCCGGCGGGATCACGCCGCGGCTCTTGAAGGTGCCGTCGGCGATCATCCGGGCCATCGCCGCAGCGGGGAAGGCCGTGGTCCGGGACATGCTGGTGAATCCGGTGGCGGGATCGAGGTGATCGACCAGATCCCAGCGCATCCGGGTCGGCACCTTGCCGTGCATGCCGTCGGCGGTCACCCGCATCACCGTGACATCCGGCTCCATGTCCTCGAAGGTCCACTTGGGAAAGAGCAGGTGTTCGGTGACGTCCAGCGGGCGGACCCGGGTGCCGTCCTTGAGTTCGATCTCCTCGTCGCTGAAGAAACCGGTCTCTCGAAAGACCTTCATCAGCTCGATGTGTCCCGGATACCGCATGGTCTTCTCGACCATGTTCGGGACGTCGAGGGTGTCTATCAGACTGCGAAGGCCGTCGGTGTTGAAGGCCTCGAGCGTGCCGAGCCCCTCGAAGTCGACGAGCTCCGGCTCGGAGAGGGCGTCCTTCACGACCACCCGGCCGTTCTCCATCACCCGGGATGGTCGGATGTACTCCTCGATCACGTCGGAGGGGGAGAAGCCCGCCTTGTATTCGAAGGGCCAGTGGCGGTATCGGGGCAGGCCGGCGACCAGGATCTCGATGCGGTCCACCGCGTCCAGGGTCCGGCAGGCAAGGCCCGACAGGAGGTGGCACATCCCGGGAGCCACGCCCATGTCGACCACCGCGGTCACTCCTCTCCTGCGAGCGAGCTCGTCGAACTGCAGGGGGTCTTCCGGCATGAACGAGATGTCGCAGTAGTCCTTCCGCCCCTTGATCACGGTCTCGAGGGTGGCGAGACCGAAGCGGCCCGGCATGGCGCCCACCACGATGTCCGCAGGCTCGATGATCTCGGCGATCACATCGGTGTCGGAGAGATCGGCCCGGTCGGTCCTGATCGAGGTCGGCTTGGCGCCATGGACCTCGCACCGTGACCGACACCGTTCGAGGGCCTCCTCGTTCGCGTCAAAGGCGTGGACCTTCCAGCCCCGGGTCCTTGCAAGGTCGGCGGCGATGACCGAACCGACCATGCCGGTTCCGAGGACGACAGCCTTGGTGGTCATTGTTCAGAACCCCTTGATGTCAGCGGTCGTCTCGATCGAGGACCGCGTAGTACTCTCGTTCGCCCCGGCCACGCAGGGGGTAGTCCTTGCGAAGGGGATAGGCGGGGTAGTCCTTCCAGAGAAGGATTCGACGAAGGTCCGGATGGTTCTGGAAGCGGATTCCGAACATGTCGAAGACCTCCCGCTCCATCCATTCGGCACCCGGCCAGATGTCGCAGACGCTGTCCACCTCGAGTGCGGGATCCTCGTCCACGCCCTCCGTGTCCACGGTCGGGTCGAGCCACGTCTTCACGAGGAGCCGCCGTTCGGTGGTCAGGCTCTGGATCACCCAGACCACGCCGAATCGACCCTCCGTCTCGACCGGATAGTCGAGGTAGTCGGCGGCGGTGACGTCGCAGAGGAAGTCGAAGTTGCAGTCGGCATCGTCGCGGAGGAACCGAAGCACCTCGTGGGCCTTGTCCCGGGTGACGATCAGGGTCGCCTGGCCACGGAACTCCGAGACCCGGAAACGGGCGTCGGGAAAGGCCGCCTTGACGCGGGCAAGGTCGGGGTGATCGTGGAAGATGTCGGAGGCGGGGTCGGACACGGGTGGTCTCTCGGGTGGCTGGATCCTGCGGTCGGGTCGTGATCATCCTAGCAGTCCCCGACCGGGATTCCCCGCCGGCGACCCTTCAGTGCCGGAAGTGCCGGACTCCGGTCAGGAGACAGGTCACGCCACGCTCCTCGCAGAGCTTGAAGGTGTCCTCGTCCCGCTTTGATCCGCCCGGGTGCACGATGCAGCGGATCCCGGCGTCGGCCAGGATCCTCGGGCCGTCGTCGAAGGGGAAGAAGGCGTCGCTGGCGGCGATCAGGGGGCCGGCGGAAGCATGGGCACCGAGGTCGCCCGCCTTCTCGACCGCGATCCGGCAGGCGGCGACCCGGTCCATCTGACCGGCTCCGGCGCCCAGCAGTCGTTCTCCGCTGGCGAGGCAGACGGCATTGGACTTGAGGTGCTTCACGACGGTCCAGGCGAGGCCGGCGTTCCGTCGAAGATCATCGGACGGCTTCGGGCCGGCGGCGTGCCTCAGATCGTCGGGGGAGAACGGGTGGCTGTCCCGCTCCTGGGCGAGCATCCCGCCGGGGAGGGAGCGGAGACCGAGCCCGTCGATGCCGTGATCATCCAGAGGTCCCACCGCGAGAAGACGGCAGTTCGGCCACTTCCCGGAGAGGGTCTCGACCGCATCAGGATCGAAGCCGGGGGCGACGATCACCTCGAGGAACTTCGAGGTCTCCGAGATCGCACGGGCCGTCTCGAGATCGGTCTGTCGGTCGAGGGCCACGATCCCGCCGAAGGCGGCGAGGGGGTCCCCCTCGTGGGCCTGATGGAAGGCCTCCGCAAGGGTGCCTGCCACACCCGCCCCGCAGGGATTCGTGTGCTTGACCACCACGGCCGCGGCGAAGTCGGGCCGCGCATCGTGAAGATCCTGGACCAGTTCGAGGGCGGCGGCCGCATCGAGGAGGTTGTTGTAGGAAAGTGGCTTGCCCGAGAGGAGCTCCGCGCCCACCACGCTCGGGCCGCGGAAGTCGGGATCGCGGTAGACCGCGGCCAGCTGGTGCGGATTCTCCCCGTATCGAAGCTCCCGGTGCCCGATGAAGTTGAGCCGGAGGACGTTGGGGAACCCGGTGCCGGATCGATTTCCGATCCAGGCCGCGATCGTGGCGTCGTACTCCGCGGTTCTCGCGAAGGCCGCGGCGGCGAGCTCTCGCCGGAGTTCGATCGAGGTCGAGGCGTCGTTCTCCTCGAGTTCGCTCACCAGCTGGTCGTACTGGGAGGGGCTGGTCACCACCACCACGAAATCGTGGTTCTTGGCGGCGGACCGCACCATCGAGGGGCCGCCGATGTCGATCTGCTCGACCGCCTCGTCCATGGTCGTGCCTTCGTTGCGGATCGTCCGCTCGAAGGGATAGAGGTTCACGCACACGAGGTCGATGCCCCGGATGCCGTGCTCCTCCATGGCGGCGGTGTGCGATTCGAGATCCCTTCGGGCGAGGATGCCGCCGTGGACCGATGGATGCAGGGTCTTGACCCGGCCGTCCATCATCTCGGGGAATCCGGTCAGCTCCTCGATCGCGATCGGTTCAAGGCCCGCTTCCACGAGTGCCTTGTGAGTGCCCCCGGTCGAGACGATCTCTATCCCGAGATCGGTGAGTGCTCGTGCGAACGGGATGAGATCCGTCTTGTCGCTGACGGAGAGAAGGGCGCGACGTACTGGAAGAAGCCGGTTCATTCGTTCCCGTTCAGCCGATGGGGTCGAGACGGATGATCCGACCGTCATCGCTGGTCGCGTAGATCACGTCATCATGCATGGTGAGAGACCTGACCTGGGGAAGCTTGATGGTCTGGACGATCGAACCCTGGGCCGCGTCGATGGTACGAAGCACCCGCTTGGAATCGTCCCACAGGGCCACGTGGTCGCCGATCAGGCCGACGGCCTCTCCGCGGGCGTCGCGGATCTTCCAGAGGGGCTTTCCTTCGATCGAGTTCTCGGGATCGGCCTCCAGGCAGACGAGACCTTCGGTCTCGACCCACTGCAGGACCCGACCCTGGTTTCCATCCGCGGTGTTCACTTCGACGTAGGTGGGCTGGGTGTCGAGCTTGCTCTCGGTGAAGTAGCGCCAGACGACGTCGCCGCGATCCGCATCGAACGTCCAGAGATACTGGTCCTCGCAGGCGGCGAAGATCAGGCCCCCGCCGGTGGTCATCGGAGCCTTCACCGCAGCGAAGGTCTTGTCGCCCCAGACTCGTCCCGCGGACTTGGCGCTGAGCATGAGGACGTTCCCGCCGAGGCTCGCCACGGCGATGCGGCTGTCGCCGACCAGGGTCGGCATGGCCACCACCGGACCCGCGAGCTGGTTGGCACGCCACTCGTGACCGACCACGTACTGGTGCCAGACGACCCGACCGTGCCGGGTGCCGAAGATCAGGTAGTTGCGCCACCGTAGGACGTCCGTCGAGGGGATCTGCTCGAGATCCTGGCGTTCGACGATCGCGCCGGTCGCATGGTCGATGCCGAAGACCACGGGATCGGTGGTCACGTACAGCTTGTCGCCGTCGTTCTGCCCCCAGGGCAGACCGTTGATCGGAGTCATGCCTTCGGTCACGCCCCAGACCGTGTCGTTCGGATCGGCGGCGGTGACCGACCAGACGGGGCTGCCGTTCGCTCGATCGATCCTGGTCATCACGTTTCGATCGTCGATGACGTAGACGTCGGGACCCACCACGTCCATGCGCTTGATGGGAGTGTCCATCGAGGACTGCCAGGTGATCCGGTATCCGAGGGATCGGGCGGCGGTGGGGCCGAAGGTGTAGAGGCGATCCAGCTCCTGCCGCCGTTCTGCAAGCTCCCGGTCTCGGGTCGCGTTCTCGTCCTGGGCCATCGAGGCGGCGGAGAGTGCGGGCAGGATGGCAAGGGTTGCCAGAAGGGTCCGGCGAAGCGGCGAAGCGGTCATGGCTGGTTCGACTCCTTGAAGATTCGCGAATGGTCGCGAATTGGGCAGTGTATCGGCGACTCGGTCGATCCGGGGGACCTGTTCCTCGGCCCGGTGGACCGAAACGGGCCTTCAGCCCCTTCCGGCGGGGTTGGAGGCCCGTCCACCCGCTACGCTGCACCCATGTTCACCGGACTCGTTGAAGCCGTCGGGGAGGTCCGAAGGGTCGAATCCACGCCCGCCGGCTGTCGGCTGGAGATCGATACCGGCGAATGGGACTACGTTCCGGAGCAGGGGGCCTCCGTCTGCGTATCCGGATGCTGCCTCACCGCGGTTTCCATCGAACCCGGGCTTCTCCGCTTCGACGTGGTCCATCGGACCCTGGAAATGACCACGCTGGGGGTGTTTCAGCAGGGATCCCGAGTCAATCTGGAACGGGCCGCCACCCTCGACACGCTTCTGGGCGGCCACCTGGTCCAGGGTCACGTCGACGGCACCGCAACCGTGGCCGGGGTCCAGGAGGGTGGGGATTGGAGAATCATGATCCGGGCCCCGGAGGCCGTCCGGCCCCACCTGGTAGATCGGGGTTCGATCGCGATCGACGGGGTCTCTCTCACGATTGCCAGGGTTCTCCGGAACCCGGATGGCGAGGTCGAGGGGTTCGAGGTCGCGCTGATTCCCGAAACCCTGGCCCGGACCACCCTTGCGGATCGCAAGGTCGGTGACGAGGTCAATCTGGAAGCGGATGCGATGGCGAAGATGATCGCCGCCCATGTCGAGCGGATTCTCGCCGATCGTGGGGACTGAATCGGTTCGTTCAGCCCGCGGCCCGGTCGAGCCCTCGATCCGGAAGGGTCATGGGGATCGAATCCGATGTTGCGTCCCCATCCCGGATCTCCGACTCGGCTGCCGCGCGAAGGCAGATCATCGTGAGATCGTCGGGTTGGTGCAGTGAGCCACCATGGGTGTCGAGAAGGGCGCGCACCCCGCTGATCATCTCCTCCGGCTCCGCCCTGGAGGTGAGGTTCCTGATGACCTCGCGATAGTGCTCGTTGGGCATCCGGCGTTGCGTGTGATTCGCGAGATCGTGTGGAAAGGCCTGCTCGAATCCGTCGGAGTGGAGCACGAGCCCCTCCCCGGGGGCGAGAACGACCTCGGTCTCCCCGTATCGCTCGTCGTCGAAGATGCCGAGGAGTCCTCCCGTCGACGGGATCTCCCTCATGTCGCCCCCCACCTCGGCTGCAGCGAGATGCATGACCGCCGGATGGCCGGCGGAGGCGATCCGGGCGGTTCGATTTCGAGCGTTGTAGACGACGTAGACGGCGGTCGCGAACCGTGCGCTCCTGCCCTGGCGGGACACCATGAAGCGATTGAGTCTGGCCAGCGCCTCGCCCGGAGGAATGATCCGGTGGTATCCGTCGGTCGCGACCTCCCGCGTGGGCAGACTGCGGCAGATGACCATCGTCATCAGGGCCGCCGGCACGCCGTGGCCGACCGCATCCGCCACGAAGAGGCCGATGTGATCCTCGTCGAGCCGGCTGATGTCGTAGATGTCGCCCGAGACGTAGCTCGCCGGCCTCCACATCGCGGCGAGACGGGTGCCTCCGATCGCGGGCAGTTCGCGGGGAAGGAACTCCCGCTGGACCATGGCGGCCATCTGCAGCTCCTCGTCGACCCGGGAGATCTCCTCCTGAACGCCGGCGGCGATTCTCGCCGTGGTCGAGAGTTCCGATTGGAGACGATCGATCTCGATCTGGCGATGCACGATGGTGCGAAGACAGGTCAGAATCGAGGATGGGTCGACGTCTTCGGGAAGGACCAGGGCATCACTTCGGGGAGGACCGCCGATTCGGACGGTGGTCACGACCGCGTCGAAGGAGAGTCGGGAGATGATCCTGCGAAGCTCGACCGGCGCCTCGTCCTCGTCGATGAGGACGATCGCGGCGGCATCACGAAGCGATGTCGGATCGACCTCCTCGGCGGTCGAGAGAACCGGAACCGGGTGGGGTTCCGGCATGGCTGCGCAGCTGCTCGACAGGGACTCGTGCAGCAGTCGCATTCGTCCCGCCGTCGCCGGCGTGGAGATCATGATGACGTTCACTCGCTGCATTCGATCCGCCTCCCCCCCGGAGTCCGCCGAATGGCGGACGGCCGACGAGGCGGAGAAGCCCGGTCGACCTCAATCCGGTTCGGCAGCCCTGCCGAGCATCTTGAGTCGTTCTGGAGGAATGGGGATCCGATCGCCCGCCTTGATGCCGAGCGACTCGAACGACCCGGGCGGAAGTTCGATCGCGAACTGGGCGGGGTAGGCGCTGGAGTACCCTGGAAGCCGGGCTTCATATTCCATGAGGGACTCGTTCTCGGCCCGAAGTTCCTCGGGTGGCATGGTGTGCACGGCGGTGACGTATCCGATCGGATCGATGAAGGCGATGTCGATGGAGATCACGCAGTCGAACATCCAGAACCGTCGGAGCTGGGCGTCCGGAAACACGAAGAACATTCCGCCGTCATCGGGAAGGCTCTCCCGTCCGCCGAGTCCTCTTCGCCGGCTTTCACGGACCATGGCGAGCTCGAGGTTGAAGCTCCGGTCCCCGATGGTCACGCGTTCGATGTCGCCATCCGAAGCCGGAGCAGTGTCACCGCAGCCCCCGAGCATGATCACCGTGATCGCCACGATCAGGAGCAGGAGCCAGGCACCGGTGGCGTGCAGGTCGTACTTCAGCTTCGCAACCAATCGAGATCCTCCTGGCCGAGCCGACAGGGGCTGCCTCGTTCCGACTCCGACAGTGTGGTCAACCGCTCGGGATTGATCAAGCCCACGGCATCCCGAGCGTGGATCGGCGCCGGTTCGGGGACGAAGCCGCCGAGGTGTAGCAGCAGTCCCACCACTCTTTCGGGGCTCACTCCGGCGGTTCGAAGGGCGTCGAGCCCCAGATCGCCGTCTCGTTTGGAGAGTCGACGTCCATCCTGATCGTGAACCAGCGGCAGATGCCACCAGCGAGGGGGTGTTCCCCGGCCGAGGGCCTGTCCCAGTCTCTGCTGTCGTGCGGCGCTGCTGAGCAGGTCGTCTCCGCGAACGATGTCGGTGACTCCGTCCAGCAGATCGTCGACCACGACCGCGAGCTGGTAGGCGGGACGTCCATCCCGGGTCCAGACCACGGGATCGCCTCCCTCCTTCGCCGGATCGAAGGTGCAGGTGCCGAAGATCTCGTCCCGCACGACCTCCTCACCCCCGGGCATGGCGAAGCGATGGCCAGCCGACCGATCCATGAAGCCCCAGCGATCCCGTTCGATCGGGCGAAGCGTGGCGGGAAAGACGAGTTCCCCCCCGTGCGGCGCGCCGATCGCCTCCCGGACCTCCCGCCGGCTCAGATCCGATCTGAAGACGAGGTCGCCCCCCGCGAGAGTCCTCATCGCATCGATGTAGGGGTCGAGATTCTCCGACTGCAGTCGGGACGGTCCGTCCCAGTCGAGGCCGAGCCAGTGCAGGGACGCCTCGATTCGCTCGCACGAGCCGGGGACGGCCCGGCTCGCATCAAGGTCCTCGTGACGGAGGATGATCGACCAGCCGAGCCGGCGGGCGAGCGCCCAGTTGCAGAGGAACGTCCGGGCGTTCCCGAGGTGCAGATCTCCGGTCGGACTCGGGGCGAGCCTGGTCCGGGGCCTCGAATCCGACCCGGGATGGTGGATGCTGGTGTCCGACTCTGCGGTCATTGATCGTTCATTCGCACTCATGGTTCGGTTGCGGGGCGGTGAGGCTCCCCGGCCAGTGGCGGTATAGTGACACGTTCATGACTCAGGAGCCTCACATGGTGGACAAGCTCTCGGACGAGGCCGTCGAGGCCGCTCTTGGTGAGCTCGCGGAATGGTCTCGGAGCGGAGATGCCATCCAGCGGACCTTCGCTTTCGGTGGATTTCGAGCCGCGATCGACTTCGTGGGTCGGGTCGCCGAACGGGCTGAGGAGGTCCAGCATCATCCGGACATCCTGATTCGATTCAGCAAGGTCACCCTGACCCTGTCGACTCATGATGCGAACGGCCTGTCCCAGCGGGACGTGGACTTCGCACGGGACTGTGACCGTCTCTACGCGGACTGAGGTCGTCGGTCGTCTTCAGGACGACGGTTTCAGGACGACAGGGCGTTCCGGACGATCTCGGCCCGGCGGAGACGGATCTCCTCCTCGCCGGTCTGACCCGGATTCACCATGGTCGATGGGCTCGACAGGTCGGGATTGTTCATCCGAAGATGTCCAGGCTGCACGTCGAGGAAGAGTCGCTGCACCGTGCTCAGCTTCAGTTCCTCGAGCAGTCCCATGGAGACGCCGAGTCTGATTCGACTGAGATGCTTCATGGCCTCCTCGACCCCGAGGAGTCTCGCCGACCGGAGCAGGCCGAGGGAGCGGTGGACTCGATCCTCGAGCTGCATGCGGCTCCGATCGAGCATCATGCGTCTGGCCATTCGTTCGTATTCGACGATCCTCGGCACGATGGTTTCTATGAAGCGCTCCAGCAGATCGGCATCCGAGACGCCGAGGGTGATCTGGTTGCTGACCTGGTAGAAGTCGCCGGTGCTCTCGGACCCCTCGCCGTAGAAGCCGCGGACCGCGAGATCGAGCGCGTTGGCGGCCCGCCGGAGACGTTCGATCTCGTTGGTCATTCGCAGGGCCGGAAGGTGAGTCATCACCGAGAACCGGATGGCGGTCCCGACATTCGTCGGGCAGGCGGTGACGTAGCCCCATCGAGGATGAACGGCGAGTTCGACGTTCTGCTCGAGCTTCCGGTCTATGTCCGAGGCGCGTCGCCACGCCTCCCGGAGTTCGCATCCGGGAAGGAGGACCTGCATTCGCAGGTGGTCCTCCTCGTTCACCATCATGCTGAGTCGTTCACCGTCACCGATGAACAGGCCTCTGGGCGTGTCGGCATCGATGAAGTTTCTCGAGACGAGATGGCGTTCCACGAGGAGCTGTCGATCGGCATCGTCGAGATCCATGACGTCGAGCCACTGCATGGAGTGGTCCGAAAGATCAAGCGTTCGCACGAGACGGAGGATCTCGCGGCACTGATCGCCGCTCGCCTGGTTCACGAAGGGGAAGCCGACGAGGTTCCGCGCGAGCCGTGCCCGGCTGGAGACCACGACGTCACCTTCCGGTCCTCCGGTCTCGATCCACGGGCCTCCCCGCTCGAGTTTCATGAGGCCGGCCCCTCGGCGATGGACTGGAGGCGGTCCCGGAGTTTCGCCGCCCGCTCGTACTGCTCGCTCGCCACCGCACGTTCGATCTCGTCGAGGATGGAACGTCGCAGCGCCTGGTGATCCGCGCGATCGGCATCCCGGTCGGGCCGGCGACCCACGTGCGTGCCGGCACCGTTCTGGGATCGGGCGATCACCGGCTCGAGCTGCTTCGCGAACGTCTCGTAGCACTGTGGACAGCCGAGGAGGCCCGTCTTCCTGAAACGCCCGAAGGTGGTGCCGCAGCTGGAGCAGGAACTGGCTCGTTGACCGCTTCCGGTCGCGATCTGGACCTGCATGCTCGCCAGATCGGAGAGGACCTTGGTGACCGGCGGCGAGTCGGGTAGCTGGAATCCCGCCTCGATGGCGCATTCACGGCAGAGGTGGATCTGGACGCCTTTCTTGACGTCGATCTCGTGCACTTCGGCCGGCCGGTCGCATCTGTCGCATTTGGGGTTCATGAGAGACTTCACAATAGCGGGCGGGTGGGGGGCCGGGCAGGCAAACGGCCGAAGTTCGAGTCATCAACGCGCTCGTTCAACCGCTGGCGGCGGTTCTGATCCGCGTCAGGGTCTCGAGCAGTTCCGAGATTCCCTCGAGGGGGAGGACGGTGGCCTTGTCGCTGCGGGCCTGGGTGGGGTCGGGATGCGTTTCCAGGAAGATCGCGTCCAGACCGGCGGCGACGGCGGATCTTGCGAGCATCGGAGCCCGCTCGGGTCGACCGGCACTGGTGGTTCCACCGCCTCCGGGAAGCTGAGTGCTGTGTGTCGCGTCGAAGCAGGTGGGGGCGTTGAACTCCGCGGCGATCTCGATCAGGTCGCCGAGTCCGATCAGGTCGGTGACCAGTCGGTGATAGCCGAAGAACGTCCCCCGCTCGGTGGCCATCATGCGGGTGCATCCGGACTCCCGGAGCTTCTCGAGGACCAGCCGCATCTCTGAGGGGGAGAGGAACTGGCCCTTCTTCGCCGCAACCACGGCTCCGGTGGCACCGCAGGCGGCCAGAAGATCGGTCTGGCGGCAGAGAAACGCAGGTATCTGCAGGATGTCGACCACCTCGGCGGCCGGCTGGGCCTGACTGCAGTCGTGAACGTCGGTGAGTACGGGCACATCGAAGGCGGTGCGGATCGATTCCAGCTGGCGGAGTCCCAGGTCCAGCCCCGGCCCGCGGTCGGAATGGATGCTGGAACGATTCGCCTTGTCGAAGCTCGCCTTGAAGACGAGAAGGGCACCCGCATCGTCGCACGCCTTTCGAAGGCCTTCGGCGATCACGTGGTTGACCGAGTCGTCCTCGAGCACGCAGGGCCCGGCGATGACCATCAGCGGGCGGGTGGGATCGACCGCGCCGCGATCCCACCAGGCATGGAGTCGTTCGAGCGTCGAATCGGGATGGTCAAGGCGGGGGGAGGCTGACATGGATCAGGTCTCGGATTTGGTGGAGGATCGTCGCAGAAAAGGTTATCGGGCCTTCTGGCAGGTCAGGAACCAGTCTCTGGTCCGAGAGCCACCGGTGATTGCAAACCAATCGGCGCGATCGAGCGTACCTCAGGGAAGGAGCCTGGACATCGAGCCGATCAGATTGGAGGCGAGGACGTCTCGCGTCCTGATCCAGGTCCGAAGGAGCTTCGAGGCATGGCACATCTTCCCAGAGAACCGGAGGCGTTCGGCGAGCAGGTCCTGGAGATCCTGAATCGCCACTGGCCCGATCGCGGCGCCACCCTGACCGGGCCGTTCGATCTCGTGGTCGACGGACGTCATCTCGGTCTGGAGAACGTCTATCGCATGGTGCTCGGTGATCCCGAACGGGGCACCGAGATCGTGGAGGACTACCTCGAGAAGATTCTCGAGGGTGACGACCTCGGATCGACGGTGCTTCCGCTCGAGCTTGCGAAGCATCGGATCATGCCCCGGATCCAGCCGGAGTCGATCTTCTCGCAGCTCGATCAGGAGCAGGTCGCGCATGTTCCCTGGGTCAACGGAACCGCGATCGTCTTCGTGCTCGACATGCCCCAGGTCACGATCTCGCTGACCGTGGAGCAGGTCGTGCGATGGGGACTGACCATGGATGATCTCGACGAGATCTCGAGGAAGAACCTCGAGCGTTACTCGCCGGATCTCAGCATCCAGCTGGTGGAGAGCAAGGATGGCGGCCGTGCCGCCATCGTCAACGAGCACGACGGCTACGACGCCGCGAGGGTCCTTCTCGGGCGCCTCCACGAGCGTCTTGCTCCGGAGCTCGACGGCGACTTCCTCGTGGCCACTCCGGCCCGTGACATGTTCGTGGCGATGACCTCCGGTCCTTCGGAGTTCGTCGACCGACTTCAGCGACGCGTCGATCAGGACTACCGCCGACTTCCCTACCCCATCACGCCGGATCTCTTCGTGGTGACCAGGGACGGTGTAGCCGGAACCGCCGCCTAGTCGTCGGACAGGAAGTTCGCGAGCAGCCGGGGCCCGTCGACGGTCAGGAAGCTCTCCGGGTGGAACTGCACGCCCTCGATTCCCGGGCCGCCGCCCTCGCTGCGCAGACCCATGACGAGTCCGTCCTCAAGCCATGCGGAGATCTCCCATCCCGCGGGGATGGTGCTCCTCTCCACGACCAGCGAGTGGTACCGGGTCGCCTGAAACGGATTCGGCAGACCTCGGAAGACGCCGCGTCCGTCGTGATGAACCATCGAGGTCTTCCCATGCACCGGCACATCATGACGACGCACGGTCATCCCGTGCAGATCGCCGATCGTCTGATGACCCAGGCAGACGCCGAGGATCGGTATGCGACCACGAAACCGCTCGATCATCGCGGCGCTGACCCCGGCCTCGCGGGGAGTGCAGGGGCCCGGTGACACGACGAGTCGCGATGGGTTCATCTCCTCCGCCTCGTCGGGATCGATCGCGTCGTTGCGCACCACGCGGATCTCCAGATCGGGATCGATCTCGCCGAAGCGTTGCACGAGGTTCCACGTGAAGGAGTCGTAATTGTCGATGAGCAGCAGCATCGGAGACGCCGGTCGAGCGGAGAGTGGGGATCAGTCGCGATGGAAACTCGCGCCGGGCTCCATGTAGAAGTTGACCATGTCCCCGGTGGCGAAGGCGCTCGTGGGCTGATCCTCGGGAATGGCGAGGCGGATCGGAATCACGAGATCCACCAGGACCTCGTGGGCATCCGGGTCGACGGCGAGCACCGTCCCCTGGACGATCCTGGGTCGTCCTTGCAGAGGCTCTATGAAGTTGCCTCCTGCGGGAGAGTGGTGCATCCTCAGGGAACGGCCCCGCACCCGCCCACGCACCCGGCTTCCGACGAGGTCCTCGAGCCCCTCCGAGACCGTCAGGTGCAGTCGATACTGGGTTCCCGGGATCGTGAAGACTCCAAGGCCATCGGTCATGGAGTCGAGGACGAGGACGGCGGTTTCATCGATGATTGGCGAGGACAAGGAGCGCTCCAGGGACGGTTTTCACCGCAGGTACGGGTGAATGATACCTCTGCAGGTCTCAGCCGCCCGCGTCCCGCTGCTCGGTGAAGTCGGGTCTGTCGGGGTCCTGGCCGGTTTCGGGTGGGAGATCGGTGCGTTCATGACGTTCCAGTCGTGATTCGATCCTATCGGCATGGTCCACGTCGTCGATGGAGTCGAGCTTCATGGTCTCCTCCGCGTCGAGGAACCGGTACTTGTGGAGCTTCTCCTGCCGCCAGCTCTCGTCCCTGGTCATCTCCCGCACCGCATTCCGCCCCTTTCGGAACGCCATCCGGGGATCGGCCGTCGCGTCCAGCGTCTCATCCCTCGGGGCGGCTCTTCCCTCCCCTCGCTCGAGATAGATGGTCTGGGAGGGGAATGCGAAGTCCACCCCGAGAATCCCGGCGAGTCGCATGATGTCGATCATGAAGCGGTGACGTTCCCGAAGCTCGGTCTGCCAGTCGGGAGTCTCCCAGAAGACGTAGACGAGGATGTCGATGGAGCTCGGGCCGAATTCGTTCACCCACACCTGGTAGTAGTCCTTCCGGGTGTAGGGATGTTCCCTGACGATCTCTCGAATGCCCTCGCAGAAGGCCTCGATCCTCGGCACCGGGGTTCCGTAGAGGATCCCGATCGTCGACTTCCACCGTCGGTACTTCCGGAGACCGTAGTTGTCGACCTTGGAGGTGACGAGGTTGGAGTTCGGAAGCGAGACGAGGGAGTTGTAGAAGGTGCGGATCCTGGTCGAGCGGATGCCGACCGTCTCGACCGTGCCCTCGATCCCGTCCACGATGATCCAGTCGCCCACCTGGAACGGGCGGTCGAGTATCACCGTCACGCTGCCGAAGAGGTTCTCGAGCGAGTTCTTGAAGGCGAATGCGAACCCGAAGGAACCGACGCCGATCGCGGCGAGCAGCGGCCCGAGGTTCAGTCCGAGCATCGGGGCGAGATTGACCAGCACGAACGCGACCAGCAGGACCTTCAGGGTCTTGCGGACCATCGGTACGAGGATGTCGTCCGCCTTGGTCTGAGAGAGCTTGGCCCGGCCGACCATGATCTCGCCGGCGAGGTCCGTCATCCGCCATCCCCACCAGAACAGCGCCAGGATGAAGGCGAACTTGGCCGCCGGCTGCAGCACTCCGAAGGCCACGAGCGGCAGATCGAGCATCGGAAGCAGCAGGAGCCAGGTGGCGGTCGAGCTGGTCAGTCCGAGTCCCCGGACCGCCCGCCTGATCGTGATGCCCTCCGTCGGCTTGTGGATCCTGCGTGCGAGATGTCCGATGCCCCTCGAGCCGATCAGGCGGACGACCAGATCGACGATCAGGCCGATGAGGATGATGCTCCCCAGTCCGAACCACTGCCAGATCTCGATGAAGGCGACCTTGCTGGTGAGCCAGGGGATGTCCTGCGAGACGATCCAGTCCTCCAGCCCGTCGATGCTGTCCGGTTTCTCGCCGGTCTGGTTCTGGATGTTCCGGATCGCATCCCTCATCTCGTCGAGAAGATCCGGCGAGAGGGTCTCGGGGTTGAATCGCCAGCCGTCGTTCGACCCGCGACGCAGTTCGATGGCTCCGGAATCGCCGACCAGTTTCATCAGCTGGTCGGAACGTCTGGTGGTCAGTTCGTCGGGACCCCCGCTCCATGGAAGGAGGGTGAAGGTGCCGGGGGCGTCCTCCGGCACGGAGTCGGGCACCTGAGCGATCATCGCGGGATCGCGCCAGCCCAGCCAGTCGAGGATCCTCACCAGCTCCCTGATCGTCACCTGCCTCACCGTCATGGTCGGAGGCAGCGCGGCCTCGGGGAAGCATCCGAACGACTTGGCGATCTGGTCGGGAGCGTCCTTCGGGAACGCGTTGAAGAGCGTCTTGAGCGTGGCTCGAGGCGATTCGACCTTGGAGCGCGCTTCCGGATCAGGCTTCTCCGTCTCGTTGCCGGTCGCCTGCGGGGTGTTCGATTGCGGGATCGGTGGCACGGCGTCGGCGGTCGGAGACATCCAACCCGTGGATCCGGCGAGGATCACGAGGGCGAGGACACCCACGAATCGGTGGGCGACTGCGGGGAGATTCGGTGTCTTCAGATTCATGGTGCCACGAGGCTCCGCTTCCGGGTGTGTGATTCGTTGTAGACCTCGAGGATCCCCTCGCCGCCTTCCCTGACTCCGGCCCGCAGGACCTCCTTGCCCTCCTCGTTGCGCACGGACACGACTCCGCCCGGCGCGTCGTTGGCGGCGCCCACGGCCACCGCGACGGCACCAGTGGCGTCATTGAGGTTGATCAGGCCGCCGGAGGTCGTGGCCGCGATGGCCACGATGCGACCGGTCGGCGTGAACATGGAGAAGCTCGGGGCCTCGTTTCTCGTCGCATCCAGGGAGATCCCGACCCCGGCGGTCTCGGATGCGACGCCGATTCGGCCGCCGTCACCCATTCCCCGCAGCGTCGCCACCACGTCTCCCTCTCTGTCGTTCACATCGAAACGGCCGCCTTCACGACCCCCTCCGGCACTGAGGGCGGGAAGTCCCTCACGGGTGGAGATGACGATTCGCCCGGCGACTTCGCCGACCCCCATGGTCAGACAGCGGTTGCCCTCCTCGTCCGAGACTTCGAAGGCTCCGCCTCCGGTGGAGTCCTCGCCGAAGGCGATGATCGACTCGCCCCCGGAGTTCCTCACCCTCACGCCGGTCCCGCCGGTTCCCAGCCCCAGCGACACCCGCGCCGTGCCGTCGCCATCGAGGGTCTCGAGTCGTCCGCCGTCCGAGTCCGCGACCCCCGACATTCGCAGCCGACCCTTGTCGTCCCGCAGTTCCAGTCGACCTCCGTCCTCGGAGGGGCCGAGCGAGGCGAGGGTGTGGGAGGGAGACATCACCAGGACGCCACGATCCTCGAGGCGGGTCTCGATCTCCCCGTCGAGAGGTCTGGTGGTGATCCGACCGGTCGAGTCGGTCATGTCCAGGATCGCCAGATCGCGCTCGGGCGTGCCGACCGCCACCATCCCGCGACCGTTGCGGGTGGACATTCTCGTGCCCCGTCGTCCCTGGTCGTCCGCGGTCGTCACCAAGCCCCCTCGTTCGTCGGCGGTGAGCACCGCGGCGGCGGAGCCGTTCTCCGGATTGCTGACCTCGATCCTCGCGGCGGTTCCTGCGGCGTACATGCCTGCGACCGGGCGCCCGCCTCGATCGAAGAGGGAGAAATCGCCGCCGACCCCGTTCCCGGTGAGGCGGGCGATGTTGCGCTGGGCGGCGTCCCAGACGTCGAGTCGGCCGCCATGCCTGGCGGCGGTCGCCAGCATGACGACCCGATCGTTGTCATCGATGATCTCCAGCCGGCGGGTCTGGACGACCTCGGTCACGTTGGAGAATCCTCCCGCGGCGAGGGCGCCGAACCCGGCCGCGAAGAGGACGCCGCCGAGCAGCACTCTCTCGAGTCTGCGGCGGCGGTCTCGTTCCCGATCCAGCGACATCTCGAGGGTCGCGAGTCGTCCGGCGAGGTCATCACGGGTGGAGGCGGCAGGTCTGTCAGTCATCAAGAGGCTCCGAAACGCGAATGTCGTCGCGTTCCGGCGACACGTCGCGCGGCCGGTAGGATACCGACCGTGGCGGTCCGGACCGTCGCCGGACCGGCCATCCACGCCGGGATTCGTCATGAACAGATCCGGAGCCGAGCCCCTTCGGGGCCGGCCGGACCCGAGGAGAGACTCAGAACATGGCCAGGACCGCACAGCGAGGAACGTCGAAGCGAGCATCGGGGCGGGCCTCCACCGGTCCCGTCAGGGTTGGAATCATCGGCACGAAGTTCATGGGCAAGGCTCACGCCAACGCCTGGCTCTCGGCATCGAGATTCTTCGATCTCCCCCGCGGAATCGTCATGCAGTCCGCGAGTGGGCGGGATGCCAGGGAGACCTGCCGGTTCGCGGAGAACTGGGGCTGGAGGACGAGCACCGACGACTGGCATGAACTCGTCGCCGATCCGGAAGTCGATCTCGTCGATGTCTGCACTCCGAACCACCTTCACGCTCCGATGTCCGTCGAGGCCCTCGCGGCCGGAAAGCACGTCGCCTGCGAGAAGCCCCTGGCCGGCACGCTCGAGGACGCGAGGGAGATGCGCGACGCGGCCCGCAAGGCGAAGCGGAAGGGGCAGCAGACCTTCGTCTGGTTCAACTACCGACGGGTCCCGGCCCTCGCGTTCGCCCATCAGCTGATCGCGAAGGGTCGGCTGGGCCGGATCTTCCATGTCCGGGCCAGCTACCTCCAGGACTGGGGGCACCCCGACACTCCGCTGGTCTGGCGGTTCGACTCCAAGCAGGCCGGCTCCGGCGCTCACGGGGATCTGAATGCGCACATCATCGATCTCGCCCGCTTCCTGACCGGCGACGAGGTCGCCGAGGTCATCGGCGGGGTCGAGGAGACCTTCGTCACCCGTCGCGAGCTGGTGGGGGATGCCGGGGCGGCGATCAAGGGTTCCCGAGGACGGGGTGGCAAGGCGAAGACCGGTCGCTCCACGGTCGATGACGCGGTGCTCTTCCTCGCGAAGTTCAAGCAGGGGGCGGTCGCGAGCTTCGAGGCCACCCGCATGGCCACGGGAAACCTCAACCGGAACAACATCGAGATCAACGGCGAGAAGGGATCGATCAAGTTCGACTTCGAAAGGATGAACGAGCTCGAGTGGTGGGACCACACCCTCGAGCCCGGCCTGAGGGGCTGGAGTCGCATCATGTGCACCGAGGCCGGTGCCCATCCCTACGTCGAGTCCTACTGGCCGGCCGCTCACGGGCTGGGATACGAGCATGGATTCGTGAGTCAGGTGGCGGACACGGTCCGCATGCTCGGCGGAAGGAAGCCCGAGGTCACGATGCCCGACTTCGAGGATGCCTTCGAGACCCAGCGGGTCCTCGAGGCCGCGATCCTCTCGGCCCGCGAGCGAACCCCGATCCGGATGAGCTCGGTCAAGTAGACGTCCCCGGAATCGAACGGCGGGACAAGAGGAGGTTCCATGTTCCGTATCCAGCTGATCGCGATTGCTCTGATGTTCCCGGTGCTGGATGCCGCCGCGGATCCGCAGCAGGACGCCTCTCCGGTCCGCGAGGCTCCCCGGGTGCTGTCCGGTGATCGAGTCGGGGTCGGTCGGCGGGCGGTCCTGCCCGGTATCCCGACCATCGATGGTGAGGCCCTCGTGCCTGCAGTCGCTCCGCCCGCGACGGTCCTGGTCATGACGAGCACGTCGTGTCCGCTCAGTCGCCGCTGGGTTCCGGTCCTCGCCGGGCTCGAATCGACCTGGGCGGACCGCGGGGTCCGCACGATTCTCGTCGACGTCCAGGGGAACGACGGGGTGGAGGATCTTCGTCGGCTGCTTCGAGAGGGTGGATACGAAGGGGAGGCGATCCACGACCCGGATCGCCGGATCGCGACGGCACTGGGTGCGTCCACGACCACGGAGGCCTTCCTCATCGATGATCGCGGGACGATTCGGTATCGAGGCGCCGTCGATGATCGGATCGGCCTCGGTTACACGCGGGCCGAGCCTCGGATCACTCCCCTGGTCGATGCGGTCGATGCGGTGATCGACGGCTCGGTCATCGCGGTCGCAGCGACAACCGCGCCGGGATGCGAGCTCGGACTGGATGTCGATCGTCCGGTTCTCGAGGAGCGACCGACCTGGCACGGGACGATCTCCAGACTCTTCGCCACCCATTGCGTCGGCTGCCATCACGATGGAGGTGTCGGTCCGTTTCCGCTCGACGACGAGGCGGAAGCCGTCGCGAATGCCGGGATGATCGCCCGTCAGGTCGACCGTGGTCTCATGCCGCCCTGGTTCGCGGCGCCGCCCGCCCACGGGGGGCCTTCGCCATGGATCAACGATCGCTCGCTGGCCGACGATGAACGATCTGCGATCCTCGCCTGGGCCCGGAATGCACGTCCTTCCGGCGATCCCGCGATGGGTCCGCGGATGGAAGTCGTGGATCGCCGTCGCCACGGATCCGTCGCATCATGGTCGATCGGAGAACCGGATCTGGTGCTGGAGATCCCCAGGGAGGTCGCGATTCCCGCGGAGGGCTATCTCGACTACGTGAACCTGACCGTGAAGACGGACTTCGCCGAGGACCGCTGGATCGAGGCGTGGGAGGTCGTTCCGACGGCGCTGGATGCGGTCCACCACGTGCTCGTGTTCGTGCGTGATCCCGCGACCGGTCAGGCCGATCGCGACGGGTTCGTGGCCGCCTACGTCCCCGGTCACCGATCGATGGACTACTCCGATCCCGGCATCTCGGATGGAAGGACGATGGCCAAGCGACTCCCGGCGGGCGCGACCCTGTACTTCCAGCTGCACTACACCCCGAACGGTCGCGCGACCTCCGATCGCACCCGGCTCGGTCTCCGATTCGCCGAAGGACCTCCCGAGACCGAGGTCATGGTGACGAGCATCGCGAACCGTCGATTTCGCATCCCCCCCAACGCGGATGCCCATCCCGTCGAGGCAAGGATCCGCGTGCCGCAGGACATCCGCATCCTCGCCCTCCTGCCGCACATGCATGTCCGGGGTCGCTCCTACCGCTACGAATGGGTGGACCCCGAAGGTCGACGCGAGGTGCTCCTCGACGTTCCGAACTACGACTTCAACTGGCAGTTGAGCTACGTGCAGGCCACGCCGAAGTCGATTCCCGCGGGATCGTTGCTCGAGGGTTTCGCCACCTTCGACAACTCGGTCGGCAACCCCGCCAATCCGGATCCCGAGGCGGAGGTCCGGTGGGGGGACCAGACCTACGAGGAGATGATGCTCGGATACGTGGAGTACCTCGTGCCCCGTCGAACGGAGGGGGATCTCGCGGCGGGACGGGGCATGACCGCGGCGCGGATCATGGCTCTGCTCGATCGGGATGGGAACGGGGAGATCGCTCGTCGGGAATGTCCGAGGCGCTACCGGGAGATCTTCGAGCGGCTCGACCGGGACGGCGACCGCCGAGTCACCTGGGAGGAACTCGAGCGGGGCCTCGAGAACCGCTAGCTCCGGGATGCCGCCGACCGACCGCATCTCGACGCAGCCGGTCGGCCGGTCTCGAGTGGATGGCCCTGAAACCCACTTTTCGATGCCTTGAAGGATGATTTTGGGGCTTGAAGCGATGGCGGTCGCGATGGACTTCACGTGCCCGGCCAGCGTCGGTCACTGGTGGAAATGGTGGATGAGGAAAGCACAGCAAGGTCCGAGAACATCGTGCCCTTAATCATCAAGATTCGTGGGGAAGGGGTCCCCTCCCGGTCGATATTTCAGCGAAGACCCGCGATTCCTGGAGGATCGCGATCCTGAATATTCGCCCTTCCAGGGCTGTTCGGCTTCCTGCCGACCGCCCTCACCCGGGAAGCCAGCATGCCCGTCAGCGTCCAGACGCCGGAAGATCCGAACCCCGTGACCGTCCCCTCGCCGCGAAGGCAGTGCCTCCGCCCGGGACTCAGAGTCGCTGCGGTCCTCACCGCCATCGGTGGCATGACCTCCGCGGCCAGTGGTCAGGACCAGACGTTCGATGGCGGCGGTTTCCCGGAGGACACCGACTTCAATTTCGCGGACAACTGGCTCAACGACGTCGATCCGGGCACCGACTTCGGTGGGAACGGCATCATCTTCCTCTTCGACGATCCCGGACTCAATCCCACCATCTTCGTGAACGCGGACATCCTGAACATCGGTGACCTGGACAACACCGCGGACGACGCAGACATCATCTTCGACGGCTCCGGAGGCGGAAGCTTCCAGTTCGCGGGTGGCGCGGTGATCGATCCCGGAGCGGGCTCCTTCACCTTCGATCTCGACGTGACGGCCCTCGGAGACATGACCTTCAACCTGATCGACGGCGACGTCGTCTTCAATCAGGGCTTCACGACCAACGGCGGTTCGATCACCGCGAACGACGGCACGCTGGAGTTCAACGGCGGGGTGGTCTCGGGTGCCGGCACCCAGTGGGTCGCCAACAACGGCGGCTTCACCTTCAACGGTGCCTTCACCTCCGCGGGAGATGTCGCCTTCGATCTGCTGAACAGCGGTCAGGTGGACTTCAACGGAACCACGACCTTCGGAGACGGGAATCCCGGAAACGCGACCTTCTCGGGGGGAATCGCCAACTTCACCGGTGCCGTCACGCTCGAGAACGACTACGGATTCATCTTCGACAACGGTCATGCCGCGAACTTCACCGAGACGGTGGTCTTCAACGGCAGCCACGAACTCGTCTTCAACGACACGACCGTCACCGGGAATCTCTCCCGGGTGATCTTCGGGGGCGGGGCCACGTTCATCGACGGGGCGAGCCTGACGGTCTCCGGCGACAGCTTCAGTTCGGACGAACCGCTGGCGGCCTCGGCGAGCTTCGCCGGTGGCGTCGATTTCGGCGGGGACTTCACCCTGTTCATGAACGGCGAGCAGACGGTCGACTTCACCGGCGGCGTGAACTTCGTCGACGGAGCCACCTTCACTCTCGGCGGCGATTCGGCCGGCACGCTCAGGGTGACCGGGGAATCGGTGATGGCCGGGGCGTTCAATCTGCTGGCCAACGGGACCGCCGCCCAGACCATCAACTGGACGGGCAACACCGAGTTCGGCGGCGACTTCCTGCTCGACACCCGGGGGGCCGGCAATGCCACCGTCACCCTCGGCGGTTCCCGGAGCTTCTCGGTCGCATCGGGCATCGACGTCGTCAACATGGGCTTCCTGACCGACGAGGCCTCCGACACGGTGTCGGTCAACGGCAACGCCTTCTTCAGCGCCGGAAGCTACAACCTGCTGATCGGCAGCGCCGATGTCGACGGCACGGTCACCAGTCAGAGCACCATCTCACTCAGCGGCGGCACGATTTCGGGGGCTCCGAATCTCACGATCGACCTCAGCCTGTTCGCTGATTCGACCTTCAACATCGACTCGGTCGATCCCGACGCCGCCGGGCTCGCGAATGCCAACGAATGGGTGTTCAACTCCCTGAACGATGGCGACGCCCTGTCGGGAACCGTGAACCTCGCCGGGGATTTCGACGGCCAGGTCTTCCTNCGCGGCGGCGAGTTCTCCGGCGATTTCACCGAGGACGCCAACGCCTCCTTCACCGTCGCCTGGACCCAGAACGAGTCGCGGTTCACCGGAACCGCCGACATCAGCGGCGCGTACCAGGCCCGNAANGGNGCGNNCCACAGGGTGGGTGACTTCGACAACNCGGTCCGGGCCAACATCGGCACGGGTCCCGGCTTGGAGGGCATCTCCGCCCTCGAGATCATCCAGGGAACGATGTACGTCGAGAACGCGGACATCACCACCGACAGCGATGCCACCCTCACGATGCAATCAGGCCTCGCCTCGTCCGCGACCCTGGTGATCGAGAACGATTCCACGGTGACCATCGACGGCACNCTCGACATGGCTTCCGGCGACTCGATGATCATGATCACCGGCGATTCGGGGCAGGGAGTGAACCTCGACATCCTCGAAGGGTCCGGCGACACCGCGATCGCCGGCNTGATCGACGTCTCGGCGGATTCGGACGGNNTCGTCGCCAACCTCCGCTTCGGAGACACGGTCGATTTCGCCGGCGCCCTCGCGCAGAGCAACACCTCCTTCGTCGAGTTCCAGAGCGACCTCAACCTGCAGACCGACGGACAGTGGGTCCTCGAGGACGACAGCACCGCCAGCGNGGGCGGAGCGGTCGATCTTCAGGCCGATGCCGGACTGGCTCTCGAGGATCAGTCCACGCTGACGATCACCGGCGCCCTGACCTCGGCCGGACTGATCACCATCGAAGAGGGCACCACGCTTTCGGCNGAAAGCCTCNTCCTGTCGGACGGGGCGGTCATGGCCATGATCGACAACAACCTCGAGGACCCCACCACGGGGCTCCTCCTGCTGGACAACGGGGTCACGGTCGAATCCGGTGCCACGTTCTACGGCACCGGATCGGTCGTTCTCGGAGACAGCTTCGATCTGCAGAGCGGCGGCACCCTGGTGGCGGGTGCCATCGGAGCCACCGAGGGTCTGCTGCAGATCAGCGGAGGCGACCTCGAGGTCGCCAGTGGAAGCACCATGGAGTTCGGGGTCAACGGCGACATCGCCCTGGCCACCAACGGGATCGGCCAGAGCTCGATCATCACGGTCGACGACAACGTGGTGTTCGAGACGGGAAGCACCCTGCAGGTCGCGGTCCAGCAGGGGGCCTACATCCCGACCTCGCCCACGCAGGGCATCGAGGGCAGCATCGAGTTCGTCCTGCTCGAGGCGGACAACTTCACGAACGCCAACGGGGCCGAACTTCAGGCCGGCGCCCCCTCGGTCACTCGCGAGTGGTTCTTCGAGGTCGAGGACAACCCCGTCGGGACCCCCGACCGGATCATCGCGGCCTCGACCGCGGACTACACCAACACGCTCTCCGGCAGCGAGCTCGCGATCGGCGAACTGCTGAACAACTTCCGGCGCGATGCGAACCTCGATCCCAACGGCCGGTACGGCGACATCCTCGGACAGCTGGATGGGATCGGAACCGCGGCCGAATATCAGGCGGCGATCCTCGGCTTCGAACCGACCTCCCAGATCTCGGCCATCCAGACCGTGGCGCTCTCCCAGTATCACGACGTGCTTCGGAACGAGATCCGACGGCGATTCACCCTCGTCGAGCGTCGCACGCCGGCGCCGTTCCGGCTCTCCGAGCCCTACCGGCTGGCCGGACAGGACGAGGTGGTCGAGCGATCGATCCGACGTCGGGTCCGGGCCGATCCCGAAGCCGAGAGCTTCGGAGCGTTCTGGACTCGCGAGATCAGGACACCCGCCCTCGGCGACATCATCGGCTTCGACGGCAGCGAGTACGGCGGCCTCGGGGGCTTCGGATGGCGGCTGTCCGACAACTGGACCGCCGGCGTCGACGTCGGCTACTCCGCCTTCGTCGGAAANCTCAACGGGGGTTACGGAGACACCCGGATCGGCACCCTTCGNGGTGGTGGTTTCGTGACNTGGGGNAGCGGTGACGGCTGGTTCTTCGATGCCGCCCTGAGCGGTGGCTGGAACAACTTCAGCTTCAACCGGCACGTCCCCAACACCAACCTCAGCAACACTTCGAATGCCGATGGCTTCCAGTTCGACGGCACCTTCGGGACCGGATACCGGATGGCCCTCTCCGAGGGCCTCGCCCTCACCCCGAACGGATCGTTCCTCTACAGCTACATCAGCACCGGGAACATCGACGAGCAGTACACCAGCGCCAGCACCGCCACCGCACTCGCGATCGATCCGGGAGACCTGAGCTCGTTCATCGGTCGGATCGGAGCGGACCTCTCCTGGAGCGCCCTGCCCGGACTGGTGGTCGACGGNCGACTCGGCTGGCAGGGGAACATCACGGACAACGGCGACTANGGGGTCGGCCTGGTCGGCACCTCGGCCAGTGTNCCGGTCATCGTCGAGAATCAGAGCTTCAACACCGCCTACTTCGGTCTCGGTGTGAACTGGGAGGTCGCCGAACAGATCGATCTGAACCTGCGATGGGAAGGCCGCAGCGGTGACGGCATCAACAGCCAGATGTTCACCGGTGGCGTNACCTTCAGCTTCTGATCCACCCACCCGACCGATGGAA
Organism: Phycisphaerae bacterium; assembly: GCA_002709295.1. Classification (GTDB taxonomy): domain Bacteria; phylum Planctomycetota; class Phycisphaerae; order Phycisphaerales; family SM1A02. Next base: position 47,739 of record PAQL01000012.1, on the reverse strand, counting down.
TCGACTCGACGCTCGCGTCCTCACGGACGCGAGCGTCGTATCCTCGTGACATGCTCGACAGCACCACCGCCAGGGCGGCACGCCTTCTCTGCATCGGATTCCCGGGAACCACGCCCACTCGCGAGCTCGAGGAGCTCGTCGAACTCGGGGTGAGATCGGTCATCCTCTTCGCNCGGAACGCCGGCGAGCGGGATCAGGTGGCGGAGACCATCTCGAGCATCAAGGCCCTCGCCCGTGATCCCGCGGATCCGATCCTCGTCTGCGTCGACCAGGAGGGCGGCGAGACCATCCGCTTCCGGGAGGGATTCCACCCGCCCCCGTTCATGCGCGAGGTCGGTGCCGAAGGTCCGGAGTCGGCTGCGCGGATCGGAGCGGCACTGGCCGCGGATCTGCGACCGGTCGGCGTCGATCTCGATCTGGCCCCGGTGGTGGACGTGGATTCGAATCCCGCCAATCCCGTCATCGGGCGGCGGTCCTTCGGTCGTGATCCGGATCTCGTCGGTCGCTGCGGTGCCGCGCTCGTGCAGTCGATGCAGGCGGGGGGGGTGGCCGCCTGCGGCAAGCACTTCCCCGGTCATGGAGACACCGACTCCGACAGTCACCACGACCTGCCGGTGCTTCGACACGACCGGGGTCGTCTCGATCTTGTGGAACTGCCACCCTTCCGGGCCGTGATCGAGGCGGGAGTCGCGGCGATCATGACCACCCATGTGGTCTTCGAGGCGATCGATCCGGGCGTGCCGGCGACCATGAGTCGGGCGGCGATCGACGGACTTCTTCGGCAGGAGCTCGGTTTCGACGGGGTGGTGATCTCCGATGATCTGGAGATGGCGGCGATCGCCGATCTTCCTGAACTGGAGGGGGATCTCGGTGAGGCGGCGGTCCGCGCGGTCGAGGCCGGCGTGGATCTGGTGCTCTGCTGCCACGAGCCGCAGCGACAACGACGAGTGGTCGAGGCGATCGCGGATGCGATCGCATCCGGCCGGATCGACGAACCGCGGATCGCCGACGCCCATCGACGTCTGGACCGACTGTTCATTGATTTCGTACGCGACTGAGCGGCCGGTTCCGGATTAGGCTTCGGACATGATCAACCGAAAGAAGATCGTCTCCGCTATCGCCCGATCGACGGCCCTCGTCGCAGCCCTGTCGGTCTGTGCCTCGTCATCGTCTCTCGCCGAGGGGCCGGGGGATCTTCGTGCCGATGTCCTTGGCGCACCCCGCTCGGAACGGCTGTCCGACTGGCATGATCTCCTGGGATCCCGACCCCACGTCGCCGGCACGGAGGGTGATCGAATCGTCATCGATTCGATCGCCGGAGCCTTCGAAGGCATGGGACTGGAGACGAAGGTCTGGTGGTTCGAACCGTTCCTCGCCAGACCGGTCTCCGCCAGCCTGAGCATCGTGGGGGACTCGGCCCCCGATCCGACTGCGGTGGAAGGACGAGCTCGCCGTGGTGTCACGTCGTTGCCGATCAGCGAGCGTGAACTGCTCGAGGATCCCGCGACCTACCATCCCGATCTGCGCTGGGGTTGGAACGCCTATTCGGGTTCGGGAATGGTCGAAGCCGGGGTGGTCTATGCCAATCGCGGTCGACCGGAGGACTTCCAGCGACTTCGCGAGCTTGGTGTGGACTGCACCGGCAAGATCGTGCTTGCCCGATACGGTGGGAACTACCGTGGTTTCAAGGTGAAGTTCGCGGAGGAGGCGGGGGCGGCGGGACTCGTGATCTTCCTCGATCCCGGCGACTACGGCGAGGGGCGAGGTCCGACCTGGCCGCAGGGCGGCTGGGCGAACGAGACCTGCATCCAGCGGGGATCCATCGTCACCCTTCCCTGGAAGGGCGATCCGTTGACGCCGTTCGTGCCGGCTCGGGGTGATGTGGCCCGCCTCGACCCCGACGAGGTGGCGCTGCCGCGAATTCCGGTCCAGCCGATCGGCTACGCCGCGGCCAGTCGGATCATGGCCGCGATGAAGGGTCCGACCGTCGAGATGATGGGGCTCGAGGGCTGGACGGGGGGGATGAAGGTTCCCTACCGCGTGGAGGGCGGGGATCTGGAGCTTCGACTCGAAGTCTCCCAGGTGCGTGAACTGATGAGGACCGCGAACGTGTTCGGCGTGCTTCCGGGATCCGAGCGCCCCGACGAGATGGTGGTCGTGGGCTGTCACCATGATGCGTGGGGCTTCGGCGCGGCCGACCCCCTGGCCGGGATGATCGTGCTGCTGGAGACGGCGAAGGTCTTCGCGGAAGCCGCTGATCGCGGACTTCGACCGCGACGGTCGATCGTCTTCGCGGCCTGGGGAGCCGAGGAATTCGGCATCATCGGTTCCTGCGAATGGGTGGAGGCCGAAGCCGATCGCATCCGCCGTGACGCGGTCGCCTACGTGAATCTCGACATGGCGGCGATGGGCACTCGATTCGGATCATCCGCGACCCCGTCCCTGATCAGGTCGATCGTTCGAGCCACCGAGGACGTTCCGCAGCCCGGTGGGGAGGGATCCGTCCTCGAGGCGTGGCAGGGTGATCGTGACACGCCACCCGTCGGTGATCTCGGGGGTGGAAGCGATCACATCGGATTCCTCTGTCATGTCGGGGTGCCTTCGGTGGCACTCTCCGCGAGAGGGAGTCAGGGCAGCGTCCACCACTCGAACTACGACACCCTCGCCTGGTATCGGGCGACGGTCGGTGAGGACTATGTCGGAGCGACGATGTTGTCGAGGATCACCGCGGCCCTGGTGGCGGATCTCGCCGATTCCCCGTTGCCGCCCATCGATCCGGTGCCGGCAGTCGCCGGACTGGAGCGTCGGTTGAAGGCCTACGAGACGGCGGCGGAGGATGCCGGACTCTCGATCGATCTCGTTGCGCTTCGGGCGGAGGTCGAGCAGACTCTTCAGGCGTGCGAATCGGCGGCCCGTCGACTCGAGGAGGCGGAGGAGGACGATCGGACGGTTCAGGCGTTGATCGACTTCGATCGGGCCTGGATCGGTGAAGAGGGCCTTCCCGGTCGGCCCTGGTTTCGGAACGAGTTCGCGGCCAGCGATCGGGACAGTGGTTACGGATCGGTGGTCCTGCCGAGATTCTCCGAGGCCATTCGAGATGGTGATCAGGAGGCGCTCGATGAGGCCGTCTTGAGATATCGGACATTGATGATCACGGTCCGCGAGGCTGCTGACCGGATAGCGCCCTGAGATCGGGGTTTTCCGACGTTCTGTTGGGGTGGGGGGCGTCTCCAAGCCTCATTTCAGAATTGAAACGGCTGTTTCCACCGTCTTCAGCGGTTCCCCGCCGCACCGGTGCTATCTTTACTGGGTCGGTGAGGACTTCACCGCCGTTCGGGGAACCAACGCCACCCCGATGCGTCTTCCTGATGGGTCGGCTCCGGATCCAGCCGTCCTCTCGCACCCTTTGAAGATCGGAAGCTCGATGTCGATTCGCCGTAGCTCCCTCGTTCTCGCCGCCGTGGCGGCCTCGTTCCTCGCTGCTCTGGCGCCTGCTCAGGACATCGCGAGCCGCCTCGTGGTCTCCGGACTGTCGCGTCCCATCTATGCGACGCATGCTCCCGGGGACGAGAGTCGCCTCTTCATCATCGAGAAGCAGGGTCGCATTCGAATCCTGAACCTCGACACCGAGACGCTGAACAGCGACTACTTCCTCAACATCGATTCGTTGGTCACCGGCGGAAACTCGACCAGTGACGAACGTGGTCTCCTCGGACTGGCGTTCCACCCCGACTACCAGAACAACGGGTACTTCTACGTCTACTACACCGCGACGGCGGGCAACGGCGACAGCTACATCCGCCGCTACAACCGTGGTGCCGACGCCGACCACGCCACCACCGCGGGTGCGTTGACGATCATGTCGTTCGACCAGCCGTACACGAACCACAACGGTGGCTTCATCGAGTTCGGCCCCGACGGCTATCTCTACATCTTCACGGGTGACGGTGGATCCGGCGGTGACCCCGGCAACCGGGGCCAGGACATCACCAATCAGCGGCTGGGCAAGATCCTCCGCATCGACATCGACAACGGAACGCCCTATTCGGTGCCGGCCGACAACCCCTTCGTGAGTACGAGCGGTGACGACGAGATCTACGCCTACGGGCTGCGAAACCCCTGGCGTTGCGCCTTCGACCGGCTGACCGGCGACCTCTGGATCGCGGATGTCGGTCAGAACGCTCGTGAAGAGGTCAACTACGTCAGGCCCGACGAGCTCTCGGGTGCCAACTTCGGCTGGAAGTGCAAGGAGGGTCTGAGCACCTACTCGAGCTCCTGCGGATCCAGCGGTCCGTTCTTCGACCCGCAGATCGTCTACAACCACAACTCCAGTGGCGGCTACTCGATCACCGGTGGCTACCCCTATCGTGGATGTGCGATTCCCGAGCTTCAGGGCACCTACTTCTACGCCGACTACGTCCTTTCCAACTTCTGGAGCGCGGTGCCCCAGAAGAACGGAAACGTGTCGGTCCAGAGCCGGAACAGCGACCTTCGAACCTCCACCACCGGAGTGGCGGTCAACCAGGTCGCCAGCTTCGGCGAGGATGCCCGCGGCGAGATCTACATCGTGTCGCAGTCCGGTCGCATCTTCAAGATCGTCCCCGAGGACGGTTCCGAAAGCTGCGATCCGCCCCCGGCCAACGACGACTGTGCCGGTGCGATCGCGGTGTCCGCGGGAACCACCCCGTTCACCACGGTCGAGGCCTCGGATTCCGGTTTCGGAGTGCCGATCAGCTGCAGCTCGACCAGCGGTCCCGATGTCTACTCCGACGTCTGGTTCACATTCGTCGCTCCCGCGAACGGCTTCCTCGACATCGACACCTGCAACAGCAGCTTCAACAGTCGGATCGCCATCTACAACCAGTCGTGCCCCAACGGTTCGTCCTCGGTCATCGCCTGTGGCGACGACGAATGCGGTGATGACGCCAGCATTTCGACGCTGGCCTTCGCCGGCCAGACGGTGGTGATCCGGGTCGGTTCGTCCCAGGACAACGACCAGGGCGAAGGTCTCCTGAACATCACCTTCGATCCCCTCGATGATCCCTGCCCCGAGGACCTCAACGGTGACGACATCGTCAGTGGTGCGGACCTCGGCCTCCTGCTCGCCGCCTGGGGCACCGACGCCTACGACGTCGATGGCAACGGCGACGGCATCGGTGGCAGCGACCTCGGTCTGATCCTCGCCGCCTGGGGTGCCTGCGGCGGCTGATCGAAGACGGCCGGCTCGAAGCCGGACCCAGGATTTTCCGCGAGCCCGGTCGTCATGACCGGGCTCGCGTCGTCATTCGAGAAAAGGCGTTCCGAAGCGTGTCCGTACCGGTGTTCACTAGACTGTGATTCATGATGCCATCCCGCTCTGCCGAACTCTCCGTGTGGATCCTGTCCTCGATCGTGATCGCGATCGCTTCCGGCTGTGGTGGCAGTGATGCCGACGCTCCATCGGCTCCCTCGAAAGAAGCGGTTCGAACGGAGGGTTCGACCTACGGTTCGGATGCGATGCCGTCACCGCCCCTCGGCTCCTCGGTGATGAAGGGCTCGATCCAGGTCCAGACCGCGGCGGGAGCCTTCGACATCGTTCCGGAGCTCATCGACTTCGGTGCCGTCGGCCCCGGCACGATCAACCGGGGTGCCTTCAAGCTCACCAACCGCGGCGGGCAGCCGGTCCGGGTGCTTCGCGTGACGCCGAGCTGTGTCTGCACCACGCTCTCGGACCTCGCGGGAAAGGTGATCCAGCCTGGTGAGACGGTGTCGCTCGAGGCTTCTCTCGATGCCCCGAAGCAGGCGGGGGAGAAGGAGGCGAAGGTCTTCGTCCAGCTCGAGGGCATGCAGCAGCCTGCGGTCGTGAAGTTGAACGGCATGGTCACCCTTCCGGTGCAACCTGTTCCCGCCTTCGCGTCGGCACTTCAGGGAGTCGAGAACGGGACCATCCGACTGTCATCGATCGATGGAAGGCCGTTCCGGGTGCTGGCTTCCAATGGAAGCGCACCATCCTTCGTCGCATTCCAGTCCGGAGACGACCCCCGAAGCTCATACGAGCTCGGTTGGTCGGTCGCCGGGATCGCTCCTCAGACGATTCCAAGGTGGTGGGTCTTCACGACGGACCGGATGGACTGTCCTCTGGTGGCGTGTCGTGTCCGTCATCCCGAGACCGGTTCTCGCCGGGATCCCACCCGATTCGAACGCCGATGGATCATCCTCGATGATTTCGCGGAGCTTGGCTCGGTCGGCATCGGTTCGGAGGTGGATGTCCCGATCCAGCTCGATCACTACAACCCCAGAGGGCGTGGCGCGATCGATCGACCGGACTGGTCGAAGGGGCTCTCGGTGCGAAGTCTCGATCCCCGGATCGAGGCCACGCTGATGTCCTCGAACGTCGCGTCCTCCGAGCAGCTCGATGCGGTGATTCGGATCCGGTTCAACGGGCCGGCGGAACTCCTTCTCTACGCCGGAATCCAGGTCTCCACCGACACCGGTACAGGAGTGCTGGAGGTTGCCGCGAGGGTCGATCCTTGACGAAGGTCCGTCCCATCGACGATCAGGATGCCGTCGCCGTGGTGGATCGCCTCTCGGCGGCCGCGGCAGCCATGCGCGAGGCACCGAATCGCCGGGGCTCGGTGTCCATGATCGATGGACGTGGATCGTTGCTCTTCACCGGGGATCTTCACGACAATCCCACGAACCTCTCGAAGGTCGTTCGATGCTCGAGGATCGCTCGGGAAACGGATGCCCACATCGTTCTCCACGAGCTGATCCATGGCGAACGTCTCCAGCAGGGTCTCGATCTCAGCTATCGAATGCTGGTCAAGGTCGCCAGCCTGGTCCTCGAGCATCCCGGCCGGGTCCATGTCCTGCTCGCCAATCATGAACTCGCCCAGATGGAGGGTCACTCGGTCTCGAAGGGTGGAGGCTGCATGACCACCCTCTTCGACCTGGGGCTTCGTGCGGTCTTCGAGGAGGAGGCGGATCTCGTCGCCTCCGCGATCGGCGAGTTCGTTCGTGCCCTTCCTCTCGCGGCGCGAACCGAGAACGGGGTGCTCTGTTCCCATTCCCTGCCCGGTCCGATGATGATGGATCGATTCGATACCGGGATCCTCGACCGCGAGCTGGAGGCAGACGACTACGCCCCCATGGAGGGGAGCGCCTGGATGATGGTCTGGGGTCGTGGCCACGCCGAGTCGCAGGTGGAGATGCTCGCCGAGGAGTGGGGGATCTCGTTGTTCTGTCTCGGCCATGCCTATGTCGAAAGCGGCATCGGCATCGGAGGGCCCCGCACGATCCTTCTCAACTCCGATCATGATCAGGCCATGGTGCTGCCCATCGATCTGGGGATTCCGGCCCCCACCGTGGAATCGGCGGTGTTCGACGCCGTCCCCCTGGCATCCGTCGAGGTCCACGGTTGACCTCGTCGAGCATCCTCAAGATGCCGTTCCTGGCCATCGAGCTCTCCCAGCGGACGGGCGGGGTGGCACTCGCGGGCGAGAACATCGATCCCGTGGTTCTTCCGGTCACGGGGGGGCGACGGGAGAAGGACGAGCTCCTTCCCGCGGTCCGACAGGTCCTGGACTCCGCCGGAGTCGCGGTCCGCGATCTCGAATCCGTCGCGGTGGACATCGGCCCGGGAGGATTCACCGGCCTTCGCATCTCCATCGCGGCAGGTCAGATGCTGGCGGAGGTCGCAGGTGCGACCATCGTGGGGATCCCCGGTGCGGAGGTCGCGGCGGCATCCACCTCCACCGTCTTCGGCGGAACGAGGACCGGAACGATCCTGGTGGTCTCCGCCACCAGGAACGGCACGGCCTGGACCACCCGATTGAGTCGGGATGATCCGGATCGTGACTGGAGGTCGGTCGGCGAGGGGATGCTGGCGGGTGCACCTCCGGAGGAGGGATTCGACACCGTCCTCGCGGACGAGCACCTGGATCCCTCCTGGCGAAGCCGTTTCGAATCCCTCGGCATCGAGATCGTGGAACCCGATCACTCGGCTCAGGGACTCATCGGGCTTCTGAGGCGATCGACTTCCGGCCCACCACCCGCCTCGTGGCACGTCTCCGACGATCCCGCCACGCTTCGACCGATCTATCCTCGGGAGCCGGAAGCAGTGCGGCTCTGGAAGGCGAAGTCCGGCCGATAACGGCATCGCTCTCCGGTCACCTCACGATCATCATTCCGCCGCGGAGGCAGGCGTCGCCCGGACTCCGGGCGCAGATGTTGCCTGCGAGGTGATCGAACCACGGCCTCTCGTGATGCAGCGTGGGCGCGGCAGGCACGCGATGCCGCCGGTCTCGACCATTTCACGCTCACGCCCGGTTGCAAACGTCCGAAGAACGGCGGACTTCTCCGTGGGGACGGGTCGCGCCGCCGTGGATTTCGACGAAGCGCGTCCGATCCGGGTTCCGACTTCAAGCGGCCTTCGGAATGACCGATGGTGACTCCTGAAGAGGCGCGAAGCAGTTCGACGTGCTGGACATGAGAGTGAGAGGATCGATTCGCGGGATGGATCGATCCAGGGTCTGGGGAAGGAGAGAAAGATGGACTTCGAGCCTGAAACTTCTGGAATGAGCCGGTCCGAATCAAGGGAAACGACCGAGGGCCGGATCCTCGTGTGCGTCACCCGAACCGAGGCCATGACTCTTGCTGCTCTCGTCGAGGCCGGTGCGAACTGGTCATGCCAGGTCGCCGAAGGCGTCGATGAGATCCGCTCGAAGGTTCTTGATGACCGCTACGAAGTGGTGGTGATTCCCGCCTGCGACTTCGACGAAAGCATCTCCGCCGACATCCGAAGGCTTCAGCCCAACGCCTCGGTGGTCGTCGTCGCGGCGACCGCCCGGGTCGAAGAGGTGACGCGGACCATGCGGCTCGGCGCCTCCGACTTCCTGCCCGGCGATCTCGATGCCGATCAGGTCGAGGATCGACTCGTCCAGGCGATCGAACGCAGCCGTGCGCTGGTCACCCGCGATCGTGTTGCTCACCGGCTTGCCGAGCTTGGTGGGCGGATCGAACCGGCCGATGAACCGATCTCCATGCCCGTCGAGGATGCGGTCGGTGATGTCGATGACGTCATGATCGACGACGACAGCGGGCGGGTCGCGATGTGCAGCGAGTTCCGGACCCTTCTCCGTCAGGAGCTGGATGTCGAGGACCTGCTTCGAACCGCACTCGAATATCTGCTGGTCAAGACCGGACCCACGAATGCCGCCGTGTTCCTTGCCGGAGGAGACGGACGGTTCGGGCTCGGTGCCTACGTCAACTACGAGCATCCGAGGCGATCCGTCGAGCCTATGCTGCAGAGGCTTGCCGACGAGGCCTGTCCCCGGTTGTCCTCGGAGGAGGACATCCTCCGCTTCGACGACGCCAACGAGTTCATCGCCGACTGCGAACTCGAGACCACCATCGAGGATGGTCTGGAGATGATCGCGGTGCCGTGCCTGCATGAAGGCGAGTGCCTCGCGATCCTGTACATGTTCCGAGGCGGCGAATCGACCTTCTCCGACAGCGTCGGGGCGGACCTCGACGCCCTTCGAGGCATCCTGGCCGATCAGCTGGCGACGTTGATCCGCATCCACAACCGGATGGAGGATGCGTGGCCGGAGGAGCCCGAGGACGACTGGGACGACATGGCGGCCTGAGCCGACTTCCCGTTCAGTTCCCGGCCTTCGAATCCGGTTCGAGTCTTGCGAGAATCGTCACGCCACCGGTGGTGCGATCCCCGACCTTGACGTGAATGCTGGTGCCCGGGGTGTCGGGCAGGATGAGTTCGGTCGTCGAGCCGAACTTGATCATCCCGTATCGCGCCCCGCGTTCCACCCGATCGCCGCTGCGGATCGGGCAGACGATTCGTCTGGCGATCGCCCCGGAGACCTGCCGCACCCCGATCATGACCTGATCGTCGGTGATGAAGCGCACGAGGTTGCTTTCGTTGACCTTCGCCGACTCCTCGGTTCTGGCATCGAGGTATCGACCGGGTCGATGGGTGACGGATTCCACGACCGCATCGCATGGTGCACGGTTCAGATGGACGTCGAGGACGCTCAGGAAGATCCGCACGATGATCGCGGGGCCATCTCCGGTCGCCTCGTGGGAGGGGACCTTCTCCACCGCGCTGACCCGGCCGTCGGCGGGCGAGACCATGTCGTGGGGATCGTCCGTGGCGGGCCGACGACCAAGAGGATCCCGGAAGAACCCTGCGACCACGATCCAGCCCAGAGCGAGCAGGATCACCGCCCACCAATGGCCGTAGATCGCGGCGGGCACGCCGAGGAGGATGAGAACGGCCGTCGCGAATCCCCATTCGCGACGGCCGTGATGGGTCAGTAGCACGGTGATCGAGTGTCCATGGCGTCCCCGGTCCCGGGGAGCGGTCCTACTCGGAGGCCTTGCCGATGAAGAAGCCAAGGAGTCCGAAGATGATCAGGCCGCCCAGAAGGCCGCCGAACCAGACCAGCATGTTGCCGGCCATCATGTCGGAGATCGCGGGCAGGGTGTCGGTGCCGGAGACCATGGCCATCAGCCCGACGAGGCTGAGGGACACGACCGCCACGATGCCCATGCCGACCGCAAGGCCGGACCAGCCACCCTCGTAGGTCTCCACGACCACCGGAACGCTGGCTGCCATGCCGACGCCACCCATGTCCTCGTTGCCCATGGGCGAGTCGCCGCCGACGGCCTCGAAGAGCCCGCTCGCGCTGGCGGGGGCACCGCTGTCGTCGCTGGAGTACACCTCGTCGAGCAGTTCGGCGCCCAGGGAGGTGTCATCCGATTCCCGGGTGAGGTCCAGAAGGCCGCTTCCGCTGCCGACGGTCTCGAGCGAGAGGTCGTCGTCGAGAAGGTCGTCACCCTGCTTCGCTGACTCGCCGCCCTCGAAGGCACTGACCCCGCTGCCCGCGAGGAAGCTGTCCTCGCTGGCCGCGGCGGAGTCCTCGAGGCCGATGTCGCCACCGCTGAGATCGAGGTCGAGGCCATCGTCGCCGGCATCGTCGCCGGAACCGCCGGCGGCCAGATCCATCGCCGGGGTGGAGCCCGAGAGGCTCAGAGGATCGGATTCACCACTGTCCTCGAGGCTGATGTCGAGATCGCCGAGGTCATCATCGGTGGAGGCCATCATGTCGATCTGCTCGACCCGGAACATGTCCTGGTCGTCCTGCTTGAACGACTGGAGAGCTCCGCTGGAGGCCATCTCCTGGATCTCATCGACGGTTTTTCCGAGCTTTTCGGCGGCTTCTTCGGCCGTGTAGAACATCTTCGCCATGACGGGTCCGGTTCCGGATCTGGCGGCTGGGCCGCCGGGGGGTGACGAACAACCTGGAGGGGGAGACCCTCAGGTCGGAAGGGGACAAGGCTACCCCGCCAGGAAGGCACCTGCAAGAACCCGATTCGCGGCCCACGGCGGGCGGATCCCCCTCAGAATGGGGGAATGCCTCCGGCACCTCCCAGTCCCGCCCCTCCTCCGCCCTTCAGCGACCCCTCGGTGCTCCACGGGGGCATCGTGGAGCCCCTTCTCGAGTGGTTCGAGGACCAGGGGCGCGATCTCCCCTGGCGTCGAGTCCGGTCCCCCTGGCGGACCATGGTCAGCGAGTTCATGCTCCAGCAGACCCAGGTGGCCAGAGTGGAGGAGCGATTCGAGGCCTTTCTCGAACGTTTTCCCACCCCGAGCGCGATGGTGGATGCCGGTGAGGATGCGGTTCTCGCCGCATGGGAAGGACTCGGGTACTACCGTCGGGCCCGGTTTCTTCATGGATCGGCGAAGGCCGTCGTGGATGAACACGGTGGCGAGGTGCCCTCGGACCCTGCGATGTTGCTGGCTCTGCCCGGGGTGGGCCGGTACACCGCGGGGGCCATCGCGTCGATCGCGTTCGATCGACCCGCACCCATCGTTGACGGCAACGTGGCGAGGGTCGTGGCTCGAATCGGAGGACTGGATCACCAGGCGGACGACCCCGCCCTGATCGACGCGGCGTGGGCCGCTTCCACCGCGTTGGTGGAAGCGACGGATCGGCCCGGCACCCTCAACGAGGCGGTGATGGAACTCGGGGCGACCGTCTGCACGCCGGCCTCCCCGCGTTGCGACCGATGTCCGATCCGATCGAGTTGTCTGGGCCGCGGGCAAGGCATCGAAGGCGAGATTCCAAGGCCGAAGTCCCGCCCGGTGAGAACCGTGGTCCACATCCATCTGGTGATCGTGCGCCGCGGAGAGGAGATCCTGCTCGAGCGGCGGCCGTCCGGAGGGGTCTGGGGGGGGCTCTGGCAGCCGATCGGTGTCGAGTCCGAGACCGAACTCGAATCACGGGTCGTGGGCGAACGGCTCGGCTCCTGGATGGGGACGCTCGACCCACTGGCCCGGGTGCGTCGGTTGCTGACCCATCGCGAGGTTCATCTCCACCTGTTCGAAGCCGGTGCTCCGGTCGGGGATCCGGAACTCGGATCCGAGCGGGAGACAGGCTGGTTCACCAGGGATCGGGCGTCCGAACTCGGTTGCGCGAAGCCCGTCAGGACGCTCCTGGACCGGTTTGCATGGACTGAGGCCCGGGACGATCCTTTCCTCTTGGGCTGAGCCCGGCGGCTGGTTACAGTGTCGATGGAGCATTCGATCGGACCTTCGATCGAACGAGACAGTCAACATGACTCTGGAGAGAGACCATGAACAAGTCCGCGGCGATGTCAGCGATCTGTGCGATCACCATCACGTCGAGTCCTGCGCTCGCCGGTGAGATCCTCGAATACGTGGCGACCTTCGGTGGGATCTCCGGCTCGTACGACGGCAGCTCGTTCTCAGACAAGACGATCACCTTCACCATGATCGCCAACACCGACTACATCAGCGTCGAGAGCGATCACCTGTACTACGACTTCCCGATGCTCCTTCCCGGAGACGGTCCGACGCTGGTCAACGTGAACATCGACGACGTGGTGAACGATCAGATCAACGGAGTCGACATGCGGCTCAGTGCCTCTGACGGTTCACTCTCGCTCGGCACCGATCAGGGCAATGGTTCCCATGCACCATTGTTCATCCTGGAGGAGGTCGGTCACGGCGCGTTGACGCTCCTGACCACCCCCGGCTCCTATCAGCCGAACGACGGTTTCCTGTACCACGAGGTCTACTGGCAGTGGTACTTCAACGACATCGGTGGCCAGGTGGGCAATCGCGACCTTCAGATCGACACGTGGGACGGCAGCATGTCGTGGGACGTCCTGCCCAGCAGCAGTACCGGCAATCCCATTCCCGGCATCGGTGGCATCGCCTGCCTGGCGGCCCTCGGTGTCGTTGGACGTCGCCGTCGCTGAGCATGACATGGAGCATCGTTCGACCCTCCGGGGTCGAGGCGATTTCCACGAGTCCCGATGATCGTCACCCCCCCCCGGATTCGCAGAGAGAGATCCATGAACCATCGTTCGAACCGCCTTCGCGTCCTGTCCTTCGGCATGGCCGTGGGCATGGTCGCACCCGTCCTCTCCGCCGACGTCATGCTCGAGTACGAGCTGACCTTCAACGGAGTCACCGGCTCCCTCGGGGACACCTCGTTCCAGAACGAGACGATGACCATCACCATTCCCGGCAGCGTCGGCTCGATCTACGAGGAGGATGGGCACTACAACCTGGACTGCCCGACCCGGTGGCAGTACGGCCCCACGGACGCGACGATCTCGATCGGCGGGGGCGTCATCACCGACGGGGAGCTTGGGGGCTCGAACCTCCGGGTGTCCACCTTCGACACCGAGACGCCGGGAGAAACAAGATTGTCTCTCGACGTCTACTACACCGCGGACCTGCAGCCCAGCCGCTGGCATCAGCTGATGTACTTCATCACCGACGAGGGGGGCGGCGCCTTCAACATGCTCTCCTCGGAGATGTCGATCGGTGGCGACTGGGTCGTCCTGCAGTACTGGGACACCTACTTCACCCAGAACATCGGTTGGGTGAACGGCCAGGACCTGCAGTTGGACTTCGGGACCGGCAACGATGCCTCCTGGAACGTCACCCTCGCGAGCTCCGGTGAAAACCCCGTCCCAGGCATCGGCGGAATCGCGGCGATGGCGACGGCAGGACTTCTGCGTCGACGTCGCCGCTGATCCGGATTCGATTCAAGAACCGCCGACGACACCAGCGGTCTCGCGTTCCTCGCGTTCCTCGCGACCGCCGGGGTAGGCGATGCGCGAGTGGTAGATCGCACAGAGCGACTTGATGATCGAGTCCTCGATGATCCGGAGTTCGCTGAATGTGAGCTCGGATTCGTCGAGCTGCCCGTCGTCGAGGCGCCGTCGCGACAGACTTCGGACGAGGGTCTCGATCCGACTCGGGGTCGGATCGCTCATCGCCCGGGTGGCACTCTCGATCCCGTCGCAGAGAAGGAGGATGGCCGCCTCCTTGGTCCGAGGCTTGGGGCCCGGGTAGCGATAGGAGAATTCCTCGATCTCCTCGCCCTCGTCGGCCGCCTGCTCCCGCGCCGCGTGGAAGAAGTACTCCACGAGCGATGTGCCGTGATGACTCTCGATGAAGTGGCGCAGCACCCGGGGAAGTCCGTACTCCTGGGCGAGTTCGAGACCATCCTTCACATGACCGATGATCACCAGGAGGCTCATCGCGGGGCTGAGCTTGTCGTGCTTGTTGTCGCCGCCGCCCTGATTCTCGATGAAGTATTCGGGCTTGTTCAGCTTTCCGACATCGTGATAGAGACCGCCGACGTACACCAGACGGCTGTCGGCCCCGATGGATTCGGCGGCGTTCTCCGCGATCGAGGCCACCGCCAGCGAGTGGTTGTAGGTGCCGGGGGCTCTCGACTGCAGTTCGCGAAGCAGTGGTTGTCGGGTGTCGCGGAGTTCCGCGAGGGCGAGGCCGGTCGTGATGTCGAACAGCTGTTCGATCGTCGGCATGATCCCCAGCATGAGGAAACCCGCGGCAAGGGCTCCGGAACCGGCAAGCACCGCTCCGGCCGCGATCTGAAGTCCGGCTCCGGAGGTGGACAGCGGAGTGATCGCGAGACCGGCGGCAAGGAAGACGAGCCCGGCGATGCCACCGGATATCGCGGTGGCGCGGACGAACGCGCCGCGGTTGGGGATCGAGGCGAGCAGCGAGGCGAAGCCGGCTCCGGTCGCGAGGATGGCGATGGTGGCGGCCGGCTTCTGTCCGGTGGAGACCGTCAACGCGATGGCGAGGAGCACTGATGCGAAGATGGCGATGCGACGGTCGTAGGCGAGAGCCAGGGTGATCGAAAGGATGGAGACGGCGAGCCCGGCTCCGAACGGCGCGAGGCGGGGAAGCATCGCCGCGAACGCGGTGCCGAGTCCGGTGGCGCCCACGAGCAGGAAGACGACGACCGCGAGTCGAGCGGTCGAGTTGGCGATGCGGGGGTAGAAGATGACCCCGTGTCCTGCCAGCATGAGCACGACCACCATGGCGAGCAGCAGCCAGCCCGGGACCTGCCCCCAGCCACCGTCGAGAACCCCCCCCGAGAAGGCGCGGGTGAGGGCCTCTCGTGCCGTTGCGAGTTCATCCAGTCCGACCACGTCCCCTCGTCGATAGATCACTTCTCCGGCGGGGTGCGATATCTCAACCGGCACGACCGTGGCTGCGGCAAGGTCGGCCGCCTCCTGGGTCGCGGACGCATCGAAGAGGATCGTCGGCGCGGGTCTGGTCGCGATCGCGGCGGCGACGATGCGGGCAGCGGCTCCGGAGAATCCGGCGGTTTCGGCAAGGCGTTCCACCGCCTTGCGGAGGTTCGGATCCCCGACTTCGGGAGTCAGATCGACCGCGTCGGTGATGCGCACCGCATCCGCGAGATTGCGGGGAGCGATCGGCGGTTCGGCCGTCCTGCTTGCACCCTCCTCGTCTCCGGCTGCGAGGTCCGGGTCTCCGGACCCGTCGGGGTTTCCGTCCTCGCCGTCGGTCAGCACCAGGGGGCGTGGGGGAAGCACGCGGCGGCTCGACACCGTGGAGAACTTCTGGAACTCCTGGGTCTCGAGCAGCGGTTCGACCCTCCATAGTCTTCGAACGAACTCGTCGGTCCACTCCCGCCAGTTGGGGGCCGCATCAGGTCCGTTGGTGCCTGCGAACCGCTTGAGGATCGAAAGCGAACCGTCCTTGAGCTCGAAGCGGTCCCGGAGTTCGGAATCGACCTCGTCGAGCACCGTCACGGAACGGACCGCGACTGGAAGGCCCGCGATCTTGGCACGCAGATCATCGAGGACCGCGGAGTTCGCCTGATAGAAGCGGGGGGCCGCGATCCTGGCGACTTCCTGCTGTCGTTCGGTCTCCGCTCGATCCGGAAGTTCGAAGGACCGTGGGTTGACCAGGCTCTCGGTCGCGACCTGTCCCACCCAGATGCGAGGCTGGGTGCGACCCCAGCCCACGATCATGGTCATGAGCATCGCGGCGACCAGGATCACGGCGCCGCCGTAGAAGAACCTCGGCTGCCGGACCAGTTCGACGATGGACGGCGCCTTCGGTCGCAGGGCGGCTGCGATTCGACTGCGACGGCTCGAACGAGGCTTGAAGTATCGACTGAAGAGGGGGATGTCGACGGCTCCGCAGGTTCGAAGGTCGGCTCCGGCATCGGGGAGGTGCCGACCGGTCGAGAGCACTGTAGTCGGTCCGGGGCTCGATCCCGATCAGGAGGGAGGGCGAGCAGATTGTCTTTATCGGTCATCAGGGGCCGGTAGGATGCCTTTCATGGGACTTCTCGACCCCCAAGGCCCTTCTCGGGGCTCCGCACCGGCTGCGGAAGCCGGGCGTGGCATCGAACTCGTTGCCCGGGATCCTCGATCCCGGGGCCGTTTTCACCGACTCGGTCGGGGATGGCTGATCATGGCGATGGGCGTCCCGGTCACCGGGTGCGAGACTTCTCCCCCGCCCACGCCGGCCGCGGCCAGCAACGAGGTCTACGACCATCAGGCTGGCACGCTCGACGATCGGTGGGCCTCCATCGTGCTCGACGAGTCCCAGCGGGCCGAGGTTCGGGGCATTCTGAGGGATGCGGTCGCGGGTCCCGTCCTTCCCATGGCGCCGGCTCGACACGGGGTCCGATTCGAGGATTCACCGCAGGCGATGATCATCGCCGCTCCCAGTGTGGAGATGGCCATCCTCGAGTCCCATCACGACCCCGAGAAGGCGTCGGTCACCTATCTCGACAGTCGAGGCCGTCGCGCGGTCGCCACGATCCGGTTGCGGGAGCGAGGTCCGATCGCCTCGGTCGAGTATCGGGTGCCCGGCACCGATGCGGCGCGGGAACGATCGAATCAGCTCATCGATCTCGAGGATCGCATGCAGGTGGCGACGACCGAGGCTGGTCCGACGATCTCGGGCCGCTCCGCCGAAGCGATCATCCGCGCCTCGGTCCGTTCCAGGGGTGGCCGGGTCCTCTCGTCCGGGACCGAACCCGAGCAGTACCGGTTCGTCCTGTTGATGCTCGACGAGGAGCAGGCGACTCTCACGGTTCTTCGTGAACCCGAGCCGCGGATCCTCTCGATCCGTGCCGAGGCGGGGCTGTTCGAGAACGACCTTAGGACGAAGGAGCTCGAAGCCGCCTTTCGAAGGTCGTTGGAGGCATGGGGACGGGTACCGGCACCGCAGATGCCCGCTTCCGGGATCGTGAAGAACCCCGGGCCGGACCGGGCATCAGTCGGCGAGGAGTGACTCCAGAGCGGCTGCGGCAGCGAGAAGATCCGCTTCCGCGAAGGCCGGGGCCTGAAGGTGCACGCCGACGGGAAGCTTCTCTCCATCCTCATCGACCAGTCCCGCGGGAATCGAAAGGGCGGGGATCCCGGCGATGTTGGAGTTCACGGTGTAGACGTCGTTGAGATACATCGAGACCGGGTCGAGATCGGCGCCGATTGGGAAGGCGGGAGTGGGGGTGGTCGGGCCGAGCAGGACGTCGCACTGTTCGAAGGCCGAGTCGTACTCCTGCTTGATCAGACGCCTCACCTGGAGTGCCCGCTTGTAGTACGCGTCGTAGTAGCCGGCGCTCAGCACGTAGGTGCCGAGGAGGATCCGCCGACGGACCTCGTCGCCGAATCCCTCGGTCCGCGTTCGTGCGTAGAGATCCTCCAGTCCCTCGCCCGGCACGGACTCCGCGCGGTGGCCGTATCGAATGCCGTCGAAACGGGTCAGGTTGCTGCTGGCCTCGGCGGGAGCGATCACGTAGTAGGTGGAGACGCCCTGCCGGGTGAGGGGGAGATCGACATCGACGATCGTCGCTCCCGCGGCGCGAAGCCGGTCCACGGCATGATCCAGCACCTCGTTCACGCCGGCGTGGTTGCGGTCGTTTCGATGCTCTCTCGGGATCCCGACGCGGAGTCGGGCGGGATCCGCGGGTCCGGAGGCGAGGCAGTTCGCCACCTCGAGATCCGAGGTGGTCGAATCCGCCGGATCGAGGCCGGCGATCGCCTCGTAGATCGCGGCCGCATCACGCACGCTGCGGGAGAGGGGTCCGATCTGGTCGAGGCTCGAGCCGAACGCGACGAGGCCGTGGCGGGAGACCCGGCCGTAGGTCGGCTTGAAGCCCACGGTTCCACAGAACGCGGCCGGTTGTCGAATGGACCCGCCGGTGTCGCTGCCCAGGGCGGCATCCACGCAGTCGGCGGCCACGGCCGCGGCGCTTCCTCCGCTGGATCCGCCGGGAACCCGATCGGTCGCATGCGGATTGCGGACCGGGCCCCAGGCACAATGTTCGCTCGAGGAACCCATGGCGAACTCGTCGAGGTTGGTCTTGCCCAGCAGGATCGCTCCCGCGGCGCGAAGTCGTTCGATCACCGTCGCATCGAAGGGGGATCGGTATTCCTCGAGCATCCGTGAACTGCAGGTCGTCCGCCCCACGTTCATGCAGATGTTGTCCTTGATCGCGATGATCGATCCCGCCAGCGGGCCGAGATCATCTCCACGTTCCCGGGTCGCATCGAGTTCCTTCGCCGTGGATCGCGCCTCTTCGGCCAGAAGGTCGTGGAAGGCGTTGATCGTCGGATCGAGCCCGGCGATCGTGGAGAGGGCGTTCTCCACCCTTTCCGTCGCCGAGATCCGGCCGGACTTGAAGTCGTCGACGCGGGCGAGGAGGTCGTTCGAGGAATCGGGTTTGGAGTCGGTCATCTTCATGCCGGGTTCGATTCAGGCTCCGCCTTCGCCAAGAACCTTGGGAACGGCGATGAAATCGCCCTCGACGGCCGGAGCGAGCGAGAGGATCACGGATCGATCGAGCACCGGTCCGGGAACGTCATCGGCAAGGCGGTTGACGATGTCGTGGGGACGGGGCATCGGCTCGACGCCCTCCACGTCGAGGGAGGAGAGCAGGGCCACGTGCTCGAGGATCGCGGTGAGGTCCGTCCGGGCGGCCTCCAGCCCCTCCTGGTCGAGGGCCAGCCTCGCGAGGGTGGCGGTCCGGGCGATCTCCTCGATCGAAGGTCCTCCGGGATCGGTGGGTTGCGAATCGCTTGAGGTCATGGAGCGAAGCCTACCGGGTGGCGGCCCGGGTGTCGGGATCGTCCAAGGTAGGATTCCCTCTCTCTGTCCAGGTCCAGCAGGCTCCGGAGCCTTCGATGTCCAGCCCCAATGATGAAAGTCCGCCGATGGAGTCTCCCGTGGAGGAGGCTTCGGGCACCGGTCCCGTCCCCGGACGCGTGGGACGGGCTCACCCCGTGATGGCGGGCATCTTCCGCGGCATCGTCTGTCTCCTCGTGCTGGCTCTCGGAGCGGGGATCGCGATCTCCTTGACGGTCAGTGCGCCCACTCCCGCCCGGGTGGATCGATCCGACATCGCCACTCCGGTGGTCGTGATCGAGCCGATCTCGGAGCCCGTGGCCCGCCGCTGGCGGGGCTTCGGAACCATGCATCCATCCATGACCTCGATGGTCCCCTCCCGGGTGGCCTCGACCGTGGAGTCGCTTCACGAGGGTCTGGATGTCGGCATGCCGGTGAAGGAGGGGGAGGTCATCGTCCGGCTCGATCCGGAGGACTATCAGCGACAGGCGGAATCCGCGGCCGAACGACTCGTCCAGATCGATGCGGAGATCGACCGGCTCGACAGCGAGCTCGAGACGTCCCGGGCCCGTCTGGAGATCGCGAATCGGGCGCTCGAGCTGGCGGAGCAGGATCTGGTCCGGGTCCGTGACGCCCAGGGGCGCGGGGCCGCGGTGCAGCGGGAGATCGACACCGCGGAGCAGCAGGTTCTCACCGCTCGACGCGGTCAGGTCACGATCGAGGAGCTGGTCTCGACGCTACCCATTCGGCGGCGTGCCCTCGTCGCCCAGCAGGACGAGCTGATCAGCGCACGCCGTCTGGCCGAGTCCCAGGTCGATCGCTGTTTGATCAAGGCTCCTTTCGACGGGGTGGTGGCCGCGGTCATGGTGGAGGTGGGCGAGCAGGTCGGTCCCGGGGTTCCGATCGCCAGGGTCTTCGATCCGTCCCTGATCGAGCTGCCGCTTCGAATTCCCGCCTCCGCCCGCGGCAGGGTCGCGGTGGGGGATCGGGTGATCATCAACCGCACGGTGACCGACGAACCGATCCACGCGAGCATCACTCGCATCGCACCCGAGGACGATGCCGGCAGTCGGACCATGACCGTCTTCATCGAACTCGATGCCGACGGGGGTCGGGTGGTCCCGGGACTCTTCGTGCATGGAGAGGTGATCGAGTCGGAGTCCGTCGCCCGATCGGTGGTGCCGCGACGTTCGGTCGTGAACCAGCAGGTCATGCTGGTGGAGGATGGACGGATTCGATTCGAACCGGTCAGCATCCTCTTCCCTCTGAACGAGGAGAGACCGGCTTCGGGTCTCGCCGACACCCAGTGGCTGGTCCTCGAGAATCCGATTCCCGAAGGTGACCTGCTCGTCGTCGACGGCGGTCGTTCGTTCGAGTCGGGCATGGCGGTCGATCCGCGGGCCCCGATCTCCGCCAGCGGTTCGGAGGCCGGAGGAGACGATTCGTGAGTCTTCCCTCCTTCGGTTCGAGGAACCCGGTTCCCGCCAACCTCCTGATGATGGTGCTCATCGTCGGAGGCATCTGGTCCGGACTCAGTCTGCGGAGGGAGTTCTTTCCCGAGATCGACCCCGAGGCGGCCCGCGTCGAACTTCTCTATCCCGGCGCGTCTCCGAAGGAACTCGAGGAGTCGATGGCTCGCAAGGTCGAGGATGCCATCGGCACCGTGAACGAGGTCCGCAGGATCGAGACCACGGTCATGGAGGGCACCGGGGTCGTGGTGGTCAAGTTCGAGGAGGGGACCGACGTCGAGGAGGGGGTCGAGGATGTGGAACGCGCCCTCGAACGTCTGTCGGACCTTCCGGATGAATCGGAGAAGATCCGGGTTCTGGAGTTCGAACCCAATCTGCCGGTGGTCATCATCACGCTCTTCGGAGACGTCGAGGAGCGGGTCCTCAAGCGCGGGCTCCGCCGGATCGCCGACGACCTCGAATCGCTGGCGGGCATGGGATCCCTCCAGATCTCCGGTCTCCGCGACTACGAGATCCAGGTCGAGGTCGATCCCGATCGTCTCGTCGAGTACGGCATTCCGATCACCGAGGTCGCGGATGCGGTGCGGGCCTGGATGCTCGAGCTTCCGAGCGGCACGGTCCGGAGCCGGGGCGGGAACATCAGCATCCGGACCATGGGCGTCGAGGAGCGCGCGGATGCGATCGGGGACATCGTGGTTCGTGCCCTCCCCGGGGGTCAGTCGATCCGGGTGCAGGATCTCGCTCGGCTGAGCGACGGATTCGTCGATCGTCCGGTCGAGGAGCGGTTCGAGGGCCGCCCGGCGGGAAGCATCACGATCTACAAGACCGGTCGTCAGGATGCGGTCCACATCGCCTCGATGGCCTATGCGTATGCCGCGGGCCGGAGAGGCGATGCTTTTCCGGGACCGATCTGGTCGTCATGGCTCGGTGACGAACGGTGGGAGGCCTATCGGATCGGACTGGAATGCCCGGAGCCGCTTCCCGCCGAACTCGTGGTGCACAACGACCTGTCCCGATTCATTCAGGGACGACTGGAGCTGCTGTCGAGGAACGCGTTCCAGGGGGCGATCCTGGTCTTCATCGCGCTTCTGCTGGTCCTCAACCTGCGAGTCGCGTTCTGGGTGATGATCGGCCTGTTCACCGCGATCTGCGGGACCCTGCTGGTCATGAATGCGCTCGGGGTGACGTTGAACCTGCTGACCATGTTCGGGCTGCTGGTGACCCTCGGCATGCTGACCGATGATGCGATCGTGGTCGCGGAGAACATCGCCGCACGCGCCGACCATGACGACGAGGAGCCGGTGGTCTCCGCCACCCGGGGTGGCGAGCAGGTCTTCTGGCCGGTGGTCGGAACGGTGCTCACGACCATCGTGGCCTTCCTGCCGCTGGTATTCCTGAAGGGCAACATGGGCAAGCTGCTCGGCGCGCTTCCCACGGTGGTCTTCTGTGCGCTGCTGATCAGTCTGGTCGAATCGATGCTGATCCTCCCTTCCCACATGGTGCATGCCCTGGAGGGGATCCGTCGTGGTGGTGGTCGCGGAATCTTCGGTTTCGCCGATCGCTTCGCCGCGTGGCGGGACGAGCACGTGGTGGCCCGTCTGGTGAACGTCTACGCCCGGGTCGCCGCACTGAGCGTCCGTTTCCGCTGGATCGCGACGTCGATCGCGATCGCGGTGCTGGTGTCATCCCTGGGGATGGTCTTCGGAGGAAGGGTGGAGTTCGTGTTCCTCCCGGTGGACGATGCCGAGAACGTGGTGGTGGATCTCCGCATGCCTGCGGGCACCGAACTCGAATCGACCCGGGCGGTCGCCCGTCGGATCGAGGACGCGGCCCGGGCCCAGCCCGAAGTGGTCTACACAAGCCTCACGGTCGGACAGACCTTCGACATCAACACCGGACTGGCCGATCCCGCGACGACCTCGGTCGCCCAGATCTTCTTCGAGCTCTCCCCGATCGAGGAACGCGATCGCCCCAGTCCCGAGGTGATCGATGCGGTCAGGGCAGCGACCGGGGATCTCTCCGAGGTCGAACGGATCTCCTGGCGGGAGATCGACGGCGGACCGGGAGGAGCCGCGATCACCTTCGAGGTCACCGGCGAGGACGAGGAGCGAGTCGACACCGCGGTGGCCGGACTCGAGGCCATCCTCGCGGGGTACGAGGGGGTCTACGACATCTCCAACGACGACGAACCGGGGCAGCGGGAGTTGAGGATCTCGCTCATCTCTTCCGCCGCCTCCCTGGGCATCGACGTGCGGGAGGTCGCCAACCAGGTCCGGGGGGCGGTTCACGGACTCGAGGCCCACGTGTACAGCGCGGAACGGGAGGACATCGACGTTCGGGTCGTGTTCGACGAGCAGAGTCGCCGATCGGTCGGCGGCATCGAGGAGATGTGGGTCATCTCCCGGGACGGACGAGCGATCCCCCTCGAGGAGATCGCGAGGATCGAGGAGGCGGAATCGAGTTCGGCGATCCGGCGGATCGACCGGAGGAGAGCGGTCACGATCACCGCCGAGGTGGATGCCTTCACCAGCCCCGAGTCCGTGGTCTCGGCGATGGCTCCCGAGCTCGAGGAACTCAGGGAATCGAGTCCCGGCGTGGTCATCAAGACCGGGGGACGTCAGCAGGACGTCTACGACGCGTTCAGTTCGCTTCCGGTCGCCATGGGAGCCGCCTCGATCATGATCTACGTGATTCTGGCATGGCTCTTCGGCAGCTACATCCAGCCCTTCGCGGTCATGCTCGCGATTCCGTTCTCACTGATCGGCGTGGTGTGGGGTCACTGGATGCTCGGCTATCAGCTCACGTTCCTGAGTCTGATCGGGGTGGTGGCCCTTGCGGGAGTGGTGGTCAACAACTCGCTGATCCTGGTCGAGTTCTTCAATCTCAACCGGGCGGCGGGCATGCCCCTCGAGAAGGCGCTGGTCGAAGCGGGCAAGCGGCGGCTTCGTCCCATCGTTCTCACCACCACGACGACCATCCTCGGACTCACGCCGCTCATGCTCGAGCAGAGCTTCCAGGCGAGATTCCTGGTGCCGATGGCGATCTCGATCACCTGCGGACTGGCCAGCGCCACCGTGCTCACCCTGCTGCTGCTTCCCGCGATCCTCGTCATCGTCGACGACATGGTCGGTGCGATCCACTGGCTCTGGTTCGGGATGGGCCGCGAAGAGCGGCGTGCCCGGCTCGGATCCGGCTGATCAGGCGAGCTGGAGGGGATCCCGGTCGCTTCTCGAGAGATCGAAGGCGACATCGGGCAGCGACTTGCGAAGACGGCGTTGCAGGACCTTCAACCACCCACGCTCGGTGTTGGTGTGTCCGGCGAGAATCACCGAGCATCCCTGCGAGGCGGCCCTGAGCACGTCGTGATGCTTGAGCTCGCCGGTCACGAAGACCGTGCAACCCGATGCGATCGAATCGTCCAGAAGCTCTCCGCCGCTCCCGGCGCAGAGTCCCACGAGTTCGTGCCTCCGGCGAGGGGATGCATCATGGATCGCGAACCTGCCGGCAGGAATCCCCTTCCGCATGCGTTCCACGAGCTGCCGGGTTGTCGCTCCCGGAGCGAGTCGTCCGATGCGACCGGCTCCGATTCCACGGGAGGGACGTGGCTCGAGTTCATGCACCTCGATCGGCGGTTCCTCGTAGGGATGGCTCTCTTGGAGGGCGGCCAGGGCGTCGGCGAGTCGCGAGGGGTGGCAGACGACCTCGAGGCGTCTTTCCTCCACCCGTTCGATCCGGCCCGCCTTCCCGATCTCGGGCGACGTTCCCTCGCCGCCGCGGAACGTTCCGGTGACCTCCATCTCCGTGGCACAGTGGTCGTAGTCGCCGATCCGGCCGGCACCGGCGCGAGCGAGGGCGTTGCGCACCGCGGTGACGGAGTCGTGGGGCGTGAAGGTGACGATCTTGAGGCGTTCCGAGGCGGGGAGAAGAGCGGCGGGTTGGATCGCTCGTCCCTCGCCGGCGCCGAGAACACCGAGAAGCCAGTCGTTGACCCCTCCCGGCGCAGCATCCGCCGCGGTGTGCGGCGAGTGGACCGCGATGCCGGCCCGGGCAAGGGTGAGGATCCTCGCGGTTCCGGCCTCGGATCCGGTGAGGGACTTCAGAGGACTGAAGATCGGAGGGTGATAGGCGACCACCGCATCGACCTCGCGTCGGAGCGCCTCGTCGACGACTCCGTCGACGAGATCGATGCAGAGGAGGACGCGTTGGATGGGATCGCTCTCGAGCCCGAGAAGGAGACCGGTGTTGTCCCAGGATTCCGCGAGCGCGGAAGGGGCGATCTCGTTCATGGCGGTGACCAGCGAGGCGACGGTGTTGCTTTCCGGCATGCAGCACAGGGTAGCGACCGACCCGTTCGCGGATGGTGTCGCATTCACGCCCCCCGGGGCCCCGCTCCCGACGCGAACTTCATGGAACTTCCGCCACGGATCGACCCCACCGGACTAGGCTCCATGAAGTCTCCGAGGAGAAACCGCCTCCGATTGGTCCGGACGGTCGAAATCACCCGGTTCGGAGATGACAAGGGAGGTCCCTCCATTGAGTCAGCCGGTCGAAACGCCCGCTTCCACGACCGAATCCGACCGTTCGAATCCCGGGAAGGAGTTCGATGACTCCCCGACCCCGGTGACCGATCGGGACAGAAAGCACTTCGTCCTCGACACGAACGTCCTGCTCCACAATCCGACCTCGATCTACAGGTTCGCGGAACACGAGGTGGTGATCCCCCTGACCGTCATCGAGGAGCTGGACGGCTTCAAGAAGAACAACGACGAGACCGGTCGCAACTCCCGGCAGGTCATCAGGGATCTCGATCACCTTCGGTCGAAGGGACGTCTCTTCGAGGGCGTCCAGTGGAACGACCAGGGCGGCTCGGTCCGCATCCACCGCTGCGACCGGACGAGATCCTTCTCCCTCGACCTCGACATCGCCGACAATCGGATCCTCGGTGTCGCCAGCGAGCTCCACGAGGCGGGTCTGCACACGATCTTCATCTCGAAGGACATCAACGCACGGGTGAAGTGCGATGCCCTCGACATCCCGGCCGAGGACTTCGAACACGACCGCGTCGACGCCGACTGGCTCCACACCGGTTGGATCCAGATGGTGGTCCCGGGGGGGTTGATCGACACCCTGTACGACGAGCGGCAGCTTCAGGCCGAAAGCCTCGTGGGACATCCCGCGACCACGCCGGACGGAGCCGAGATCGAGAATCCGGTGCTGCTTCCGAACCAGTACGTGGTGCTCGTCGACGAAGGTGACAACTCCCATACCGGTCTCGGCAGGCTGCTCGCCGACACCGGACACCTGATCCCGGTGACCGGGCCCCGCAAGCCGGTCCAGGGCATCATGGCTCGGAATCTCCAGCAGAAGATGGCTCTCGACCTGCTGCTCGACGACGACGTGAAGCTGCTGACCATGATCGGTCCGGCGGGGTCGGGCAAGACGCTGCTGGCCCTCGCCGCAGGGCTGCAGAAGGTCATCAAGGAGGAACGCTACGACAAGCTCCTCACCGCCCGGCCCATCATGCCGCTGGGCCGCGACATCGGCTATCTCCCCGGCGACAAGGACGAGAAGCTCGCGATGTGGATGCAGCCGATCTTCGACAACCTCGCCTACCTGCTCTCCACCCGGGGCAGTCAGTTCAACGACGCCGACAGTCGCTCCGCGGAACAGCGGCTCGATCAGCTGCTCGCCACGGGTCGGGTGGTGATGGAACCGATCACCTACATCCGCGGCCGATCGATCCCGCACCAGTTCATCATCGTCGACGAGGCCCAGAACCTGTCTCCGCACGAGGTCCGGACGATCGCGAGTCGGGTCGGGGAAGGCACGAAGATCGTGCTCTGCGGCGACATCGGGCAGATCGACAGCCCGTATCTGGATTCCTCCAGCAACGGCCTCAGCCACGTCATCGAGCGGATGAAGGCCCATCCGATCGCGGGACATGTGACCCTGGACCGGACGGAGCGGAGCGAGCTCGCCTCGATCGCGGCGGAGCTGCTTTGACGATCGCGAAGCGGTCCCGACTGCTATTCTTGGACCAGGCAAGGCAATACGGCCGAAGCAGACTGCACCGAAATCGGAGGTCGACACCATGAGCGCGCTGCAATCAAGCAATCCCGCCCTGAGCGACAGCGCTCTCAAGGGCGCCGACTGGTGGAGTGAGAGCAAGGCCGCCGAGACGGCGACGATCTCCGGGGTCGTCAACAAGACCGGGCTCTTCGCGATCATCACCACGATTGCGGGGGCGGGTGGCTATGCCTTCTTCCAGGGACAGCCGAAACTCCTCCCGCCGCTGATGCTGGTGAATGTCGTGGTGTCCATCGGCATGTTCTTCCTCATTCGAGGCAGTGCGACGAGGGCAAGGAACTTCGGTTTCGTCTACTCGGTGTTGCAGGGGCTCTTCCTCGGTGGGGTGGCCATGCTCTTCGACGGCATGCTCGCTTCCCGGGGAATCGCGGTGGCCGGAGGCGTGGCGGTCCAGGCGTTCGTGATCACAGTCGGCTGCCTGATCTCGATGCTGGCGCTCTTTCGGGCCGGGATCCTCACCGGCGGCCCGCTGTTCACAAGCATCATCAAGGTCGCGGTCGCCGGAGTCATGGTGGCGGTCTTGATCTCCTGGGTGCTGTGGATGTTCGGCATCAACACGATCGTCTTCAACCCCGGCAGCGCGTTCGCCTCGGGAAACACCTTCCTGATCGGCATGGTCGCGACGATCTTCCTCCTCGGGCTGGCCTCGCTCACGCTGATCCTGGATTTCCGACAGGCGCAGGACCTTGTCGAATCCGGGGCTCCGAAGGAGACCGAGTGGTACGCGGCCTTCGGCCTCATCGCGTCGCTGGTCTGGATCTACTACGAGTCGCTGAAGCTCGTGCTGTACATCACGATGATGAATCGCGACTGATCGCGAATCCTCGCGGCATGGAGATGTGGATCTCGATCGAGCCCGAGTTCAGGCCCCCAGGGCCTGGACCCGGCTGGTGACGTCCCCGACGTTCGAGATCCTCACCCCGAAGTTCTCCCCGACCTTCACCGCGGTCCCGGTGCCGATGGCCTTGTTGTTGACCAGGACCCGGAGTTCGCCGTCGCTGGACTGGGGGAACTCGATGATCGCCCCGTGGACGAGGTTCACGGCTTCGGCGAGGGCCATCCGTCGTCGAGCGACCTCGACGATCAGGGGGACTTCGAGCGAGAGGATGGAACTGAGATCTTCCGGCATTCGTGAGGCCCGTCTCGGGGGATTGGAGACCCCCAACCGGTGGGTCGCTCCAGGAGTGTCATCGGCTCGCCGGGCCGCTGGGATCCAGTGGGAGCCCGGGGCGGTCGGGGAGTGAGGCGATTCCACAGTGAGGATCCCCGGGAGCCGCGGCTCGTTCACCAGAATCGAGGAAAGCCGCCCGCCTTCGTCCCGGATTGGGCTGGAGGGACCGCCAGGAGGGGGTCTGAAACCATCTGGATGGAGGATGGGGCCCGGTGGTGTCGGGCCGGGGAGGGCTTCAGGGGCGGCGATGGAACGGACCCGGGCTCGGGTCGCCCCCCGATCGTCCCTCAGTCGCCCCTCAGTCGCCCCTCAGTCCCCCCTCAGTCCCCCTGATGACGCTTGAAGATCAGGCTGACGTTGTGCCCGCCGAAGCCGAAGGAGTTGTTGATCGCGTAGTCCACCTGCCGGGCCTGGGGCTCGTTGGCTACGAAGTCGAGATCGAACTCCTCGTCGGGAGCGTCGAGGTTGATCGTGGGAGGCAGGTTGCCGGAGAGGAGGGCCTGCACCACGGCGACGCTCTCGATCCCGCCGGCGGCCCCGAGGGCGTGTCCGGTCATGGACTTGGTGCTGCTCATCGCCAGCTTGTTCGCGTGGTCGCCGAAGACGGCCTTGACCGCGTTCACCTCGGCGGCGTCCCCGAGAGGGGTCGAGGTGCCATGGGCATTGATGTAGCCGATCTGCTCGGGTTCGAGCTCGGCGTCCTTGAGCGCCCAGGTCATCGCGTTGCGGGCACCGACTCCCGACTCGTCGGGAGCGGCGATGTGGTGGGCGTCGCCGCTGGAGGCGTAGCCCACGATCTCGGCGAGGATCTCCGCGCCACGAGCCTTCGCATGCTCGTATTCCTCGAGGACCAGCACCGCGGCCCCTTCGGCGAGGACGAATCCATCTCGATCCTGATCGAAGGGGCGGGAGGCGCCCTCGGGATCGTCGTTTCGAGTGGAGAGGGCCTTCATCGTGGAGAAGGCACCGATGCAGAGCGAGCTGACCGCGGCTTCGGTGCCGCCGGCGAGCATCACGTCCGCGTCGCCACGCTGGATCATCTGGAAGGCCGCGCCGATCGAGTGTCCACCGGTGGCACACGCCGTGGCGGTGGCGATGTTGGCACCCTGGAGCTTGTGGCGGATCGAGACGTTTCCGGCACAGGCGTTCACCATCAGCTTGGGGACGGTGAACGGGTTGATCTTCTTCGGCCCGGTCTTCAGGAGCTTCCCGTAGCCGATCTCGATGGTGATGATGCCGCCGATGCCCGAGCCGATCGCCACGCCCCGTCGGCCGTGATCACCCGACTGGAAGTCGATGCCGGAATGAAGTGCGGCCTCTTCCGCGGCCACCAGGCCGAGGAGACAGGCGCGGTCCATCCGCTTGGCCTCGCGGCCCTCGACGCAGCTCGAGGTGTCGAAGTCGCCGACTTCACCGGCGAAACGGACCGTCCATTCCTCGTTCTGTTCGAACGCGGTGATCGGGCCGATGCCGGATCGGGCCGACATCATGGCCTCCCACGTGGAAGGGACGTCATGGCCGAGGTCGGTGATGGCGCCGAGGCCGGTGACCGCGACACGACGAAGGGTGATGGTCCGCATGATTGGGCCGTGTGACTCCCCGGACCGGGGCCCGGGAGTGATCGTTCAGACGGCGACATCGGGACGCCGTCGCGTTGGCTCAGCTCTTGTTCAGGTTGGCCTTGATGAACTCGATCGCCTCGCCGACCGTCTGGATCTTCTCGGCGTTCTCGTCGGGGATGGAAGTGTCGAATTCGTCCTCGAATTCCATCACGAGCTCGACAGTGTCGAGGCTGTCGGCGTTCAGGTCGTTGGTGAAGCTGGTGTCGCGGTTGATTTCGGCGCGATCAACGCCCATCTGCTCCGCAACGATGTCGATCACCTTGGTTTCGATCTCGGCTTCGGTCACGGTTGAGTCTCCAAAAAGCCCCCTCTTGGGGCCGGGCAGTCGGAATATACCGGGGATTCCTCCCGAGCGGGGGGGCCCCATCGTCATACCGCCCAATCCGCCCTGATGGCAGGATGGGGTGGTCCTTGGTCCGGAATCAGATCACCAATCCCCCGTCCACCACGAGCACCTGGCCCGTCACGTAGCCGGCCTGCTCCGAGGCGAGGTAGGAGACGGCTCCCGAGATGTCCTCGGGCTCTCCGAGTCGACGAACGGTGATCATCTTGGCCATCTCGTCCTCCCGGCCGGAGGCGAGGGCTTCGGTCATGTCGGTTCGGACGAAGCCCGGGGCGACCACGTTGGCGGTGACTCCCTTGGCTCCGAGCTCCTTGGCGACGGACTTGGTCATGCCGATCAGGCCCGCCTTCGCGGTCGCGTAGTTGACCTGCCCGGCGTTTCCGGCGATCCCGCTGACCGAACCGATGTTCACGATCCGGCCGTAGCGGCCTCTCATCATGGGGCGGGCGGCGGCACGGCAGGCGGAGAAGATCGATCGGAGATTCACCGCGATCACCTGGTCGAAGTCCTCGTCGGACATCCTGAGGATGAGTCCGTCCCGAGTGATGCCGGCGTTGTTGACCAGGACGTCCAGTCGGCCGGAGGTCTCGGCGACCTCCTCCACGAGGTCGCCGAGGGCGTTGCCCTCACCGACATCGCAGGTGCGGAACTCCGCGGAGCCACCGGCAGCCGTGATCTCCTCGACGAGGGTGCCGAGGGGCTCCGCCGAGCGGGCGACGGCGACCACATGAAGGCCGTCGGCAGCGAGGCGGCTCGCGATGGAACGGCCGATACCGCGGCTGGCGCCGGTCACGATGGCAAGTCGTTGATCGATGATTCGACTCCGTCTGTGGTGCGGGATCACCCGCTCCGAAGGGGCGAGAGTGTAGCGGTTGGCCGCCCGGGCGTGCGAGGAACGGCGGTGGATCCCCGAAGCAGGGGAAACTGGATCCTTCGGATCCATGGCCCTTCGGAGGCCAGAAGAACGGGCTCCCGATCCTGAGATCGGGAGCCCGAATCGACGTTCATGCTGTAAGTCGCTTCAGCGGCCGGTCGGGCCGCCCGGCCCCTGGGGGTTCGGATCGACCACCGGACCGGGGTGTCGCTTCCGGCCCGGTGCCCCACCTCCGGGGCCGATCGGGGCGTTTCCACCCGGGCTCGAGGCCGATTCCTCCTCCTCGTCGCTGAGGTCGGTGCTGGCGATCTCGACCACCTCGTCGGGTTCCAGAGCCCGGGCCCATTCACCCTCCATGACCTCGATCCAGGCCGCGATCCAGTCGTCGCCGCTCAGGTGCTCGATGATGTCGGGGGACGCGGGCACCGAGTCGAACCGGGCGCCATCCGCGGCCGGATCGCCGTCGACCTCGAAGGTCCACAGCTGGGCTTCGAACTCCCCGTCGACCATGATCAGGGCGAGGGCGCAGTCACCGATGGTGGCGCTGCCGGTCTGGACGTTGATGGCCATGATCCCGTCGGTCGCTTCCTGGAAGCTTCCGGACTGATCCATGCGCTCGAGGAGAGCGGCGTCGGGCCCACTCAGGAGTCCGCCGACCTGGCCGGCGTCGCCCTTGGCGAACCCATCGAAGAATCGAAGGACCGCGATGCGATCAGGGTCGTTGTCCGGGGCCTGATCCTCGGGGAGGGAGACTCGGGGATCGATCTGATAACGGGCCATGAGATCGGCCACCGGCGTGACCGACGGCGGCGGCGGCGGCGGCGGCGGGGCGGGTGCGGTCTTGCGGGGCTTGGGAGGAGCCTGCACGACTTCCTCCTCGCCGCAGCCACCGAGCCCGACCATCACGCAGATGATCGCGCCGCAGGTGAGCCCGCGGGCTGCCGTTTCAAGAAACCGGGGTGGTGTCTGGTTCATCATGACTGGTGACCTTCACGCTCTTGTCGATTCGTCTGAACAGGCCCTTGAGCACCTTGCCCGGAGCCAGTTCGTGTACCTGGGGACGATCCTCCTCGGCCACGCCGGCGAGGGTGGCCGCGAGGGCCGAACAGTCCTCGCTCCATCGTACCGGGCTGGTGAGTTGTTCGATCAGTCGTTGCTTGAGAAGTTCGGGATTGTCCGATTCGTGGGGCTGTCCGGTGACGTTGGAGTAGACCACGGTGTTCAGAGGCTGGATTTCCACCTCCTCGAGGGCTCTGGCCATGCCTTCAGCCGCGGGGGCCATGAGGGGGCTGTGGAATGCTCCGGCCACGGAGAGCCGGCTTGCTCGGAGGCCCATGGTGCCGGCGACCTCGACGGCCCGGTCACAGGCGGAGGCACTGCCCGAGACCACGATCTGGCCCGGAGAGTTGAAGTTCGCGGGGACGAGCACGTCGTCTCCTCGAGCCTGTTCGCAGAGTTGGTCGGCCTGTTCCTCGTCGGCGCCGACGAGGGCGACCATGCCGCCTTCCGACGCCTCCGCGGCCTCCTGCATGAGTCGACCGCGGGTGGCGACCAGCCGGAGCCCGTCCTTGAATCCGAAGGCGCCCGCGAGGTGGAGCGCGGTGTATTCGCCCAGGGAGAGTCCCAGGGTGGCCTGGAGTTCGACGCCTCCCCAGTGCTCGAGGAGCGCCTGGTAGCTCGCCACCGCGGTGGCGAACAGGGCCGGCTGGCTCACATCCGTCCGGTTCAGGCTCTCCGCCGGACCATCGAAGCACAGTCGGGTGAGGGGGCCGAGATCCCCGAGATCGACGATTTCGTCCGCAGCGGCGAAGGTCTGGGCGGATGCGGGGTACCCGCTCATCCACTCCCTGCCCATGCCGACGGCCTGAGCGCCCTGTCCGGGACAGAGGAGAACGACTCGTGGCTTCTGCATCGCAACTGACTCCAGGGTGGCGCCGGAGGATCTCCGGCGAGGAACGCGGTTGTCGAAGGCGACCTCGCCCTCGTGCCTGTGTGAAGGGGGGGAGGTGCTACCAGTACCAGAGTGAACTGGCCCAGGTCATGCCGCCTCCGAACGCCACGAGCAGCGTGGGCTTCGACTGATCGATCAGGTCCTTGCTCATCATCTCGTCGAGGCAGAGTCCGACCGATCCGGCGGAGGTGTTTCCGTACTCGTCGATGTTGATGTACACCCGATCGGGCGGAAGGCCGAGCTTCTCGACCGCGCTCTCGATGATTCTGGCGTTGGACTGGTGACAGATGTACGAGCCCACGTCATCGGGCTCGAGGCCTCTGGCCTCGAGAGCCTTCTTGATCGATCGCTGGAACTTGGTGACCGCGAACTTGTAGACCTCGCGGCCGTTCATACGCAGGCAGCCGATCCTGATCTCGTCGGGATCGGCCCCCTCCACGAGGTCGGATTCCCTCCTGGGGATGTAGAGCGATTCCCAACCCCGACCGTCCGCGTGCATGGTCTGGTAGACGCCGCCCCTGGTGGGATCGTCGGTGGCCTCCAGGATCGCGGCTCCGGCGGCGTCGCCGAAGAGGATCGAGCAGCTGCGGTCGTCGTAGTCGAGCACGGAGCTCATGTGATCGACGCCCACNATCGCGATGCGGTCGGCGCGACCGACTCTGATCATGGAGTCGGCGATGTTCATCGAGTAGAGGAAGCCGCAGCAGGCGGCGCTCAGATCGAACGCCGCGGCCGGAGTGGCTCCGATCTCCGCGGTGAGTCTGGCCGCCGTGGAGGGGCAGGCCATCGGGGAGGTGACGGTGCCGACGATCACCATGTCCAGGGTGGAGGGATCGATGTCCGACTTCTCGACCGCGCGGGTGAGGGCCGCACGGGCCATGGTGAAGGTGTTCTCGGTGTCCTGTTCGCAGATGTGGCGACGCTTGATGCCGGTGCGCTGAGTGATCCACTCGTCGCTGGTGTCGACCATCTTCGCGAGGTCGTCGTTGGTGAGCAGCTTTTCGGGGGCGTAGGACCCGGTTCCGGCGATGCGGACCCCNCGATCACCCGGGAGCGTGGAGTTCTTCATGAACGAACTTCTTCCGGGGCGTTCTCGGGAGTGTTCTGGCCCACGTCGGCGAGGGCGGTCGAGATCGCGTCGTTCACGCCGCTGAGCACGAAATCGCGTCCACGGGAGATCGCGTTGGTGATGGTCCGTCCGATGGCGGAACCATGGGCGATCATGCAGACGCCGTTGACTCCGAGGAGGGGGGCGCCGCCGTATTCGTGGTAGTCGTGCTTGGCGTAGAGGCTCTTGACGACCGGCTCGAACCGGAGCGCAAGCTCGGGATCGATCTGGAACACCTCGGACGCGATGGCCTTGAAGATGCCGGCGGAGAGCCCCTCGGCCAGCTTGATCATCACGTTGCCGACCACGCCGTCGGTCACCACCACGTCGGCTTCGCCGTCGAAGACGCCGCGGCCCTCGACATAGCCGATGAAATTCGTGCTGTCGGCGTCACGAAGCATGTCTCGGGCGAACTTCATGTCGGAAGTGCCCTTGGCCTCCTCGCCACCGACGTTCATGAGTCCGACCCTGGGGTTCTCGACTCCGAGGATGCGAGAGGCGTAGATCGAACCCATCACGCCGTACTGGGCGAGGTGGTGGGGCTTCGGTTCGATGTTCGCNCCGACGTCGATGAGGACGATCGGTCCGCTGAACGTGGGCACGGTCACCGCGATGCCNGGGCGATGGACGTGTCGGAGTCGCCGCATGTACATCTGGGCGGCCGTGACGCAGGCTCCGGTGTTGCCCGCGGAGATCCAGCAGTCGATTCGCTCGTCGCCCGCCTTGGGGCCGCCGAGTCTGGAAAGACGCGTGATGGAGCTGTCGGGCTTGCCCCGGACCGCCTCCACCGGTGAATCGCTCATCTCGATGATCTCGGGGCAGTCGAGGATCTCGATCCGCGAATCCTTGATGCCGGCTTCGGCCATCGATTCCCGGATCGTGGCCTCCCGGCCCGCAAGCACGAGGACGTCATCCTCCCCGAGCCGGGGAAGAGCGTCGAACGAACCCTTGAGTATTTCGTGAGGGGCGTTGTCGCCACCTGACACATCCACACCTATCCGCATGGGGAGAAGACTACCCGCGAAAGGGGCACGGTGTCACGGCTTCCACGATCCCCGAGGTCGAGGTGGGAAAACTGGCGATGGTTGAAGNNCCCGGAGTCCGGGGTCCCGGCGGATCGATCACGCTTCGGGGCGGGTCGGCTTCACCTGGAGGCCCGGACGCACGTATCCACATTCACGGCAGGCCGCGTGGGGGCGCTTGGCGCCGCCGCAGTTCGGGCACAGCGTGGTGTGGGTCTTCGCGATCGCGTCGTGGGACCGGCGTCGGCGAGTTCGACCGGGCGACTGGCGAAAAGCGGGGACTGGCATCGGTGTGATCCGGTGTGAGAAGGTGAGCGAGCCGGNGGAACCGGCGAAGGTGGTCTGCAAGGACCAGAACCGGGTAAANTAGGGGGTTCCTGCTCGGCTGTCAAGGAATCAGATCGCGACTTCGGAAGGGCTCAACGCTTGGATTTCACGCTTCATACCGANGGTGGATGCTCCCCGAACCCCGGTCCCGGGGGCTGGGCCTTCGTTCTGGAGCATGATGGGAAGGCCATCGAGCAGTTCGGGGGGGAGTCAGATTCCACGAACAACCGGATGGAGCTCACCGCGGTGATTCGGGGCTTCGAAGCGGCCCTGGAGGCATCAGAAGGCGGTTTGCCGAGGATCGAGCTCATCGGGGACAGCCAGTACGTCCTCAAGGGTCTGACGGAGTGGATGCCGGGATGGAAGGCCAATAACTGGACGAGAAAGGTCTCCGGGCGTCGAAAGCCGGTACTCAACGANGATCTGTGGCGACAGCTGGACACCTTGAAGGACCGGATCGAGCTGGCCGTGACCTGGGTCAAGGGGCATTCAGGGCATCCGGGCAACGAGCGATGCGACCTTCTGGTCAAGGACGGCATCAGATCGATCGGCGGCACCGTGGCCTGATACGGGTTTCCGGACTCGATCGGGGTCTTGTCAGCGAAGCCGGGGTCGAGTATCTTTCTCGATTCGCCGTCAATGGCACCGTCCGCCGAACGAGACCCCTTCATGCCAACCATCAATCAGCTCGTCCGCAAGCCCCGACGCCCCAAGGCCGCCAAGTCCAAGGTCCGCGACCTGGACAACTGCCCTCAGCGACGAGGGGTCTGCCTGCAGGTCAAGACCGTCACTCCCAAGAAGCCGAACTCGGCCCTTCGGAAGGTCTGCCGCGTGCGACTGTCCAACGGCAACGAGGTCACGGCGTACATCGGTGGTGAAGGCCACAACCTTCAGGAGCACTCGATCGTGCTGGTCCGCGGCGGTCGTGTCCGCGACCTTCCCGGCGTCCGCTACCACGTCGTCCGCGGATCGCTCGACTGCCTCGGCGTCGACGGTCGCATGCAGGGCCGATCGAAGTACGGCGTCAAGAAGGCCAAGTCCGGCAAGAAGTGATCCCACCCGGGGCGTCGAGCCCCGGTCGAGGCGGAAGCCTCTCTCAGAACTCGTTCATGCCGGCCGTGCGAAGGTCGTTCGTCCGGGCATGAATCACAACCCACGGCAAGTAATCGCGGCCACCAGGTCCCGGGAATCACCAAGTCCCAGGTCGCGATGAACGAAGGCGTCTCGAGTCGAGGCGCGGACGAGCCGAAAGGAGCCAGCATGGCCGGTCGCATCACTGCAGCAGAAGAGCAGCTCAAGCCCGATCCCAAGTTCGGGGATCTCGTCCTGTCCCGATTCATCAACTGCATGATGAAGGGCGGCAACAAGGCCACCGCAACCCGGATCGTCTACTCCGCCTTCGACGAGATCCAGAAGCGACTCGACGACGGCAAGGCTCCGGAACTTCCGGAGACCGCCATCGAGGTCTTCCACCTCGCCCTCGACAACGTCCGGCCCTCCGTCGAGGTCCGCTCCAAGCGGGTCGGCGGTGCGAACTACCAGGTGCCGATGCAGCTGAACCGACGTCGTCAGCAGTCGCTGACCTTCCGCTGGATCATCACCGCCGCTCATGAAGAGCGGGGCAAGCCGATCCACATGCGACTCGCCAAGGAACTCTGGGACGCCGCCCACAACGAGGGCAAGGCGGCCACCACCCGCGAGAACACCCACCGCATGGCCGAGGCCAACCGCGCCTTCGCCCACTTCGGTCGGGGCCGCTGACCCGCCTGACCGCGGAAGCCTCTTCAAGCACTCTTCAAGGGCCGCCTTCGAGGCGGCCCTTGTTCTTCTCGTGGAGGCGAGGTGGGATTCCGATGGCCGTCGTCACCGACGTCGCGGATCTCGTCTACCTCCCGGATCCGGTCGTCTGCTCGCCCACGACTCGGACCTGGACCTCGAGGGTCTCGATGTCCACGCCGAGGTCGCGCTCGAGTCGTCGGCGGTGTCCGAGGACGAGGCTCGGTGGCACCGGCGTGGCCCGCAGCCGTCGTTTACGGATCGCCCGACCCTCGGCACTTGCGGGGTGCGGGGCACCGGGACCGTCGAGTCGGTCGCGATCGCCGTCGAGCACCACGAAATGGGGGCGGCGGCCTTGGGTGTGGGCGATCGAGATGATGCCGGAGTCGGTGCCGGGCACGGTCTGGTGCCAGCCCTGGCGTTCGAGGGCCTTCCGAACGCCCGCCATCGCCGACTCGGTGGTGATGAAACCGATCCGGAGGAAGCGGTGGGTGGTTTCGGCATCACCGAGCCTGACTTCCGCGCAGGTGGCGGCTCCGGTCAGCAGCCCGGCTTCCGGCACCACCTGGCCGACCAGCGAGACCACCTCGGCGACCCGGTCCTGGACCAGGGCGACTGCCTGTCGACGTCGTCTTTCGCTGACATTCTCACCCCAGGCGGGACGGGAGTCCGGCGCCCGGCTAGGCTCCGGGTCGGACGCAGCCGTCGCTTCGTTGTCGGAATCGTCTTCGATCATTCGAACCATCCGGGCCACAGGGTCCGTCCCCTCTGAGAGGAGATCATCCATGAACCGTACCGTCCTCACCGTTCTGGCCGCCGCCGGACTCGGCGCCGTGATCTCGAGTTCCGTGCTCGATGCGAAGGCCTCCAGCGACGTGAGCGGGGTGGTGGAGGCGGCTCGGGCCGCGGTCGCCGCCAGCGTGCCCGCCCACTGCGAGGTGCCGTGCGGAATCTACGACGATCACGCCGAGGTCCAGCGGATGCTTCTCGACGCCCAGACCATCAAGAAGGCGTCGGCCCAGATCGTGGAACTCGCCAAGGACGTCGACGCCGAGCACCTCAACACGATCGCTCGCTGGGCGATGGTCAAGGAGGAGCACGGCCGACAGCTCCAGCACGCCGTGGCCTGGTACTTCCTGACCCAGCGGGTCANGGCGCCCGGTGACATGAACGACGTCGCGGCCCGGGAGAAGTACCACGGGCAGCTCGCCGCGTTCCACCGGATCTCGGTGGCGGCGNTGAAGTCCGCCCAGAGTCTCGACCCGGCTGCGACCGATGAACTCGTGGCCGCGATCGAGGTCGTGGCNCCGTGGTACCCGCCGTCCCCGTGAACCCCGAGGACCGACCAGACCGCCATCATCGTCAGCGCCTGCTGCCGATGATCGGCGACGAAGGGCAGCGNGCCCTGGCGGATTCGACGGTGCTGATCGCGGGGTGCGGTGCGCTGGGGACGGTCGCCGCGGATCTGCTGTGCCGGGCCGGGGTGGGCACCCTCGTGCTCGTCGATCGCGACGTCGTCGAACCCACGAACCTGCAGCGACAGACGCTCTTCACCGAACGCGACGCCGAGCGGGCGGTGCCCAAGGCGGAGGCGGCCCGTCTGCGTCTGGGGCAGGTCGATTCCCGAACGCGGCTTCGAGCCTTCGTCGAGGACATCGCCCCCGACACCGTGGAGGAACTCGCGGAAGGCTGCGATCTCCTCCTCGACGGACTCGACAACTTCGAGACCCGTTATCTCCTCAACGATCTCGCGGTTCGCGACGGTCTGCCGTACCTCTACGGTGGCGCCATCGCGACCGGGGGCATGACCATGCCGGTCCTGCCCCGGGGCGGGCCGGGGGAGGGGCGGCGGATCAGCTGGACTTCGGAGCAGGCGACGCCGTGTCTGCGGTGCCTGTTTCCCGATCCGCCCGAGCCGGGCGTCATGCCGACCTGCGACACGGCCGGAGTGCTCGGATCGGTCACCGCGACGATCGCGGCGCGACTGGTGACCGAGGCNATCAAGCTGATGGTGGGGGACGTCGAGGCGATCGACCGGACCNTCCGGCGCACGGACCTCTGGGGAAACGAGCATCTCGCTCTGCGACTCGACGACGCCTTCGACGACGAATGCCCGTGCTGCGTCGGACGTCGATTCGAGCATCTCGAGGCCGAGGGACCGACCGCACGCATGCTCTGTGGTCGCAACGCCGTCCAGATCCGCTCCGTCGCCTACGACCGGTCGATCGATCTCGGCGGGCTGCTGGAGCGACTCTCCGAAAGAGGGCGATTCGAGATCGTGGAGGGCGTGCTGAAGGGAACCGTCGATCACGAACGCTCGCCCTCGGATCAGGCGGTGGAACTGACGGTGTTTCCCGACGGCCGGGCGATCATCCATGGAGATGTCGATCTGGCGTGGGCAAGAGGGGTGCATGCCCGATTTCTCGGGCATTGAACCTCCGAAGCCGGGTGCGGGAGGAGTTGGACTACCATTCGGATCCCGGGTTCGAAACCGGATTCCACTCCACCGTCCAGGATNCAGCATGTCCACCACGCTTTCCGTCAACGCCGCCGATCTGATCGTTCCGGGTGCNCGCATGAGCCTCGGTTATCTCATGAGTCTCACCCGTGACGTCCCCGCCGACCGGTGGGCGGACTGCGCAGTCGAGACCATGAACTNCCCGGCCTTTCTCTTCGGCCACCTGGCGATCTACCCGAATCGCGTGCTGGCGGACTTCATCGAACGTCCCGACCTTGTGGTCGAATGCCCGTTCAACGAGGAAGCGGTGGTCAAGGGGGCGGAGTGCCTGCCCGACGCCTCGCTCTACGCCACGATGGAAGTCGTCGTTCCGTTCCTGCGGGAACGCTACGAGACCGCCATCGACGCCGTCGCCGGTGTCGCACCCGAGCGGTGGGTGGCCGTGAATCCGGTGGAGGGACGATTCCGGGAGGCGCTGCCGACCGTGGGTGCCGCGGTCTCCTTCATGCTCAACAACCACGTGATGATGCATGCCGGTCAGGTCAGCCACTGGCGACGGGCCATGGGCCTCGGGTCCGCGGGCTGAAGGACGCGATTCCATGAAGCTTCGCCACCGGAGGGTTCACATGTCGCCGATCGACACCTCGATTCGTGTCCACCACTCCATCCGCATCCTGGTCATGGTCCTCTCGATCGTGATGACGTCCGTTCCGGTGCTGGGCCAGGGAGCAGGCGGGGTTGCGGATCCGATTTCGCTCCGTTCGACCGTCGAGCTCCTGTCCCGCTACACCGATCTCGAACCGCGGCAGCGGGTGGCGATCGAGGCTGCGCACGACCGCTACCTGCAGTCCTTCGAGCGACTTCGAGAGGGTGAGATCCGGGAGTTCATGGAGCTTGCTCGGGAGACCGAGGCCGGTCGATCGGGATCGATGCCGGAACTCGCCCAGCTGGACGAGATGTTCACCGAGTGGGCCGGCGTCAACCGGAGGGTGGCCGCCCTGGACACTCGTCTGTTCGAGGAGATCGGTGCGGTCCTGGATGCGGAGCAGGCCGATGCCCTCGCGCGGGTCGGTCGGTTGCGGGCACGGGAGAGGAGTCTCTCCTCGAACGGCATGCTGTCTCTGAGCGTCGGGGCCGGGATCGACACGGCGTTCTGGAAGATCGAGCCGACCGAGGAGGAGACGATCGCGGTCGATGACATCCTCCGCGGCTACGAGGCGGTCATGCCCAGGCTGGTGGAGGATCACTCCAGAGCGTCGGTCGGAATGGTCCGGGCCATGGTCCGAAGCATGAACGACGGAGGCTTCGGCGCCCTGACCCGTGAGGACATGCAGGATCCGCAGGTGGTGCAGGACGTGATGGCCGCCATGGCGGAGGCCCAGCGACTGGCGATGCAGCCGATGTACGAGGCACAGAACGCGATCGAGGATCGTGGTCTTTCGGCGGCGAAGGGATTCCGAAGCCGAATCGCTCCCGATCGCTGGCACCGCATGAAGCGGCTGTGGATCGCCGCGGCCTTTCCCGGCACCGGCATGGGACTCACCGGAGGCAGGAAACTCGATGTGCCTCGACATGCCGAGGCGGTTCGTCTCGAGATCGCCGGTGATCGGGATCGAGTGGATTCGCTGGAGGCGATCCTGCGCAACTGGTACGCCACCGACGACCGGCAGACCGACGATCTGATCGAGTTCGCCCGCAATCAGTCGGCTCAGGAGTTCCTCGACCCCATGAACGTGGGGAACATCCGACCCGATGCCGTTCGCGAGGTGCACGAGGAGCGTCGTGAAACCGCGAAACGGGCCGTTCAAGCGTTGATGAACCTGGTTTCCGATCCCGCGGTCCGGGCGGGGATCGAGAAGCGGATCGAGGATGGTGGTTCCGTGATCGTGCAGGGTGGGGTGGAGATCCCGATCCAGCCGCGACGAGCGGACGATCCGGAGACCCGCGAGGATCGGGAACGAATCAGCATCGCTCGAGCGGCCGCCGGCATTCCGGTACCCGTCTCGAGGGAGGATCTCACCCTCTTCGCCTGGCTCATGGATCTGGACGAGGACGGACTCGCCGTGATGGAGACCGCCCATGGGGACTATCTCGAGGAGTGGTCCGACATCGTCGACCCTCTCATCAGACAGGCCACTTCGGTCGGGACCCGGCGTGATCTCAGTCGTCCGGCGGATCCCGAGCTGATCAGAAATCGAGGAGAGTTCATGAAGGAGGCCCTCGATGCCGTGCTCCGGGCGGACGAGACCTTCATCGACCGGATCGAGATCACGCTCGCCGATGCGTCCCGAATGGACGGTCTGGAGGCGATCCGGGTCCAGAGGATCTTCGATCGCATCGATTCGATCAAGGACGGTCGATTCGACTCGGTGTTCGGGATGCCCGTGATCGAACCCGTGAGTCCCTACCGAAT
Source organism: Phycisphaerae bacterium (assembly GCA_002709295.1). Lineage (GTDB taxonomy): Bacteria > Planctomycetota > Phycisphaerae > Phycisphaerales > SM1A02. The sequence goes on along the minus strand of PAQL01000012.1, from coordinate 5,659 downwards.
CATTCACGAGATGGACCTCGACGAGTCGTCGCTCGAGAACGGGCGGTTCGCGCTCTTCGGTCGGAACGCCGATCTTCTCACCGCAGTCGAGGGCTGGGAGCACGCTCGGCTTGAATCGGACACTGCTCACCGGATCGCGATCGAACCACTCGCCTTCGGTCCCGATCTTCCCGACGATGCGACCATGGAGGAGATCATGGCCGCCAGTGCGGCGTCGAGTCAGCGCTATCTGGAGCTCGCGAGCGAGGAGGCATCGCGACGACGAACCGAGGCGGACACCNGCCGTGGGGTGATCGAGGCGGTGGTGGAGGAGTCGCTGATCCCGGATCTCCCATCGCTTGACGGCCTTCGGCTCAGGGTGGAGATGTTCGAGAGAGGCTGGGGTGGAGTCCGCAGGAACCACAACGGTCTCGAGACCGCCGTGAAGGTCCTTCGCTTGAAGGATCTCGATGACGATCAGACCCTCATGGTCGAGACACTGCTCGGTGATCACCTCGAAAGCGAGGCGGCATTGATCGACGACATGGCGGCGCAGGCGGTCGCGGAGATCGATCCCGATGATCTCTCCCGGTCCTTGAACCAGAAGTTCGTCTTTCGCCGGGGCGAACTGCAGGAACGTCTGATCCAGAAGCTTCTGGTGATCCTCAGGCCTGAACAGATCGCCGGGATTCCCGCCCTTGCGGAGCGCGTGGACTGAAGGACGTCCTCCGGCCCTGCGGTCGGGATCGGTCCGGTGGCGGTGGTTACGATGCACGCTGGAGGAACCACCATGCCCGGAACCCACGTGCTCGCCCTTGACGAAGGGACCAGCAGCTGTCGTTCGATCATCTTCGACGCCGCTGGGAACATGTGCGGCGTGGGACAGTCGGAGTTCACCCAGCACTTCCCGAAGCCCGGCTGGGTCGAACACGACCCCGAGGAGATCTGGAGGAAGCAGGTCGCGACGATCGAGACCGCGATGGGCGAGGCCGGGATCGGGGTGGATTCCGTGGCGGGGATCGGGATCACGAACCAGCGGGAGACGATCGTCGTCTGGGATCGTTCCACCGGAGCTCCGATCCATCCCGCGATCGTCTGGCAGGATCGACGGACCGGGCATGTCACCGAAACGCTCCGGGCCGAGGGTCGCGAGCAGGACGTTCGCGATCGGACCGGACTCGTGCTCGATCCGTACTTCTCCGGCACCAAGCTCCAGTGGATCCTCGACCACGTCGCCGGGGCGCGGGAGCGGGCCTCACGGGGTGAACTGGCGGCGGGAACCATCGACACCTGGCTGGTCTGGAAGCTCACCGGCGGACGGGTGCATGCGACCGACGCCAGCAACGCCTGCCGGACACTGCTCTGGAATCTCCACACCGCGGACTGGGACGAGGAGATGCTTCGGCTCTTCGACGTGCCCCGCGAGATCCTTCCCGAGGTCGTCACCTCGAGCGGGGTGATCGCGGAGACCGATCCCGGACTGTTCGGCAGGTCGCTTCCCATCGCCGGGATCGCCGGCGACCAGCAGGCGGCGTTGTTCGGGCAGTTGTGCACCCGCGANGGCATGGCCAAGAACACCTACGGGACCGGGTGCTTCATGCTGATGCACACCGGCACCGAGCCCCGGCCCAGTCCCTCCCGGATGCTGACCACCGTCGCATGGCGGATCGGTGACGGCCCCCTGGAATACGCCCTCGAGGGATCGGTGTTCATCGCNGGTGNCGCGATCCAGTGGTTGCGGGACGGTCTCAAGATCATCGATTCCGCTCCGCAGGTGAACGAGCTTGCCGGAAGCGTCGACGATCCTCATGGGGTCTTCGTGGTGCCGGCCTTCGCCGGGCTCGGAGCCCCGCACTGGGATCCGAATGCGCGAGCCGCGATCCTCGGGCTGACCCGTGGAGCCAACGACGCCCACATCGCTCTGGCGACGCTTCGAAGTCTCGCCTACAGCTCCCGGGACATCCTCGACTGCATGGTGGCGGACAGCGGGATCCGCATCGAGCAGCTTCGGGTGGATGGCGGCGCCTGTGCGAGCGATCTCCTGATGCAGTTCCAGGCCGACATCCTCGGGGTNCCNGTCTCCCGTCCGAAGATGGTGGAGTCGACCGCGATCGGGGCCGCGTATCTCGCCGGCCTCGCGGTCGGGGTCTGGAAGGATGTCGAGGATCTCGAATCGCATCACGAAATCGACCGCGTGTTCGAGCCCTCGATGTCGGCGGATGAACGAGAACGGCTGATGCACTGGTGGCGCAAGGCGGTCGAACGGACCCGCGACTGGGCGGAGGAGGATCTGTGAGCACGGATTTCCGGCGTGAAGACATGGTCGGACGACTGCGCGGCGAGTCCTTCGACGTCCTGGTGGTCGGGGGCGGCGCGACCGGTCTCGGGGTCGCGGTCGATGCCGCGAGTCGGGGGTACCGGACCGCACTGGTCGAGGCGGAGGACTTCGCCAAGGCGACCAGCAGTCGAAGCACCAAGCTCGTCCACGGCGGCGTCCGCTATCTCGAGCAGCTGGACATCTCGCTGGTGACCGANGCNCTTCGNGAANGNGGCCTGCTCTACCNGAANGCACCGCACATCGTNCGNGANCTNCCNTTCATCGTNCCNCAGTACAAGTGGTGGGANGGNCCCTTCTACGGNGCGGGCCTGAAGGCNTACGACCTNCTCGCGGGNAGNNTGAANCTNGCNCCGAGNCNGATGNTNTCCGCNNGCGAGGTGANCGAGGAGATNCCNAACGTCGAGCAGNANGNTCTCAAGGGNGGAGTNAGGTANCACGACGGNCAGTTCGACGANTCNNGNCTNGCNATCGACCTNGCNCGCACNGCNGCNGANCACGGCGCNGTGGTCGCNAANCGNTGNCGGGTGGTGGGGCTNCGCAAGGACGTGGTCACCTGCACNGGNGCGGTGNTNCGCGACNNNGTCNCGGGNGACGAGTTCGANNTCTCGGCNCGNGTGGTGGTNAANGCCTGNGGNATCTTCGCCGANGAACTCCGTCGGGTCGANGANCCGGANGCCGCNCCNGTNATCGAGCCNGCCCANGGCGTGCACATCGTNCTGGACCGNGAGTTCCAGCCNNCNGACACCGCGATCATGGTTCCCCACACCGACGANGGNCGNGTGCTCTTCGTNATNCCCTGGCANCACCGNGTGGTGGTNGGCACCACCGACACNCCGATGAAGAAGCCGGATCTNGANCCNCGNGCCNTNCCNGACGAGNTCGAGTTCATNCTNCGCAACGCNAACNGNTACCTCNCGAAGGATCCCTCNCACNCGGANGTGAAGTCNGTNTTCGCCGGNCAGNGNCCNNTGGTNCATCCNGGGGGNACCGGNGGNTCNACNAAGTCGATCAGTCGNAACCACGAGGTCTTCGTCTCGANTTCCGGGGTGGTNACGATCGTGGGCGGNAANTGGACGACCTANCGNAAGATGGCCGAGGACACNATGAAGCACGTGGTCNCGGTGGGGGGNNTNGAGGAACGNNCCTGCGTGACNGAGTCNCTTCGGNTNCANGGANCNNTNGANCGCGACGATCCNGGNCTTCCGNCCCANGATCCNGNNCGNATGTANGGATCGGATGCNNCGATNGTNGNGNGNATCGCCGCNNNNGACCCCGAGCTCGCGAAGCCGCTTCACGACGATCTGCCCTGCACCGGGGCGGAGATCGTGTTCGCGGCTCGACACGAGATGGCCGGTGATCTCGACGATGCCCTCTCGCGTCGGACCCGCTGCATCCTTCTGGACGCGGCCGCTTCGATCGAGGTCGCCCCCCGGGTGGCGGCGATCATGGCGGCGGAACTCGGACACGATCAGGCGTGGATCGATTCCCAGGTGGAGAGCTTCACCGCCCTGGCCGATGGATATCGTCTTTCATCCTGACTCCGTCACGATGTTCCTCCGATCGGGATCGACCGATGCCCATCCTCAGCAGATTCGCCCTCGTGTTCGCGGTCGCTCTGGCCGCCCTCTTCGATTCCCCGGCATCGGCGCGATTCCAGGCCGCCGGGAAGGAACCGCCGCCCTGGCCGGTGCTTCTCGGAGCGAAGGTGGCGTTGTGCGAGCGGAATCGTCCGATCGTGTCTCGGGTGGTGCTGGTGCCGGATCCCGACACCTGGCTGCAGGAGGTCGCGCGATGGTCCCCGGCCGGTCAGTGGCCGGTGCTCTTCGAATCCGATCCGCACACCGCGGCGTTCATCCGGGCCTTCCAGCCCGAGGAGATCGTGAGGGTGCCGGCGACCGCCCGGAGACTGCCCGACGATCCGGAGCGACGCAGGGCGATGATGCTCGGAGCCTGCAGGATCGCATGGGGGGCCTCCGATCCCCGGGAGCCGCAGGTCGAACAGTTCAAACGGTTCGGTTGGAAGCCTCCGGGATTCGCGGCCACCACGCCCGGGGATCCGGCATGGACAGCCGCCGTGACCCTGGCCGCCGGCCGTGGACTGCCTCTGGTCTTTCTCGAGGGGGAGCCGACTCCGGTCGACGGCGAGATGTCCTCGGTGGAGCTGCAACGTCTGGAACAAGGACTCCGCACCGCCGCGGAGGAGACCGGCTGGACCTGGCGGAGTCTCGGTGACGACCTCGATGCGGTCGCGATCTGTCGTGCGATGCCGGTCCGATGTCGAACGACTCCGCCCGCGGGGGCTCGGGTCTCGCTGGGAGGTCGTGATCCGGGTGACGGTCCGTATGCCACCACCGATGCCCTCTGCCGCCACGACGATGGATCCCGCTGGGCCTATGTCGGATGGATCTGGGGGGACGAGGGGCGGTCCGCCGCGATGGCGATGTCGTCGTTGTTCCTGCAGCGAAGAAACGCGTGGCTGGTGTCGGGCTACCGGAAATCCGGACCGTGGGATTCCTACGCCGTCGAGGAGGCCGCGGTCGAACTGGCGGAAGCCGGTTACGCGTCGCTCTTCTTCGAGGACGACAAGGCGGATCTCGAGGCATGGCGACGAATGCTGCTCGGAGGATTTCCCGCGGACATCCTCTATCTCAACTCGCATGGGATGGCCTGGAAGTTCCATCTCTTCGAGGACGAGGCCGCATGGCCCCAGGACATGCCCTTCCTCCGCAGGCCGATGGCGCTGTCCATGGTGCATTCCTTCTCGTTGCAGAGGCCGGGCGAGACGAACACCGTGGGTGGTCGGGCCCTTCGTCGGGGTGTCTACGCCTGCATCGGTTCGGTGGACGAGCCGTATCTCACGGCGTTCGTGCCCCCGATCCTGCAGACCCGTCGGATCCGGGCCGGGGTGCCGTTCCTGCTTGCGGGGCGCCAGTGGCCGGGCTCCGGTCCGATGTCGGGCATCTGGAAGATCACCACGATCGGCGATCCCTTCATGATCGCGCCTCCTCCGGCGATGTTCGAGGTCTCGACCACGCCCCTCGCCGAAGCAGCTCCGATTCCGGATGCGGAGCCGCTGATCGATGTCGCTCGGGAGGACATGCGGGCGATCGCCGGGGATCCGGCTCGATCCTTCGATGCGGTTCGCAGGCTGGTGCTTCTGGGCAGGGACGAGCTCGCCATCGAGCTCTGGGAGAGGATCGGGGAGAACGGGGACCCGGCCGCGGTCTCCGCGGCGGCGCCGGCCGTGCTCGATCCGCTCTTCCGGGGCCGGAGGTGGAACGAGTTCGTCGACCTCGGGTTTCGCCGGTGTGAAACTCTTCGGAATCCGCGAGGACTCGATCG